>JBHJIX010000034.1:0-24238 GCA_050043025.1 Cohaesibacteraceae bacterium
GGCGGGGGGGAAAGTGTGGGTATAATGGTGGATTCAGAAAGGAGGTTAAGATATCTGGCAAAGTAGTGGGCGGGGGGTTGATCGGCTGGGGGATTGCCTTTGCAGCTCAGGCTGCGGGCGTTTTGGGTGCATTGAACAGCATCATACTGGCCGCGTTCAGCTACTGGTACGTCTATTCGGTCGCCTTCTTCCTCATTCTCTGCTTTGCGCTGGCCCTATGGCCAACAGCCGGGCGAATGAAGCTTGGCACGGACGAAGACGAGCCGGAATTTTCCAACTTCTCATGGTTTTCCATGATGTTCGGGGCTGGCATCGGTATCGGGATGCTCACCTTTGCAACCGCTGAACCCATGTATCACTTTGCTGCTAACCCGGCGACGATACAGGGCCTCACCGAGGGCAGCACCGCCGGCAATGTGCGTGACGCGTACATTTGGTCCTTCACCCATTGGGGCCTGGCGGCCTGGGCCTGCTACGCGATTGTTGGCCTGGCGCTGGCCTTTTTCTCCTATCGCCGTGGCCTACCGCTTACGATCCGCTCGGCCCTGACCCCGATCTTCGGCCAGAAACTTTCCGGCCCTGTCGGGCACCTTGTTGACGTCGTTGCTGTCGTCGCAACCGTCCTGGGCGTTGCACAGACACTTGGCTTTGGTGTGGAGCAGTTCATCTCCGGCCTGTCGCGCATCGGTGTCGGTGATTGGCTCTACTCGGTCAATGAGGCCGGCGAGCGTTCGTCTTCGACGTTGGGCATCATTTTTGCGCTTTTGATCATCATGGGCGCGTCGACACTGTCTGCTCTCTCCGGTGTCGGAAAAGGCATCAAGTGGCTGTCCAACATCAATATGGGGCTTAGCTTCTTCCTGCTCGCCTTCTTCCTGCTGTTCGGCTCCACCTTCTTCGGCGCCCAAGCGCGCATCGTCGGCAGCTTCGACTATCTTGTGTCGATCCCCGGTAACATCTTCACCGTCTGGTCCGCTGACGGCACGGAGACCGGTGATGCCCTTGCCGGCTGGCAAGGTGGCTGGACCATCTTCTACTGGGCTTGGTGGATCGCATTCGCGCCGTTTGTCGGCGTGTTCCTTGCCCGCATTTCAAAGGGACGAAGCATCCGTGAGTATGTGCTCGGCGCAATGATGATCCCCGCCGTCATGTGCTTCGTCTGGTTCGCTCTGGTTGGTGGCACAGCCATCGATCTTGAACTGACAGGCGTTGCCGACGGCGCCATCGCGGGGGCCGGTCAGTCCGATCAGCTGTTTGCGATGCTCTCCGTCATCCTCAGCGACGGCATGGCCTATGCGATGTCGGTCATCGTGGTGATCCTGCTCCTGACCTATCTCGTCACCTCGGCAGATAGCGCGGTGCTGATCATCAACACCATCAACGCTGCTGGAGATGAGGGCCCCAAGGCTCGTCCACACATCCTGTTCTGGGGCGCAGCACTGGCGCTGGTTGTGGGTGGTCTCATCATCGCAGGTGGCCTGGGCGCCATCCAAACCGCGATGGTGCTCGGCGCCCTGCCCTTCAGCCTTGTCATGGTGCTAATGGGCCTCTCGCTGCTGCGCGCAATCTACCGCGACAGCCAGCGTGAGAAGCACGGCCTACCCACCACGTTCATAGACGAAGACGAAGGATCAGCGGCCACAACACCTGCCGAATAGACCGGCAGAGCCAGATTGCGGAGCGGGCCTGAAGGGTTCCCGGTCCGCAAGCAAGGTCCGCAAAAAGAGAAAGCGGCGCGCCGGCCACCAGAGGCCTGCGCGCCGCTTTTTTTATATTGGAGAACAAAGACATCTGGCCGTTCGTGGCTTTCGGTCTCATGCCGATCTAGGAGTCAAGATGGCGCTGGGTGAAAACACGAGGCTTTACTCAGCCGCCGCCTTGGCCTCCATCGCCGTTCCGTACTGCGGCAAGTCTGCAGCGGTCTTTCCATGGGCTGCAAGAAGAGTATCTCGGACGAAGGCAATGTGGGCGGTCTCTTCAATGATCTCCGCCAGATACTGTGCAGCCATCAGCGTTTTGCCAACACCGATTGTCCCGTGATTGGCAAGTACCGCCGCCCGCACCGATGTGTCCTGAAACACCGGGGAAATCTCCACATCCGTCTGCGGACCGCCGTTCTTGGACAGCGGGATGAGTGGCATGCGCCCAATCTTCTCGATGGTCTGGACCGTCAGGCAGGGTATCTCGATACCGGCAGAGGCATAGCCGGTCGCCCAGGGGCTATGACAATGCACGATGGCGTTGATATCGCGGCGGATGCGATAGAGATCGGCGTGGAAGTCCAGGTCCTTGGACGGCTTGAACGCGGACGGCTCAAGCGTGCCGTCCAGATAAGCAACTTGTAGATTGTCAGGCGTACATTCGGCGAACCCCACACCCGACGGTTTGATGACAATCGCATCAGCTGATGTCAGTCGAACCGAAAGATTGCCCCCCGCATTGGTCTGAAGGCCTCTTTCGAAGCATCGGCGCGCCGTTGCGATCAGCGCATCCTTCTTGGCCTCCAACTCGCTGGGGTCAGGTTTCTTCGTGTCAGAGGGAGGCGCGGACATTGTCGTTTCCTTGCAGGCTCGGTAGGTGCGGGCGAACATGGGCCATGATTGCATCGACCGTTGCCGGGTCGCAGATATGGCTCTCCAAACGTTCAAGCGTGATGTGATCGGCCAGCTTGGCGCTCATGGTTTCCCAGAAGACATTGCGCAGGAGCGGCGACTCGATGGCGCCGCTGGGCGCATCCTGGTGCGAGAAACCGCCCATGGGCACCAGCATCTTCACCGGCGCTTCCGAGGGGTTGACCGCTTCGGCAAGCTTGCTCGCCACCAGAGCCATCTCATCAGCTGTCACCTGGACATGCGTGAAGTAGCCAGAATGCTGGTAATGGGGACGCGAGCGATAGTGTTCGGGGATCAAGCTCAGCTCACCCAGTCCAATGAAGTTAAGCGCGCCGGGAAGAACAATCTGCGGGACCCGGCAATCCCGGGCGGCGGTGAACCGATCGGGCATGTCGACATGCGCGCCAGCCAGATGGATGCGCGTCAGCTCATGACATGTCATGTCCACCACGGTGTGAAACGTTCCACACCGGGCAAAGCGCGCATAGGCCGCGCCGCCAAACCCGTTCGCATGAAAAACCGTTGCCTCCTGGCCGATGGACGCCAACCGTCCAGCCAGGCTTTCAGCAGCAGAACCCGTCGCGCCAAGCGCCGTGATGCCAACGGACGGAATGTCGGAAACATGGGGCAGCTCGATGGCAGTGTTGCAAAGCCCTGCCAGCATGGAAGCCGCGTTTTCCAGAACCTGCCGAAGGGGCTGGTTCATGCCGCAGATGTCGGCAAGTGTCGGCACGATGGTGATTGCGTTATCTGCCACGGCGTAGCGTGGATCGAACGGAAGCGTGGTGATCAGCATCTTGGGGAAGGCAAAAGGCAATTCGCGCATGACCTGCAGCGCGATTTCTCCCCCAGTGCCCCCGCCAATCGAAACGGCGGCGCGGGCTCCAGCCGCGATAGCCTCTCGAGCACCAACCGTCACGGTCCGCGCCACTTCGGCCATCGATTCCAGCTTGCGGGCGCCCGACAAAACCTCGCCGCGCGCATTCAATGACAGATCGAGCACATGGCAGTGGACGCCATGCTTCTCCATCGCGGCGGTAAAGTAGGTGATCGCTTCTTGCTTGGTCTCAACTGTCGCAAGAAGCAGCACCGAACAATGCATCGACATCAACCTTTCACAGCGCCAGCCGTCATGCCGGTGATAATCTGTCGAGAGGCAAAGAATGTGAAGAGGATGGGTGGAATGGCCAGCAGCATGCCCGTGGCCATGATGACCCCCCAATCGATGTTGTACTCGGTAATCGAGTTCACAATCGTCACTGGAACCGTCCGTGAATTGCGATCCGACAGCGCGTTGGCCAACAGAAACTCGTTCCACGCAATGCGGAAGGTGAAGATCGCGGCGGCTGCCAGTCCAGGCTGAATGAGCGGCAGAACAACCAGGAAGAAGACCCGGAACGGGCCGGCGCCATCAATGCGTGCCGCTTCCTCAAGTTGGATGGGCACCTGGACGATAAAGCTCTGCAGGATCCAAATCACAAAGGGTAGGTTCATCGCCACATAGACGAGAATGATGCCTGATCGCGTCCCATCGAGCCCAAACTGCTCATTCCAAATACCAAACACTGGAACAAGCAGAACCGCCGGGGGGACCATGCGCATGATGAGCGTCGTGAAGCTGGCCGCATCGCGGCCCATGAACCGAAAGCGGACAATGGCATAGGCGGCCATGCAGCCGAGAACCAAGGTGAGCCCGGTGGCCACCAGGGAAATGATCAGAGAGTTGACCAGCGCACGCCCGAACGTCGGGTCGCAGCGGCGCAGATGTTCAGGATCATAAGGCAGGAACTCGCACAACGCTGTCTCATAGTTCTGCAGCGTTGGCATGAACAACAGGCCAGCCGTCGGTGAGGTGATGTCAACGTTCAGTTTGAACGAGTTCATCAACATCAGCGCGATCGGCCCGGCAGACATGAAAACCAGGCAGATCAGGAGAACATAAAAGCCGGGATGGGGGCGATCATCGGGACGAATGGCCATCGCTCACGCCTCCTCTTCTTCCTGGGTGGCCTTCGCGCCCGCGGCACGTATGCGTGCGAGACGAGCATCGTTGACCCGCGTGTAGATGAACATGATCGCGGTGATGATCATCAACAGGATCAAGAGGTAATTGGACATGGCCGCCGCCTCGCCCAATTGCCTGAACTCCGAGGCCGTTCGGGATATACGCAGTGCCAGGATTTCCGTCGAAAGGCCCGGCCCACCATTGGTCATGACCAGGATGACCTCCAGCACCTTGAAGGCATCGATCAGGCGCAACAGGCAGGTCACAATCAGAACCGGCATCATCAGCGGCAGCTTGATGTAGAGGATCTGTTGCATCGGTGTCGCACCATCAACGCGTGAGGCCTCAATGGCCGACGGTGGGAGCGACTGCAGGGCAGCCAGTGCAAGAATGAAGATAAAAGGTGTCCATTGCCAAATGTCGGCAATCACCACCGATGCGAAGGCCCAGCCAGAATCGGACAAAAACGGAATGGTTGGCAGGCCGAGATCCGACAGCCAGCGATTAAATACGCCAACTTGGGGATGGTACATGTAACGCCACATGAGACCGACCACGATAGGCGCAATCATCATGGGCAGGATGAAGATTGTCCGCAGAACGGACATGCCCTTCAACTGACGGTCCAGAAGCAACGCCAGCCCGACGCCAATCACCATCTCAACGCTGACAACAACAACTGCGAAGCGAATGGTGACCCAAAAGCTTTCCCAAAAGCTGTCAGAACCCCACAGGTTTATGTAGTTCTGAAAGCCGACAAAATCGGCCTCGCCGATGCGCTGCGATGGGTTCCAATCAAGGAAGCTTGCCCAAACCATGTACCCGATCGGATACAAAAGAGAGATCGCCATCACCGCCGCCGCTGGAGCGAGGAACATGTAGGGCGTCAGCCGATTGGCCGCCTGGATGTTGCTCATGGGAAGCGCGTCCGTCGATCAGGCTTGGGTTGCAAAAAAACGTGTGTGGCGGGCGATACCCATCGCCCGCCACAGTCAGGTTTGGATCAGTTCCAGCTGTAGTAGCCAGCTTCGTCCATAATGGCGCGTGCCCGCTCGGCAACGCCGTCTAATCCTTCCTGGATGTCCAGATCTTCGGTCAGGATCTGAGACAGTGTCGTTCCAAGGTCAGCGTTGATTTCACCCCAGGTTGGGATGATGGGACGCCAGTCTGGATCGGCAAACTGGAGTGCCTCGCCGAAGGTGGCGGAGTATGGGAACCGCTCGTTCAGCTCGGCATCCTGATAGGTCGAGAAACGTGAGGGATTACCGCCTTCCAGAGCGATCAGTCGATCGATGCGAGCAGACGTCAGCCACTGCATGAGCAAGAAGGCCGCTTCCGGGTTTTGTGCGTTGCGCGGAATGGCAAGGCCAAAACCACCGGTCTGGGAGGCGCGCTCCACACCCATCGGATGCATCGCCCAACCAACATTACCAGCGACGGTCGACCGCGAAGGGTCTTCGAAGGTTGCAGCGAAAGCAATGGAGTCCAGGAACATCGCATACTGGCCTTGCGAGAAGGCAGCAGCAGCTTCTGACGGTCCGAAGGTTGTTGACCCTTCAATGCCGCAATCGACGATGGTTTTCAGAGCTTCAGCAGCCTGGACGCCCACCTCGTTGTTGACGATCGGCTCCCAGCTATCATCGAAGATACCGCCGCCCAACGGATTGAGGTGCAGAAGATAGGCATGGCTTGCTTGGTGGCCGGAGGCAGCACGCGATGCAAGACCACCCATGCCTGGCTCCAGCTCAGGGATCAGACAGGCCAACTCCAAAAGCTCTTCATAGGTTTCAGGAACTTCCAGACCGTGCTCTTCGAAGACGTCCGTGCGGTAACCAAGGACGGACGTTTCCGATCCAAACGGAATGCCAAAGAGGGAACCTGTTGGGCCGGGCAAATAGCCTTTGAAACCACCTGCAACGCCAATGTTCTGCACATAGCCATCAATCAGATCAGCGGCGTTGTAGTTCGGATCGGCCAGTGCCGGATCCATGAAGAAGCGCGCCAGGTTGTGCAACTGGTCGGCAAACACATAGTCAGCCTTGGAGAACACGACATAGGCAATCAGATCGTAATCGCCTTCATCCTGCGTCAGCTCAAGCGTTTGACGCTCGCGCATACGCAGATACTGAAGCTGATCGACCTCAACCTCGATGCCGGTTTCTTCGGTGAAGAGAGGCAGGACTTCCAGCACCGCATCATAGTGCGGGTGGGCCGGGAAGTTCACGACAAGCGTCGATCCTTCATAGGGCTCATAGGGGTTTGCAAGCGCCGTTGCTCCGGACAAAGCTGTCCCAACCAACGCCGCTGCCACGGTGAGTTTGAGTGTTCTCATGTATCCCTCCCAGGATATTCATTGGCCGTTTCGGCCGGTTTGCGCGGCCGTTACAGCGCCGCTTCAGTGGATGGATCAAACAGATGGATTTCATCGGATTTGATCCGGAACAAACGCTCTGTCCCCGCTGCAATCGGCGCGGGGGTTGATACTTCGATCTGAATAGACTGGCCGCCAACCTCAGACATCAGCACGCTCTGCGCGCCAATATATTCTGACAGGATGATCGGCAGCGACATGCCGTCGGACTCGCCAGATTGTTCAAACGATGATGGCCGCACGCCAAGGACCGCCTTGGGGTCAGCACGCTCCGACAATCTCGCTTTGCGCTCCTCAGACAGGGCGATGCGCACGCCCGACGCGCTGGCAAACAGCGTATCGCCTTCAGAGACCAGGTCGACATCAAGGAAATTCATGGTCGGCGAGCCGATGAAGCCAGCGACGAAACGGTTCTGCGGCCGCCGATACAATTCCTCCGGCGTGCCGGCCTGCATGATTTCACCGCCGCGCATGACCACGATCTTGTCGCCAAGCGTCATCGCTTCGATCTGATCATGGGTCACATAGATCATGTTCTTCTGGATACGGCTGCTCATCATGGCGAGCTCGGCCCGCAGCTGGCCACGCAGCTTGGCGTCAAGATTGGTCAGCGTTTCATCGAACATAAATGTCGTCGCATTACGCACCAAAGCCGGGCCCATGGAGACGCGCTGACTCTTCCCGCAGGATAGCGCACCGGGCTTGCGGTCCAGATACTCTGTTAGTCCGAGGGTCGCAGCGACCTCCTTCACGCGCTTGTCGATGTCGGCCTTTGGATAGCGCGCCAAACGCAAGGCGAACGACATGTTCTTCGCCACGTTCATGTGCGGATAGAGCGCGTAATCTTGGAAGACCATGGCCAGATCCCGATCCTTGGGATCAAGATAGGTGACGTCCTTCTCGCCAATCTGGATCGACCCGTCGGTCACGCTCTCCAGACCTGCAATCATCCGCAACGTTGTCGACTTGCCGCACCCAGATGGACCAACAAGAACGGTGAACTCACCATCCTCCATGGTCAGATCGAGATCCTCGATAACGGTGACATTGCCGTAGGCCTTTTTCAGACCGGCCAAGTTAATCTGGGGCATTGCAGCTCTTCTTATCGCTCCCGTCAGATCAGGAGGACATATTTTGTATACAAAGGCAAGACAAAACATACATTAGAGCAATCTGTTTGTCTTTTTGGTCAGCGTCCGCTAGCGTTAGCCCAGAACTTATCGGGAGTTTTCTGCATGCCAGCGGCCACGGGCAGGGCGCGCATAAGCGTTGCGCAACGCATCGAAACGCAATTGATGGACGAGATTGCCGCCGGGCAGATCAACCCGGGCGAGCGCCTTGATGAAACCCGCCTGGCTGAACGTTTCGGCGCCTCACGCACGCCTGTGCGCGAGGCTCTCAGCAGGCTTTCGGCGTTGGGCGTTCTAGAGGTCAGTGAGGGGCGCGGCCTGCGCGTCGCCCAGTATAATCGCGAAGAACTGGCACAGATGTTCGAAGCGATGCACGAGATCGAAGCTTTGTGTGCAAGACTGGTTGCTCAGCGCCTGACTTTGTTGGCAAAAGCCCGGCTGGAGGCTGCTCAGGCGGCCTGCCATGAGGCGGCCAATCAAGGTGATCGCACGGCCTATCTTCGAGCCAATGAGGCACTTCACTTTGCGATCTATGAAGCCACGGGCAATCCTTATATTCAGCAGATGGCTTCAGATTTTCGCCGCCGGACCGGCCCTTTTCGCGCCAAGAAGTTTGCGACCAAGGCAGACCTTGTTGCCTCGGCAGAAAGCCACGACCTGCTGCTGGAAAAGATATTCTCAGCCGACTCCAATGAGGCGTTTGATTATATGCGCAAGCACATGGAAGAGAGCTTCATGCGCGTCCTGGCGGTCAATTAGGCGAGAGCCATCGATCAGCGCCTTTTTTTGTAGACATAATTCAAGTTCTGTATACAAATAACCCAAAACAACACTTTTGGGGAGCTCGCCTGCCGTCATGGGTATCAATGAAACCAAGATCTATCCGATCAACACCGGCTGGCTGGAAGCCGACCTTGGCACCTACATTTTTTGGAAGGGTCCGGCGGGCAAAAAAATCTGGAACCCAGTCTATTGCCACTATGTCGACACAGGCGAACACAAAATCCTGATCGACACCGGGCTTTGCGACGAAGAACGCGCGACCAAGTACCATCACAAATGCGACAAGCGCGGCTGCCTTCAGGTGCACGAGCATCTGGAACAGAAGCTTGGCGTCCACCCGGACGAGATTGACGCGATCGTTTTCACTCATCTGCACTGGGACCACGTGCAGAACATGAAGGAGTTCAAGAACGCGCGGTACATTGCCCCCAAGGCCGAAATTGAAATGGCCTACAATCCGCTCCCGCTTTACTACCGCACCTATGAGTCGGGCTATCTTGGCATTGAGCACGCCTACGCCGGCTGCGTGTTTGAAGCGGTCGAGGATGAGTGCGAGGTGCTGCCCGGCATCACCATGTTCCACACGCCGGGCCATTCAGTCGGCCACATGGCGGTAACGGTCGCAACCTCCATGGGCGACATCGTTGTTGCGGGCGATGCGATTTTCCAAGAGCGCAACATGGAGCCCAATCCTGCCGAAGGATGGCGCTACTGGGTCCCGGCGCGGTTTGTGAACTCCTACGAGGGCTGGAAGTCTGTCGAAGAGCTCGACAAGCGCGCCGACTACATCCTCGCCTGCCACGACAAGGTCGCCAACGCGCGTTCTGACGTCTTCCCCTACGAAGGCATGCCGCTGCGCAAGCGCCGTCAGTTCATTCCTGGTTTCCAGTTCTACTTTGGCGACATGCCCGAGGGCACGGCAAACAAGGCAGCACCTGCTATGCCGAAAGATGAGGTTGATGCCTATTTGGCAGGTTTGGTGCCGCCCACGCCCGATCCTGTCTGAACTCTGACGGACGTGGCCGATCCAACCAGCCTGCTTGAGGTTGCTGATCCCTATGAGGTGATCGTGCTGGATCAGTGGGGCGTGCTCCACAACGGCTCAACGCCCTATCCAGGCGCGGCCAGGGCGCTCAACGCATTGGCATCTTCCGGTAAACGACTGGCGGTTCTTTCCAACTCGGGAAAACGCGCTGCGCCGAATGCAAAGCGCATTGCCGATATCGGCCTACCGATCGACGATATCGAGCTGACCATGACATCGGGCGAGGCATGTTGGCAGGATTATCGCGATGGCAAGCGCAAGGGCAAGAAGCTCCTTGCCATAACCGGCCGTCCCGGTGATGCCTTGGCTTGGGCTGATGGCCTTGATGTGTCCATCACGGACACGCTGGAAACAGCAGAAGCGGTGCTCCTCATGGGCATTCCCGAGGGATCCAAGGCCCAGGCCGAGCAGGCGGTGCTGGATGATGCTTTCCAACGAGGTCTCCCGGTCGTCTGCACAAACCCAGACCGGGCTTCCCCCCGCGCGGACGGCGTTCTGCAAGTCTCGCCTGGCACCCTGGCACATGCCTATGAAGACAGAGGCGGCGACGTGATCTTTTATGGCAAGCCCCACAGGCCGGTTTTTGAACGGCTTTTGCAATCGCTGGGCGCGCGTGCCGAACACTGTCTCATGGTCGGGGACTCCATGGAGCACGACATTGCCGGCGCTCAAGGTATTGGCATGGCCTCAGCCTTCGTGACGAGCGGGCTGCATGCGAGCGAATTCGAAGGGATAACTGACGCAAGCGCGCTCGCGGGAGCCATTGCGTCGGCGCAAGGGCTGCTCCCGCCAGATCACGTGATCAATCGCCTTGGCTAACTGCCTGCTAAACAGGGGATAGAGATGAGTTTCCAGCTTGCCGACGCCTATCCAGGCACGATGCCAGCCGATTTTGATGCGTTCTGCACGCTGTCAGCCAAACTCGGGCAAGACCCTATGCGTGTCCAAGGACCAGGTGGAAACACGTCCATCAAGGACGGCAACACGTTATGGATCAAAGCGTCGGGAACGGAGCTTGCGGACGCGGAACGCAAACCGATCTTTCTCGCGGTTGACCGGGAAGCAGCGCGGGCTGAAGCCCTTGGCGCAGGCGATGGCACGTGCCAATCAGCAGTCCTTGATACAGCAGCAGGCTTGCGTCCTTCGATCGAAACGACCTTCCACGCTCTGATCGACTGGCCAGTCGTCGCACATACTCATTCGGTCGCGACAATTGTCCATGCGATCAGCGACGATGGTCTTGTCGCAGCGCGCGACAAGCTGGCCGGACTTCCCATCGCCACTGTGCCCTATCGCAAGCCGGGCCGTCCCTTGACCCAGGCAATAGCCGATGCGATCTCCGCCGACACCCAAGTGGTGTTGCTCGGCAATCATGGGTTGATCATCGCTGGACCAACTGTGGCCGATGTCGCCGAGCTAACCGAAGAAGTTGAGCGGCGGCTTCACATGCCTGTTCTCCACGATCTATCGCCAACCGCGCTAGCACCTTATGGCTGGACCTATCTTAGCAATGCAGCTCTCGCCATCGATTCCAGGCTCTCATCGCTGGGCGTGTCAGGAAGCTACTACCCTGACCATGTCGTCTTTCTCGGACCTGGGCTGCCAACCAAACCGGCCGATACGTCACAGGCTTTCTTGGACGTCGGAAAGGGATTAGCGGTGCGCGAGGGTGCTACCCCCGCCCAACGCGCTATGGCCAATTGCGTCAGCGACGTTTTGATCCGACTGCCTGAGGACTGGACGCCCAATCCCATCGGTTCGCATGCAGAGGCAGAGCTCCTCAACTGGGACGCGGAGAAGTATCGCCAGGCTTTGGCGGCACGCGAGGCGGGCGCCGCCTAACATGCTGGTTCTGGGGATCGACATTGGCACGTCCGGGGTGCGAACGGCGGTGCTCAACGCAACCGGCGAGCCCATTGCTCCCCTTGCCCGCGCGTCTCATGAGGCGGATGCTGATTCCAATGCCAATGCGTGGTGGCAAGCGGTGTGCGAGGCGGTCCAAAACCAAGTCGTACTGGTAAAAGAGGCCGGATACGACCCCCGCGAGATCAGCGGCTTGGCCGTGGATGGAACATCTGGATCGATGGTCCTGGCGGACGCAGACCTGAAACCTGTCACGCCTGCCCTGCTGTACAACACAGCCGGCTTCATCGCTGAAGCCCAGCGCATCGCCGCCTTCGCACCCGATCCATCCATCACGCGCGGACAATCGTCGGCGCTGGCAAGGATGCTCCATCTCCAGGCGCTCGATCAGGAAAGCAAGGCGGTTCACCTGCTGCATCAGGCTGATTTCATTGTCGCCAAGTTTGCAGGCCAAAGCCTTGGCTCGGACGACAACAATGCGCTGAAGACCGGGTGGGATCCAGAAGCGCGATCCTGGCCCGACTGGTTGTCGGCGGCCGGCGTGAACACGGCACTTTTGCCGAAGGTCAGCCTCGTTGGAGAAGTGATTGGGAAGATCGACCCGTCCATCGCGGACCAGTTCCACCTATCGCCAACACTTGCCCTGCACGCCGGAACGACCGACAGCATTGCAGCGTTCTTGGCGTCGGGTGCCAACCAGGTCGGTGACGCGGTGACCTCGCTTGGAACGACGCTGGCGATCAAGCTGCTCAGCGACACGCGGGTCGATGACCCCGCAAGCGGCGTCTATAGCCACCGTCTTGGCGACAACTGGCTGGCAGGCGGCGCGTCCAACACGGGCGGCGGTGTTTTGGCGCATTTCTTTTCGACCGACCAGTTGAAGGATTTGAGCAGGCTCAGCAATCCCAAGATACCGTCGGAGCTGTGCTACTACCCGCTACTGAAACCGGGCGAGCGCTTCCCCATCAACGATCCACATCTGCAACCCCGGTTGGAACCGCGACCGACCGACGACGCCCTGTTCTTGCACGGACTATTGGAGAGCATGGCACGCATCGAAGAGACCGCCTATGCGCGCCTTCAAGCACTCGGTGCGCCGAGACCAGCGCGCTTGTTCACAGCAGGCGGCGGGGCCAAGAACGACATCTGGACAGCCATTCGTGCGCGACGCATCGCAAGTGAGTTCAAGGTGCCACGCCACGCCGAAGCCGCCGTCGGCGTCGCGCGGCTTTGTCTGGATAGTTAGGTTTAGCAGGTCTCAGAAGGTCATTGGTGTCGGCGGACCGGGAACCAAGTTTGGTCAGAGGCTCGAACGCATAGCAAAGCTAGGTTAGATCAAGCGGTTCCGTCTGCTCGATAATGGTTTTGTTTCAGATGAAGGTTGCTGTCCGCCCGACCCGGCAGCCAGGCTAATGATCAAAAGCTCTTTGCCAAGCGGAACAGCCAACGCCAATGATCATTGCCAAAGGCAAAATCGATGTCGATGTCATCGGACACCCACGCGACAGCCAACTCGGACTCAAACCCATGAGCAAAATCGAGACGGAGGCCGCCACCGGCTGACCAGAGTTCGTCGGTGACAGAACCGTTCACCCCAGCAACATCGACGTTTTGCTCAAGGCCGGCATCGACGAAGGCAAACAGCTGGTAGCTGTCCAAAAAGTCCGCCATGTCTTGCCATTCGGCCTGGTACTGGAGTTCCAGTTTGCCGGCTATGCCCCGGTCTCCCAATATAGCACTGGGGTCGAACCCGCGGCCAAAGGCGCTGCCGCCGAACCCAAATTCCTCGCTTGAGAGCAGCGGCCCGTTCGATATCTGGCCAGACACAGCAGTCAGAAGTGTCCAGCCAGGGGCACCAAGGCTCTGGTAGCGCTGGAACTCTGCGCGCAGTGACGTGAAGGTTCCGTCCGCATTAAGCCGCGACCGGATGGGGTCAGATGATGACGTAGCGCCCAAACAACCGAGCCCTTGCCGCGCTTCCAGCCGAATGGCCGTAACAGCCGGCAGCGATGGACCAAAGGCTGTGTCGACGAAATCATAGTCCAGCGAGACGCTGAGCGTGCGAAGATGATCGTCGGTGACCCGCCCAACATTGGTGTCGGACGTCAGATCATCCCAATCAAATTGGAAGGTGAGAAACAGGTTGCGATCGCGCGACCGGATGAGCGGCTGGGTGAGACCGACCGACCAACGCAAGGAGTCGTTGGCCACATCAAAGGCTCTCAGGTTTTCTCCCGGCTCTGAGTCACTTACCGAAACCCGACCAAAGAGAGACGTTCCCTCACTGCTGATTGGAACGGAGGCGGACAGTTCACCGAACAGGAGTTCGTCGCCATCATCAGCAACGGCAAGCTTCAACCCAAGTCGCTCATGAAGACCCAGAAGGGAGTTGAAATAGAACTCAGCCTCACCACGCAAAGGGCCCACAAAGTCCGAACCATAGTTGGTGAGTTCAAACGCTGCTTCGACCCGTCGATGAATAGACTGAACCGTGAGGGTTGCCGCACCGACGTTCGTTTCTGACGGAGAAAAAACAGCCTGAACCGTCAGGCCTGCCAGGTCTCCGGCCAAGAGCAAATAACGCTCAAGCGTGTCATTGTGCAGCGGTCGTTGCTCGGTGATGTTTTGAAGCATCTCGTCGATCAAACCACGCTCGCTGCCAACCGAGCCAGTTATGACCACCTCGTCGACAAAGCCTTCGACTGCCTGCAAGCGTATCATGCCGCCGTCGATCTCCTGCGGTGGTACGATCACCTGAGACAGGATGTAGCCTTCATTGCGATAAAAGGCGGTCGCTCGCTGAGCCAGTTCGAAAACATAATCGACCGTAACGTCCTGGCCGATCTGGTCTGCGTAGAGTGGTTCGAATTCCGTGGCGGTAAAAACCGTCGATCCTTCAAACACCACGCCGTTGAGACGGAAGGTGATGTCAATCTCTTCAATGTCACCGACACCA
Source organism: Cohaesibacteraceae bacterium (assembly GCA_050043025.1). GTDB lineage: Bacteria > Pseudomonadota > Alphaproteobacteria > Rhizobiales > MH13 > MH13. The sequence goes on from JBHJIX010000034.1 coordinate 14,766, forward strand.
TCGTCCGGCGTTGCAACTGGCAAATCCGACGATCGGGGCTGAAGTGGCTGGCTTACGAAGGGCTGATCGAAACGGCCGCCCTCTGCCGTCGATGGCACATTTTGGGCCATCGCCGGACCAGACGCCAAACCTGCCGTGATCAGAACCAAAGCAAAAAAGGCTACAATTTGGCCAATTTTGCGAGAATGTATGTTTAGCGGCACGCCTCTGCCCCTCAGGGAAATATTCCTGAGCGCTTAAACATACGAAATACTAGAAATTTAGCGCCTACAACTCCAAACGAACGCGCACAGTACTTTTAACGACAAAGTAAGATACGCGGCTGCGCTGAGTCGAAGCGTCGCCGAATCACCGCAAGATTAACGTTAATGATCAAAATGTTAAAGCTTCGCTAACAAATCGGTGCCTTTGCATTCATCGTTCCTTTACCCTGCCAGCAAGGTCTGACGGCTCTTTGCGCGCGCAACCGACGCGAACCAGCCGGCCGGCCACAGGTGTGAAGGACGCGTTTTGTAATGAGTACTCGTTCCAGCGGGACCGCCCGGCGTTTGGCGCGGTCAACCATTTTGGCCAGCTTTGTGATGAGCCAGATTGTGCCCTCAGCATGGGCGGGGCCGTCAGGTGGCAGCGTTGTTGGCGGACAGGGATCGATCACGCAAAACGGCGCCCTAACCCAGATCGACCAACTGTCGAACCGTCTGATCATTGAGTGGGACAGCTTCAACACCAGCGCCCAGGAGACAGTGCGCTTCGTTCAACCCGGGCGCGACGCGATGGCCCTTAACCGGGTGCTGTCCGGTCAGGCGACGCGGTTCGACGGATCGCTGTTCGCCAACGGCAATGTCGTCATCGTCAACGGCGCAGGCATCCATTTTGGTGCCAACACCACAATCGATGTGGGTGGCCTCATTGCGTCCACTGCCGACATCACAAACGACAACTTCCCCGCTGGACGTTTGGTTTCGACCGGCCTGGCATCGCCCATGCAATGGTCACCAACGCTGGCACCATCACGGCCCGCGATGCCGGCCTTGCGGCACTGGTGGCGCCAGGCGTTGAAAACTCTGGTCTCATTCGCGCCGAACTGGGCACCGTCGTTCTGGCAGCCGGTGAAACCCACACCGTCGACTTCCGCGGTGACGGCCTCATCTCCTTTGCGCTCACCACACCAACAACGGCGACACCTCGCAACGCCGATGGGGAAGAGGCTGAGGCCCTGGTGGAGAACTCAGGCACAGTTCAAGCCGATGGCGGCAGTGTTGTCATGACCGCCAGCCAGGCGTCTCGCGTTCTCGATACCGCCATCAACATGTCAGGCGTTGCGCAGGCGAACTCCGTCGGCGTGCGCAATGGTCGAATTGTGCTAGGCGGTGGCAGCGCTGGCCGCGTTCGGGTTTCCGGCACTGTGCGCACGCAGGGGGGCAGCGCCGGCACGCGCGGCGGAACGGCTCATGTCACCGGCGAAGAGATTTCGACAGAGTCCGCTCGCATTGATGCGTCTGGCATTGAAGGTGGCGGTACGGTTCTAGTCGGTGGTGCAGAGCGCAACCAGACGCTCGATCCGTCGAGCGACGTCGCCTATGTTCAGGCCGGCGACCTTCTGACAATTCTGATTGGCGAGAACGCCGGCGCGGCTGGCGATGGTGTGGTACCGCTCGCCGCCCGTACAACCATCGATGCCGACACGCAAATCGACGCCTCCTCAAGTCAGGGCAATGGCGGTGAGGTGATCATCTGGGGCCGTGATGAGGTCAACTTCCACGGCAGCATCAACACGCTTGGCGGCAACAATGGGTTTGTTGAAGTCTCGACCTTTGGCTCCGGCGCAATCGCTGGCCAAGCCCAAACAGGCCATTTTCTCGTCGATCCGGGCGATGTGTGCGTAACCACCGGTGGTTCGACGGCTAACTGCGCTGCCGGGGCGGCACCAATTTCGGGAACCTCCATCGAGAACACTCTCAATGGTGGCGGGATAGTTGAGATCAACACCGACGTTAGGGGCACGAATGGCACCGGACGCGTCGATTTTGGCGGCACCGGCAGCATAACGGTCAACAACAACACCGGTATGCTCGGCAATTTCATCATCCACGCCGCAGACACCATTGATACTCGTGAAGTTGTGTTCGCGAGCATTGGCAACACGGGCACCAACTACGATTGGAACGCCGGGAGCAGTTTGACGTTAGACCCGCAGACAGATGCGGACATCCTTCTGCGCCTGCAGGCCTTCGATAGCGGCGGCGGCAACCTAGTTCTCAGTGCAGCCGACGAAATATACTCCTCTTATAGATCTCCTCAGTCCATCGTGCGGTCATCAGGGGGCGATATCACAATGTCCGCGGGCCGGAACGTATTCATTCTTGATGTCCTCGAATCCGGTGGCGGCACCATAAACTTACAGGCCGTTAACGATGTTGTTCTGGGCAACGTTCCAACTTCTGCTGGACCGATCAACTCCGGCGGTGGCGATATCACCATGAATGCCGAGGACGACGTATCCATCAACGGTGCTCTGCAATCCGGCAGCGGCGACATCTTCATCACCGCTCGCAGCGAAATCGACGTTTCAGAATCAATCCAATCCGGTGGGGGATCTGTTCTCTTAAGCGCTGATAGTCGGTTGAGAGTTGAGACCCGGTCTTTCTCTGTTTTCGGTGCCAGTGTCATTTCCAATGGGGGCAACATCTCGCTTGTGTCGGACCGTATGACCTTGCCTGGCGAGATCAACGCTGGCAGCGGTGATGTCCGCATACAGCCGCTGTCCACCGGCCAACTGATTGACCTTGGCGGTGATGACGCTTTCGGAGCTCTCGGACTCACAGATGCCGAGCTTGACTTCATTACCGCAGGGACACTGCGCATCGGTAGTACAACTGCCGGAAGCATCGATGTCACGGCGGCAATTAACCCAGCCAATGTGACGACACTGTCTCTGATCACTGGCGATGCCATCACCGACTCCAACACCACCGGCGCAGACATCACCGTTGCCAATCTGGCATTGCAGGCAGTCACCGGCATTGGCAGCACTGAAACCATTGAAACCGGCGTTGGCGCAGTGGCGGCCGCCAACAGCACCTCCGGCAGCATACGGTTGTTCCAGCTCACAGGCTCGGGCGATCTGGTGGTCGGTACCGTCGACGGTGTCGTTGGCGTAAGCAATCAGGCCACCACGGGACTGAGTCAGACACGGATACTGACTGAGGCCTCCGATCTGATCATCAACAGTGCTGTCTCCAGCGCGCGAGATCCGTTGGTCCTGCGCGCGGGCGGTAACAGCTTGCTCGATAACAACGCTGCCGTGAGCACCATGGCCGGCTTCGGTGTCGATCTTCAGGCCTCAAACATGGCGCTGGAGGGCGGCACTGTAACGGCCGGTAGCGATGGACGGGTTCGCATCGCTCCCCTCTTTGTAGGAGCAACCGTTGATCTGGGCTCTACCAGCGATGCCGGCGCCGCGCTGGAACTCTCTGATGCCGAACTGGACACCATCACCGCCGGAACTCTGCAAATCGGGGTTACCCAGCTCGGCGACATCAGCCTTACCGATCAGATCGGTCTAACGAACGTGAACATGCTTGATCTGCGGACGTCCGGCTCCGTGCTGGATGGTACCGTTACCGAGCAGGCTGACCTGACAGTCCAAAATCTCGTGATCCGCAGCGGCTCCGGTATTGTGGGTCTGGACACTGCCGTCACAAATCTGGCCTTCGCCAACGCTGGCGGTGCGATCGACCTGAGCAACAGCGGTGCGCTGACGATTGCGTCGCTGGACGGGCTGACGACGACGTCGACCACCGGCACCACGACAGACATCACCTCCGACACCGGGCTCACATTTGCGGTTGATACGACCAGCGCGGGAGATGCTGACTTCAACGCGCCCGTCCTCACGGTGAACAACGGCGTCGAAGTCGAGGTTACGGCCGGAACGCTTGCCTTGAATGGAACAACCATCAACCTCGATGGCAACCTGACCGCCAGCACTATCACCGGCACCGCATCGACCGTTAATGTCATCGGGTCGACCGGTGGGGCTGAGATTCAGGACGCTGTCGACGTTGCTGGGGCAGGAGAAACAGTGACCGTGGGGGATGGTTCATTTGCCGGCGGCATCGCAATCGACAAAGCGTTGACGATGCTCGGCAATGGTTTCACGGCACCAACGATCGTCAACGTGCCCAGTGGCGGTGCCGGGTTCACCGTGAGCTCCAGCAATGTCACCTTTGACGGCTTCAGGTTCACGGGCGGCGGTTCCGCCAACACCGTCGGTATCGTGCTTGATGGACGCAATGGCACAAGTGGCGGCGCGGTGAGTGGCATCACAATTGGCGATACCATCGGCAACATTTTCTCGGGCCGCTTGGGCACCGGCGTATTGGCGCTGGGTGACGTCGACACTCTCTCAATCTCTGGCAACACTTTCGGCTTGAATGATGGTTCAGTCGATCAACAGGACCGCATCACCCGCGGGATCTTGAGCCGTGTGGATCGCAGCGGAAATAACGTCATCGACGGCACCGGCACAATCCTGGGTCGGAACGATCAGGGGCCGTTCAGCGACTGGCTGATCACGGACAACACCTTCAATCTGCGCAGTGTAAGCAGCGCTAGAGGTACGGCAATCGATCTGGAAGGTGCGAGCGGCACCGCTGCGAACAAGTTCGAAATCTCCGGCAACATGATCAACGATTCCACCTACGGCATCCATGTGATTGGCGCCGGTGGGTCTGTCTCTGGCGCGCCTTATCCGCTGTCGAACAACATCCTCATCGACAACAACACGATCAACGGTCTGGTTAGTCGCGGCATCGGCATCCGTGTCGGGGCCAACATCGACAGCATCAGCGACAACAATGATCGCTCGCGGATGTCGGACATTGCCATTACTGACAACATTGTCATCAACACTAACACCGGCATTGATGTCACGGGCGTGACGTTCATGACGATGTCGGACATAGCGATCACCGGCAACACCATCACCATTGCTGATGTCTACGGAATCCGGTTGTGTGTCGCGGGCCGCATTACAGCACTGGACCCTGACTGGACCGGCTTCTTGATCTCCGGAAATGACGTCAATCTTGGAGCCAATGGCACCGGCTTGCTGATCGACTACAAGCTGGACGCAGAGGTCACAATCGGATCAGGCAATACGTTCGATGGCGGCGTGAACGGCCTGGTCATCAATGGTGACACCAACCGCACGTTGACGCTGGTTGGCGACACGCTGAACAACACCGTGTTCACCAATCAGAGCGGCAGCTTCATTGCGTTGCAGGACACGGCGCTCTTCGATCCTGACCAGCCGACGATCATCGACGCGCAAGGCGTTTCCTTTAATGGCGTCCTTGGCAGTGAATTGACCTTCGCCCAGGCGCTGGCTGTTGAAAACCAGCTTGTCCATTATCTGGATGATCCAACGCTCGGCCTGCTCAACATCGGCCAGCTTGTCGTGCCGAACACCAACAGCATCCAGCTCGCCGTGAATGCGGCTGCTCTCCTTGGTGAAGACACCGTGACCGTCGGAAGTGGGATCTTCGGTGGTTCGGTCGAAGTGTGGGTCGACAATCTGAACCTCGTCGGTCAGGGCGCTACGACGATCATCAACACAGGCGGCATCGACCTCTTCGCGAACAACGGCGATATCAACACCGGCTTTGTGGTCGGCGCACTCGATGCCAGCGGCGTCAATCCGAACGATCCTTCTGGCACAGCCAATGTGCGCGATGTGACGATTGAGGGCTTTGCCTTTGCCGAAATCACCCCTGATGGCGATACGACAGGCATTGAGCTTGGCATTCGTGATCTGGGCGGCAACAGCATCGCTGATGGTGCCACGATCAGTGGAAACATTTTCACTCCCACACTGTTCTTCGGCAATTCCATGCTCGACGCGATCGAATTGGTGAATGTTGGCCTGAACCGCACCTGGGACATCAGCAACAACCTGATCCTCGCCGGCGCGGTTTCACGGCACGGCATCTTCATGTCGGATGACAATCTCGGGTCAGGCTTCCTGAGCATCACGGACAATACCATCTTCGCTGCAGAAGATGGCATCAACATTGCCGGTCGTCTGACTGACGGTGGCGGCGGTGTCGATCTTCTTATCGAAAACAACGCCATCATCGCCGGTGACGACGCTGTGGAATTCGCCGGCATCATCAATTCCGGCAATGATGACACGCGCAACACTGGGACCGGTCCGCAAGTTCTCATCACTGGCAACCGCCTGTTTGGCGGTCCGTCGGCTGACAATTACGGCATTGTGACCTCCGGCTTGGCAGGCGGCGACGGTCTGTTTGCGGTCGTTGACAATGTCGGAAATATCCTACCCGGCATTCGCGCCGGGGGCGGTATTGGAATCGGCGGTGCCGCGAGCGATGCCTTCCGCGCTGGCGACCAAATTGCCGCGGCCGGCGATGCTCTCGTGGACGGTGCTCGTCTAGTGATCTCAGGCAACGATATAACGGGTACCGATAGCGACGGTATCATCGTTTCTGGCGCGATAAGGTCAGGCCTGTTCGATCTAGCAATCGGCGGTCAAAGGACCGGCGAACGGCCCTTAATGCTGATCGGTATGGATGAACAAGCCGCGTTCAACGATGGCTCCCGCTCCTTGGGCGGGACCGGACAGTTGAACTTTGAAGGCGGCAATCTCGGCCCAGCAACACTGTCGGGCAACACGATCTTTGGCGAAGACAATGGCGTTCTGTTCAACGACTTGATCGCGGCCGCTGACATCTACATTGGCGATGAGGTCGACGCTGGAGACTCGGGTGAACAGGTCATAGCCGGGTTCTCAAATGGCATTGCGTTTGGCGGGGCAATCCGCGCCACTAGCAATGTCCGTATCACCGACAACACCGCAATTCTTGGCGGCGAGAATGGTATCAATGTCGGGCGTGTGATCCGCAACAGCTCAGTCGCAATTGAGGAAAACGGCGCCATCATCGGCTTCGAAAACGGTGTCCTCTTCGGTGGTTCGGTCCGCAACGGATCCGTCTCAATCGACGACAACTTCGCTATCCTGGGCTTTTTGGAAGATGGGATTGTCTTTGAGCGCGCCGTCCGAGCAGGGTCTGCTGTCTCGATCAGCCGCAACACCTTTATCGGTGGCGGGGACGATGGTGTTGATTTCCAGCGCGCCATTCGTGGTGGCTCGGACCTCGTCATTCAGGACAATGAGACGATTGCCGGCTTGGACAACGGCATTTTTGTCCGGCGTATCCGAAACGCTGATGTTTCAATCGATGGAAACACCGGCATCTTTGGTCTGTTCGGCAATGGTGTGGAAGTTTTCCGCGTTCGTTCCGGCACGCTGGAAATCACAGACAATGACACCATCTTCGGCGCCGACGACGGCATTGTGATCACCCGTGGTTTAGTCGAAGCAACGGTTCTGATCGCCGAGAACACCGACATCACAGGTGGTGATGACGGCATCAATATCGGCTTCATTCGGGGTGGCACGTTCACGGTCAGCGAAAACGAAGTGATCGAAGGCCTTGAAGGTAGCGGCATTGAGTTCGACGACGAAGTGTCTGACAACGCATTCCTTTTTGTCCTCGACAACGGTCTCATCTCCGGTTTGGAGGACGGCATTGAGTTTGACACAACTGTAACCGACAGCGACGTCACGCTCGCTCGCAACCAGTTAGTTGGAGGTCGGGACGGCCTATCGCTTCGCGATCTGGTGACCAACAGCCTAGTAACAACCTCAGCGAACAGAATTGTCGGCGCTCGGAACGGCATCAATGTCGACAGCCTTGGCGACGGGTCGCTTCTAGAAGTCGACCTTTCGGATGTCTCCGGTGGACTGAACGGTCTGACGGTGACGGGTGCAGGCGTCTCTGGTGCCAGTGACGTCAGGCTCGCCCATTCGGCCTTCACAGGCGGAACACAGGCGGGAATCTCCGTCACCACCCAGTTTGGTGGAACAGGAATTACGACCGGCTTTGGCCCGCTGGTGGAAACGACCGGCGTGCCATCGCTGGCAATGTCTGGCCCCAATCAGGCGATCCTCAACAACGACATCAGCAACGTCAGCTTCAACAGCGTTGGAGGCGGCAACTTTATTGAGCTGTCGAATACCGCGCTGTTCCAGCCCGGTCAGCCGACGATCATTCCAGGCCTCGGTGCCACGTTTGACGGCCTAACGGTTGTGCCCAACTTGGAGCGCGCCACCATCGACTGGATCGAAAGCCGCATCATCGATTTCGACGACAATCCGACCCTTGGGCAAATCTTCTTCTTCAACCTGCCCTATCTGTTCGATGTCGCCTTCGAAACGCGGTCGGTCCGCACGACGAACATCCAAACACCCGGCGATTGGATCGCACGGCCCGACTTCTCCTACCAAATTCTCGCGAATAATCCGCTTCGCGAGGACTACCCGCTGGGCACTTGCCTGGTAGAGGTAATCGATGTGGATGGAACGGCAGTCCCGCTGTGTATCAACCCGGCTGGGCAACCAGATCCCTCCCCTTCGATCCTGCGTTATCTGGAAGGGATGGAGCAGCTGAGCATGCTGCAGTAGAAGCTGGCTTGGAGTGTGTGATCGCCCGGCCAGGGGCGGTCATAGACCTTTCAGGTTAAGGTTAAAGCCGGGAAAGAATTGTAAACAGATAGTTAAAGTATAGGCTCTTTCTCGGGACAGGGATTGTTAGATGAGGTGCCGGCTTTTTCCGCGCCTTTGGTGAAGTTTCTGTGTGGAGAACGACGATGACAAGCCTCAACACCTCCCTGATCGCCGGAGCCAAACTGACCGCTGCGGCAGCCATTCTGGCACTTCCGCTCGCTTCTCATGGCTGCGCACAGTCCGCCGTTGAAGCTCCGGCACAAAACACAGCAACCTATAGTGATTGGACGGTTCGTTGCCGCCAGGACGATACGGCAAACGTGCAGCGCTGCGAAATGGTCCAGGTGCTTTCAACAGCTGATCGTCAGAGCACCGTGGCCAATTTGGCCATAGGAAGCCTGCCTGGTGAAGAGGAAATTCGCTTCGTTCTGCAACTGCCTCTAGGCGTTCATTTGCCAACTGACGTGGCATTCATGATCGATGAGGAAAAAGTGACAACCGCTCGGTTCGAGACCTGCTTCCCGACCTTCTGCATGGCTTACGCAACGCTCGATACCAGCGCCGTGGATCAAATGAAGGCGGGCGCCACGATGACCATGGCCTTCAAGGACCGCGCCCAACGCGACGTTTCTATGCCGATTTCGCTCAACGGCTTCACCGCGGCATACAACGCAACATTCAACGCCGGCTCCTAGTAGCCGCACCCGAATAGATATGGGCCACCCAACTCACAAAGAGTATTGGGTGGCCTGTTGTTTCTCGACGCTTCTATTTTCTGCGCGAGATCAGCTGATCAGCCTTATGACACCGCGCAGACGCCACCGATTATTATGGAAGCGTTGCATTAGCTCGGAGTGTAGTCCGACCTCGTTAGATCCATCAC
>JBHJIX010000035.1:0-11655 GCA_050043025.1 Cohaesibacteraceae bacterium
CGGTGACCTTCACCAACAAGGCCGCGCGCGAGATGAAGGAGCGCATCGGCGGCATGATCGGCGCGGCGGTAGAAGGCATGCCCTGGCTTGGCACCTTTCACGCCATCGGCACTCGTATTCTGCGCTTCCACTCCGAACTGGAGGGCCTGAAATCAAGCTTCACCATTCTGGACACCGACGACCAGATCCGCCTCCTCAAACAGATCATCCAGGCCGAAAACATCGATGAGAAGCGCTGGCCTGCCCGTCAATTGGCATCCCATATCGACCGCTGGAAGAACCGTGGTCTGTCGCCCGACAAAGTGCCCGCCGCTGACGCAGTGTTCGCGAATGGCAAGGGCATCGATCTGTTTGAAGCGTACCAGGAACGATTGAAGGTTCTGAACGCGGTGGACTTTGGCGATCTGCTGGTCAAGCCCATTGAGCTCTTCACCAACCACCCCGATGTGCTCGCCGACTATCATCGCCGGTTCCGCTATCTGCTGGTCGATGAGTATCAGGACACCAACGTCGCCCAATATCTCTGGCTGCGCCTGTTGGCGCAGGGTACGGACGATTTGAAACCCAACATCTGCTGTGTCGGCGATGATGATCAGTCGATCTATGGCTGGCGCGGCGCGGAGGTGGACAACATCTTGCGCTTTGAGCGCGACTTTCCTGGCGCAACCGTCATCCGGCTGGAACGCAATTACCGCTCAACGCCGGCCATCCTGGCGACCGCATCCCATTTGATCGCCCACAATGAAGATCGACTGGGCAAGACGCTCTTCACCGATGCCGATGAGATGGACGCAGAGAAGGTCACCGTTGCGTCGGCCTGGGACTCAGGCGAAGAAGCCCGCGCAATATGCGAGGAGATCGAGCAGCTTCAGCGCCGCAAACATACCTTGAACGAAATCGCCATTCTGGTGCGAACCTCCGCCCAAATGCGCGAGTTCGAAGATCGGTTCTTCACCCTCGGCATGAACTACCGCGTGGTCGGTGGCCCCCGCTTCTACGAGCGCCAGGAAATCCGCGATGCACTCGCCTATCTGCGCGTTATCGCCCAGCCCGATGACGGCCTCGCCTTCGAGCGCATCGTGAACGTGCCCAAGCGCGGCCTTGGCGACACGACCGTCCGCAAGATCAATGCGCTGGCCCGCGATCAGGACATGTCGCCCTTTGCGGCCGCACGCATACTCGTAGAGACCGAAGAACTACGCCCGGCAGCCCGCACGGCGCTACGCCGCTTGATCGACGATTTCGATCGCTGGCGTGGTTCACTCGATGCTCTGCCGCATACCGAACTTGCCGAGATCGTGCTTGATGAATCTGGCTACACGGAGATTTGGCAGAAGGATACCAGCCCGCAAGCGCCCGGACGTCTGGACAACCTCAAGGAGCTCGTCCGCTCCATGGAGGAGTTTGAAAATCTTGCCGGCTTCCTGGAACACATCTCGCTTGTCATGGATGTGGAGAGCGACGCCGGCCAAGACGCAGTCACCATCATGACCCTCCACGCCGCCAAGGGTCTGGAGTTCGACACGGTGTTTCTGCCGGGCTGGGAGGAAGGCCTCTTCCCCAACCAACGTGCGCTTGATGAGAGTGGTCGAGCGGGATTGGAAGAAGAACGCCGTCTTGCCTATGTCGGGCTGACCCGCGCCCGCAAGCGCGCTAAGCTGTGGTTCGCCTCCAACCGTCGTATTCACGGACTTTGGCAGTCTTCCGTCCCTTCACGTTTTTTGGACGAACTGCCCGCTGAACATGTGGATGTGGTCGAGCAAACATCCTCCTATGGCGGCTATGGCGCCCGCGGCTATGGCAATTACGGAGCAAGCCGCTGTGACCGACCTGTCGAGATGGATTCTGCCTACCAGACACCCGGTTGGAAGCGCGCCCAGGCCGCCAAAAGCACCGGCAAGCGACCATCCACCGGCCCAATCACGATTGATGGCGAATTGGTTGCGCGGGCGGTTGCGACGCAGGCGTCCAGCTTCACGGTTGGCGACCGGGTGTTCCATCAGAAGTTCGGCTATGGCGATGTTGCAGCGCTGGAGGGCAACAAGCTGACGATTGATTTCGACAAGGCCGGCCGTAAGAAAGTGGTCGACAGCTTCGTCACCCCTCACAGTCAGGCCGGATAGACCGTCTTGCACGATCTCATCGTCACCATCGCCCTGATCGGCCTGCTTGGCATCGGGGCGCAGTGGCGCGCCTGGCGCACCCAAATCCCCGCCATCGTCCTTTTGCTCGTGGCCGGCCTGATCGCCGGCCCGGTGACCGGCCTCGTCGATCCATCCGAAGATTTTGGCAGCCTTCTGAAACCCATGGTGGCGTTGGCGGTGGCCATCATCCTGTTCGAAGGCGGGATGACACTGAACTTTGCCGAGATCAGGGGCACGGCAAAGGCCGTCAGGCGCATCATCCTTATCGCGGCGCCGCTTGTCTGGGTGCTCGGGACGCTGGCCGCTCACTATATCGGCGGGCTGTCGATTGAGGCGGCGCTCGTCTTCTCCGGCATCATGGTTGTCACCGGACCGACGGTCATCATGCCACTTCTGCGGCAAGCCAAGCTGCCGGGGAAAACCGCCTCGGTCCTGCGTTGGGAAGCGATTGTCGTCGATCCCATCGGCGCCTTGTTCGCTGTCATCGCCTTTGAGGTGATCATCGCCCTGTCGAGCGGCGAGCCCGGCATGACCGTCGCTTTTCAGGTGGCGGCGGCGCTGCTGATAGGCGTTGTCGGCGGCTGGCTGCTCACCAAGGCGCTGACAACCGCCTTCGCGCGCGGGGTGGTGCCCGACTACCTCAAAAGCCCGATCATCCTGGTCGCCGTCCTGGTTGGGTACACGGCAACCGACCTCGTCTTGGCCGAAGCCGGGCTGGTGACCGTCACCGTCATGGGCATCGTGCTCGCAAACGCTCGGCTTGCCAGCTACACCGATATCCGTCGCTTCAAGGAGGTGATGACGGTCCTGCTCGTTTCAGGCCTCTTCATCGTTCTCACCGCCAGCATTTCCCTGGAGGACATTCTCTCGCTTGGCTGGCGCGACATCGCCTATCTGGCAACGCTTCTTGTGCTGGTCCGGCCGGTTGCGATCCTGCTGGCGTCGCTGGGAACAGAACTCAGCTTTCGCGAGCGCCTGCTCATCGTGTGGATCGCTCCGCGCGGCGTGGTCGCGGTCGCAGTCTCCGGTCTGTTTGCCAGCGCGCTCGTGCAAGCTGGCGGTGAGGACGGATCACGCCTTGCACCCCTCGCCTTCCTGGTCGTGCTCGCAACCGTGGTTCTGCACGGCTTCTCCATAAGGCCGCTGGCGCGCGCGCTGGGCATTACCTCAGCTGAGCCAGACGGTTTTCTGCTGGTCGGTGCCAATGCCTTCACGCGGGCACTCGCAGAGAAGTTGAAGGCAGCCCAAATTCCGGTCTTGCTCACGGAACGCAACCGCACCCGCCTCCGTGAGGTGCGCCAGGCGGGTTTTGATACATACTTCGGCGAAATTCTCTCCGAGACCGCCGAACACCACCTTGATCTCTCGCGCTTCGGGACCTTGATCGCCGCCAGCGACAACGACGCCTACAACGCCCTTGTGTGCACCGATTTCGGCCCAGAACTTGGGCGGTCCCATGTGTTCAAACTCGGCCGCGAGGAGCGCGAACGCGACGATCTTGCCGTCACTGTGAAGGGCTACAGCCTCATGGACCCGAGCATGGGTGCCGACGAAGCAGTCGCGCACATGACATTTGATGGCTGGACCGTTCAGCGCACCACGCTCTCAGAAAGTTTCACCATGGATGACCTTCGGGCCCATCGCGCGGAAGAAACACGGATCCTTTTTGCCCTTTCGGCCAAGGGCAGCTTCATCTCACCGACATTGGACACGCAGTTCAAACCGTCGGCAGGCGACACCGTTTTCCTCTTCGGCCCAACACCAAAGTCCAGCAAAGCCGTGCCCTACTCAGACCAGACGACAGCCGATGCCAACGCTTAAAGCCTCCTTGACCGTGCCGCACCGCGAAGAGGCGGAACGCATAGCCAATCTTCTGGAGGAGAAGTTCGACACCGACGAGAGCCCGATTGCCCTGTTCGAAGACGAAGAGGCCGGGCATTGGACGGTCGACATTTTTCAGGAAGGCCGAGAGCCCTCGCCGCTCACAGCCGCGGTGCGCGATGCACTGGGCGCAGACGGCTTCGCGGTCCCCATCGCCACAGAATTACTAGACGACGTGGATTGGGTTACAGCCAGCCTGGAGGGGCTGTCGGCCATCCGCGCGGGCCGCTTTGTCGTCCATGGGCTGCACGCGCGCGCCGCCGTCGGGCCGACGGACATCGGCATCCGCATCGAGGCGAGCCGCGCCTTTGGCACCGGCCATCACGGCACAACGCTGGGATGCTTGGAACTGGTTGATTGGATTTGCGCCCGCCAAACTATTCGCAATGGGCTTGATGTCGGCACCGGCACAGGCGTCCTTGCCATGGCGGCAGCACATCTCAGCAAGGCGCCGATGCTGGCGACAGATATCGACCCCATTGCGGTGACGATCACGGCGGAAAATGTACGCCTCAACGGCCTTGCGCCGCTCATAGATACGGCTGTCGCCAATGGCGTAAGGGGCGCGCCGCAACGACACGCCCCTTATGATCTGATCATGGCCAACATCTTGGCCGGACCGTTGATTTCACTCGCAGCACCGATGCACCAACTTCTAGCGCCGGGCGGATCGATCATCCTGTCCGGGCTCATGCTGCATCAGGAGCGCGCTGTCTTGGCGCGCTACCGCCAATGCGGACTGATCCTCAAACGCCGCGTTCATCACGGCGAATGGTCAGCGCTTTTGCTCAGTGAAGCTTAGAACGCCGTCGGGCGCGTTTTGCCATCCTGGATCATGATGCGATCAACGCCGTACTTGGCGAGCGTCGCATCATCAAGCGTCATCAGATGAGCGTTGACGTGCAGACGAGCTTCAGCCATGCGAGCTTCGATCAAACGGTCGAAGAGACGCCGCAGGATAGATGGTTTTTCGCTGCGCGTTTCGAACAAAGCTTGGGGTTCAGAAAAGGTGAAGGCAGCCATTGCAAAGGTCCTTGGTTTGGTTTTGGTCTCGGGGGGAGGAGACGATGCCAACATGGTCCTATCGGCGGGTCTGAGCTAGGCCTTTGGCGTCAATACAGCCCTGCACCCAGCGCATGGTGCAGTGCACACTTTGGAAAGGAATACAGCTGACCGCCAAGGGGCCATCCCAAAGCTACGCGGACAAAAGCGAGCCGGAAAAGGGGCCGGAAAGGCTTGCCGCTTTGAGAAAGCTGATGGCCGAAAATGGGCTCGATGGACTGCTTGTGCCCCGCACCGACGAGCACCAGAGCGAGTATCTTCCTGCCTATGCCGAACGGGTCGCCTGGCTGACCGGCTTCACCGGCTCCAATGCGTTTGTGCTCATCCTGCCAGATGAGGCGCGCGTCTACACCGATGGCCGCTACACCTTGCAGGTAAAGGCTCAAACCAACGCATCGGTTTACACACCTGACGACATGACAGCGAAAGCGCCCAGCGCGTATCTCGGCGAGCAAGATTTGGCCGGCAGGGTGATCGGTTACGACCCTTGGCTGCATACGATGCGCGGCTTCCGAGCCTTTGAAAAAGCCGCCGGCAAGGCAGGTGCCAAACTCAAGGCAACGCAAAGCACTCTGATCGATTCCATCTGGACCGATCAGCCCGGACGGCCCAACGCGCCGATCATACCGCATCCATTGGAACTGGCGGGGCAACCGTTCGAAGAGAAGATCGCTGAGATTGCCAAGACCATCGCAGATAAAGGCGCCGCTGCCGGCGTTCTGGTTCAGGCGGATGGCGCGGCGTGGACCTTGAACCTGCGCGGCGACGACGTTCCGCAAAAGCCCATGTTTCTAGCCTTCACCATCATAACGGCAGAGGGTGAGGCGCAGCTCTTCATCGATCCTGGCAAGCTGAAGGCTGACGCTGAAGCTCAACTGACCGGCGTCGCAGTCAAGGACATCGATACCTTTCCGGCCGCGCTGAAAGAGCTGGGTGCCGCAGGCAAAACGGTGATGGTCGATCCGGCAACCGTCTCGGTGAAGATCGCCAACACGATCACTGACGCCGGCGGATCGCTGGTCGAAGCCACTGACCCGATGGAGGCGCCTCGCGCGCGCAAGAACGCGGTCGAGCAGGCCGGCGCAAAAGCCGCCCATGTCCGCGACGGGGCAGCCGTATCCCGCTTTCTGGCGTGGTTTGACCGCGAGGCACCCAAGGGCGAACTGGACGAGATAAAGGCCGCCGATCAACTCCTCGCCTTCCGGCGCGAAACCAATCAACTGCAAGACATCGCGTTCGACACCATCTCAGGCGCCGGCGCTCATGGCGCCATCGTGCACTACCGGGTGACACACGCTACCAATGCCCCGATTGAGACCAATTCACTCTATCTGGTCGATTCCGGGGGCCAGTACCGCGACGGAACGACCGACATCACCCGCACACTTCTCGTCGGCGAGCCATCACCGGAACACACCAAGGCCTACACCTTGGTGCTCAAAGGGCACATCGCACTGGCAACCGCCCGCTTTCCCAAGGGAACCACCGGCGCGCATCTGGATGCTCTTGCCCGGCAATTTCTGTGGGCGGAGGGGCTCGATTATGCCCATGGCACCGGCCACGGCGTTGGGTCGTATCTCGGCGTGCATGAGGGCCTTGCCCGCATCGCCAAGCAAGGCAATGTGCCGCTGGAACCCGGCATGCTGCTTTCCAACGAACCGGGCTACTACAAGGAAGGCGCCTTCGGCATCCGGCTGGAAAATCTGATCTTCGTGACTGAGCCTGAGGACATAGGGGGCGATCTGCCCATGATGGGTTTTGAGACGATCACGCGCGCGCCTTTCGAGCGCCGCTTGATAGGCGTCACCATGATGTCAGATGCCGAGTTGGCCTGGCTCAACGGCTTCCACGCCAAGGTGCGCACCGATATCGGCCCACAGCTCTCGGGCGACGATCTGGCGTTCCTGGAAGCGGCCTGCGCACCTATTCAGCGCTCGGGGTGACGCCAACCAGTTCGAACCATCCGTCCTCGTCTAGGGTTTCAACGCCCAAATCCCGTGCCTTGGTCAGTTTGGACCCGGCACCGGGGCCGGCGACAAGAAGGTCGGTCTTCTTCGACACCGAGCCAGAGACCTTGGCCCCGAAGCGTTCGGCCATGGCCTTGGCCTCGTCGCGTGTCATCTTCTCCAGCGATCCGGTGAAGACTACGACCTTGCCGGCAACAGGGCTTTCCTGAACCTCGAACACCTCGTCTTCGATGGTCATCGCTTCCAGCAGCGCATCAAGCACCTGCTCATTGTGCGCTTCACCGAAGAACTGGATGAGCGATACGGCAACCGTTTCACCGATCCCGTCGATACCGACCAGTTCTTCCCGCGCCTCGGCATCGCCGGCTGCGGCTTGCCGCATGGCTGCCCGGAAGACAGCAAAATTCTGATAGTGACGGGCAAGCGTACGCGCCGTTGTCTCACCGACATGGCGTGCGCCCAGGGCAAACAGAAAGCGGGAGAATGCGACCGAGCGGCGCTCATCGATGGCGGACCAAAGATTGGCGACGGAGGTCTCGCCCCAGCCATCCCTGTCTTTCAGCTTCTTCAGCGAGCGCGCATCGCGCGTTTCCAGCGTGAAAATGTCAGCCGCATTGGCGATGCGACCGTCCTCGTAAAAGGCTTCGATCTGCTTGTCGCCGAGCCCATCAATGTCGAGCGCATTGCGAGACACGAAATGCTTCAACCGTTCGACGGCTTGCGCCGGACAGATGAGCCCGCCCGTGCAGCGGGTGACGCTGTCCGGTTTGCCCTTGGCATCAACCTCGCGAAGCGCATCACTGCCGCAGGCCGGGCAAACAGTCGGAAAAGCAAAGGGCACGCTATCGGCAGCCCTTTTGTCCATCACCACATCAACGATCTGCGGGATCACATCCCCTGCCCGCTGAACGATGACAGTGTCACCAACACGGATGTCCCGTCCTTCGCGGATGGGCAATCCGTCATTTCCGATGCCGGCAATGTAATCGGCATTGTGCAAGGTCGCATTAGAGACAACGACGCCGCCAACCGTTACCGGATGCAGCTTGGCAACCGGCGTCAGCGCCCCGGTGCGCCCGACCTGAATGTCGATATCCTCCAGCACCGTGAACGCCTGTTCGGCGGGGAACTTGTGCGCGATGGCCCAACGTGGGGATCGCGAGACGAAGCCAAGCCGCTCCTGATAATCGAGCCGATCAACCTTGTAGACGACGCCATCAATGTCGTAGCCGAGCTCCGCTCGCTTCAGCGCGATACTGTCATAAACAGCAATCAGCTCGTCGGGCGATTGGCACAGCGCCATCAAAGGATTGATACTGAAGCCAAATCCGTCCAAGCGTTCCACCGCCTCCATCTGGGTGTTGGCCAAAGGCTGGGAAAGCTCCCCCCAGGCATAGGCGAAGAATTCCAGCGGGCGAGACCGTGTGATCTCAGGATCGAGCTGGCGCAGGGATCCGGCAGCCGCGTTACGCGGATTGGCGAAGACCTTGCCGCCAGCCTCTTCCATGCGCTGGTTGAGCGCCGCGAACTCCTTGGCGGCCATGTAGACCTCACCACGCACCTCCACAACGTCCGGGGCCGGACCAGACAATGTGTGTGGAATGGACGCAATGGTGCGGGCATTGCGGGTCACGTCCTCGCCCACCGCGCCATCGCCGCGCGTTGCAGCGGTGACAAGTTCGCCGCCCTCATAGCGAAGCGAAAGGGATAGACCGTCAATTTTGGGCTCGGCGGTCATCGCCGGCGCTGCATCAAGCCTTAGGAAGCGCGCAATCCGGGCGCCGAACTCGCGCACGTCATCGGCGTTGAAGGCATTGTCGAGCGACAGCATCGCCCGTGCGTGCGTGACCTTGGCAAATTTCTCCGACGGCGCGCTGCCCACTTTCTTAGAGGGGCTATCGCCAAGGACCAGATCGGGGAAACGTTCTTCGATGGCAAGGTTGCGAGCTTTCAGCGCGTCGTAGGCAGCGTCCGAGATCACTGGCGCGTCTTCGCCATGATAGGCAGCATCGTGCGCTGCCATTTCGGCCGCCAGCGCCTCCAGTTCCTTCTTCGCCTGGCGCTCGGTGAGTTGATCGACCGGTGCGTCCCGTAACACGCTCACACCCGTTCCCCCTGCAAGAGGCGTCCGGCCGCAGCCCGCGCCTCTTCGGTAATCGTCGCGCCCGAGAGCATGCGCGCAACCTCTTCCAAACGCCCATCCTCGTTGAGGCGTTCAACCTCGGTGCGGGTCTCATCGGCCTGGATGGCCTTGGCGATGGAAAGATGCCCATGCGCGCGGGCAGCCACCTGAGGCGCATGCGTGACCGACAGCACCTGCACGGTCTCCGCAAGCCGAGCGAGCCGTTTGCCGATGGCCTCCGCGACAGCACCGCCTGCCCCTGTGTCGATCTCGTCAAACACCAGCGTCGGCGCTGAGCCTTTGTCGGCGAGCACAACTTTCAAAGCCAAGAGAAAACGGGAAAGCTCACCGCCCGATGCGACCTTCATCATCGGTCCGGCCTTGGTGCCGGGGTTGGTCTGAACCTCGAAGGCAACACTGTCGAAGCCGTTGGCACCGCGCGTCTCGCGATCCGTCACAAGAGCTGGCCGGAATCGTGCCTGCCCTAGTTTCAGGTCCGGGAGTTCTGCCTCAACCGCCTTGCTCAAATGCTCAGCAGCGCTGTGCCGCGCCTCGGAAAGTTGCCCCGCGAGTGCATCATAGGCCGCTTCGGCTTCGCGCACCGCCTTCTCCAAGGCCGCACTTCGGTCGGCCGCCTGATCGAGAGCATCCAGTTGATCGGCGAGTTCCGCCGCTTTGTCGGGCAAGGCATCGCATGTCACCTGGAACTTGCGCGCTGCCGCCCGAAGGGAAAACAACCGCTCCTCCGTTGCATTGAGATCTTCAGGATCGAACTCAATGCTCTGAAGCGCGCGGTCCACTTCCATCGACGCATCGCCAAGCGCATCCAACGTACGCCCCAGCGCCTCAATGATTGGGCCGAGCAATGCTTCGCTGTCCGGTCCCTTGCGTTCCAAGCGGCGCATCAACGCCGCCAGAACAGGTGCCGGAGATGCAGCGCCCGACACGGCCTCGTGTGCTTCGTGGACGTCAGCAGCGACCTTTTCAGCCTGCATCATCAGCGTGCGCTTTTCAGCCAACGCATCTTCTTCGCCAGGTTCCGGCGAAAGCGTCGTCAACTCGTCGACACTGGCGCGCAGATAATCGGCCTCGCGCGCGACTTCGGCGAGTTTCGCGGCATGGTCATCGCGAGCCATGCTCGCAGACTGAAGAGCCTCATGCGCACGGGAAACGTCGACAGCCAAGCCCGTCAGACCGCCATATGCATCAAGCAAGAGGCGGTGATGAGCAGGATCCACAAGCGCCCGATCATCGTGCTGTCCGTGGATCTCCACCAGCGACGACCCGATGGACCGCAACAAACCGACAGAAACCGGCTGATCGTTCAGGAAACCCTTGGCACGCCCATCAGCGCCCTGCGTACGGCGGATGATGAGTTCGCCGTCAGGTTCAAGCCCGGCCTCTTCCAAGGCAGCGAGCGCCGGATGGTCCTTTTCCAGATCAAAGACGGCCTGAACCTGACCGCTCTTGGCCCCGACCCGAACCAAGCTGGCATCGCCGCGCGCGCCGAGCGCCAGAGCTAAGGCATCAAGGAGGATTGATTTACCGGCCCCCGTTTCGCCCGTCAGCACGGTCATCCCGGCATCAAGGTCGAGGTCCAGTCGCTCAATCAGCACTATGTCGCGAACAGAAAGGCGCGTCAGCATGGCCAGGGGCTCTGCGTCACGATCTGGCGCGTTGCAAGACGCGCAGCGATTCGCAGATGTTTCCAGTTCAGATCGGGAAACGAAGATGGGTCAGGAAGCGCGACCGGTAAAGCCTTCAATCGCGCGGCTGATCCACGAATTGGCGTTTTCCTGAGGCTCAAGTCCGCCGGATTGCAAGAGCTGATAGGAACGCACATACCATTCGGAATCTGGGAAATTGTGGCCGAGCACGGCTGCTGCGGTCTGTGCTTCGGGCACAACGCCCATCGACATATAGCTTTCAACCACCCGGTGCAGCGCTTCTTCAACATGGCGAGTCGTCTGGAATTCTTCGATCACCACGCGGAAGCGATTGATAGCAGCAACATAGTTGCGACGGTCGAGATAGAAGCGACCAACGCGCATTTCCGAACCAGCAAGTTGATCGAAGGCGAACCGGAATTGCTGTTGCGCAGAACTGACATACTCCGACTCAGGATAGATCCGGATCAGGTCACGAAAGGCTTCGATGGCCCGCCGCGTCTCTTGTTGATCGCGAGCAACGTCGGGAATCTGGTTGTAGTAGGATTGCGCAACGATAAACTGGGCATAGGCCGCGTCTTCACCGCTTGGATGCAATGTCACATAGCGGCGACCAGCCGTCACAGCTTCCGGATATCGACCTGCCGAGAAGTTGGAAAAGGCACCCAGCACCAAAGCTCGCTTAGCATACTCTGAGTAAGGGTGTATCTCTTCAAGCTCTTCAAATAGGTCAGAAGCTGTGCGGAAGTCACCCGACTCCATGATGGCGAGCGCTTCGTAGAACATCACTGCCGGAGGGCGTGTATCGTCAC
>JBHJIX010000036.1:0-33922 GCA_050043025.1 Cohaesibacteraceae bacterium
CCCGTGACACCTCACAAAGGCCAAGCCTATGACTGATAAAGACATCGATTACTCACCGGCCTATCGCGATACGGTGCCCAGCGCCCATCCGGTGCTGCCGCTGCGCGACATTGTGGTGTTCCCCCACATGATCGTGCAGCTTTTCGTCGGCCGTGAGAAATCCATTGCTGCACTTGAAGAGGTGATGCGGTCCGACAAGCAGATTGTGCTTGCCACGCAGATGAACGCCTCTGACGACGATCCGGCAGCTGACGCGATCTACAAGGTCGGCACCATTGCTAACGTTCTCCAGCTTCTGCGCCTGCCCGATGGCACGGTAAAGGTGCTGGTGGAAGGCACCGACCGCGTCGAAATCGTCAAGTACCACGAGCGTTCCGAATTCCACGAAGCCGATATCCACGTTCTCATCGAGGATGAAGGCGACGAAGTGGAAGTCGAAGCGCTTGCGCGTTCGGTGACGACTGAGTTTGAGAGCTATGTGAAGCTGAACAAGAAGGTTTCGCCGGAAGTCATTTCTGCGATCAGCCAGATTGAGGGCTTCTCCAAACTTGCCGACACCGTCGCCTCGCACCTTGCCGTCAAAATTTCTGACAAGCAGGACGTGCTCGCCACCATTTCCGTGACCGGCCGACTGGAGCAGGTGCTCGCGCTGATGGAGAGCGAGATATCCGTGCTTCAGGTGGAAAAGCGCATCCGCAGCCGCGTCAAACGGCAGATGGAGAAAACGCAACGCGAGTACTATCTCAACGAGCAGATGAAGGCGATCCAGAAGGAGCTTGGCGAAGGCGAAGATGGCCGCGACGAGCTGTCTGAGCTGGAAGACAAGATCGAGAAGATCAAGCTTTCCAAGGAAGCCCGCGACAAGGCGACCGCTGAGCTCAAGAAACTGCGCGCGATGAGCCCGATGTCAGCCGAAGCGACGGTCGTGCGCAATTACCTGGACTGGTTGCTTGGCCTGCCCTGGGGCAAGCGTTCGCGCATCTCTGTTGATCTGAAAAAAGCTCAGAAGATCCTTGATGACGATCATTATGGTCTGGACAAGGTCAAAGAGCGCATCATCGAGTATCTTGCGGTCCAAAGCCGGGCCAACAAGTTGCGCGGTCCGATCCTTTGCCTCGTTGGCCCTCCCGGTGTCGGTAAGACATCGCTGGGTAAGTCGATCGCCAAGGCAACGAAGCGCGAGTTCGTGCGCATTTCGCTCGGCGGTGTGCGGGACGAAGCGGAGATTCGCGGCCACCGGCGGACCTATATCGGCTCCATGCCGGGCAAGGTCATCCAGTCGATGCGCAAGGCCAAGAAATCCAATCCGCTCTTCTTGCTTGATGAGATCGACAAGATGGGTATGGATTTCCGCGGCGATCCGTCATCCGCTCTCTTGGAGGTGCTGGACCCAGAGCAGAATTCGACCTTCTCCGACCACTATCTGGAGGTCGAGTACGATCTGTCGAATGTCATGTTCGTGACCACGGCCAACACGCTCAACATCCCTGGACCGCTGATGGATCGTATGGAGATCATCCGCATCGCCGGTTACACCGAGGATGAGAAGGTGGAGATCGCACGTCGGCACCTGATCCCTAAGGCCATCAAGAACCATGGCTTGAAGGATGAGGAGTTCACCATCGACGATGAGGCCCTGCGCCTGGTTATCCAGCGTTACACGCGAGAAGCCGGCGTTCGGAACCTGGAACGTGAATTGTTCTCCCTGGCGCGCAAGAGCGTGAAGGCGATCATGCTTGGCTCCATGGAAACGCTCGACGGTGACACGGTCGACATTGAAAAGGCGGATATCACAGCGCGTAACGTTGCTGATTTCCTCGGCGTGCCAAAGTTCCGCCATGGCGAGATCGACGACACCGATCAGGTTGGCGTCGTGACTGGCTTGGCTTGGACGGAGGTTGGTGGCGAACTGCTCACCATCGAAGGCGTCATGATGCCTGGTAAGGGCAAGATGACCGTCACCGGGAACTTGCGCGATGTTATGAAGGAGTCGATTTCTGCGGCCGCATCCTATGTGCGCTCGCGGGCCGTCGACTTTGGCATCGAGCCACCGCAATTCGACAAGCGGGACATTCACGTCCACGTGCCCGAAGGTGCAACGCCCAAAGACGGTCCGTCGGCCGGTGTTGCCATGGTGACCGCCATTGTCTCCATGATGAGTGGTATCCCGGTGCGGCGCGATGTGGCCATGACCGGTGAAATCACCTTGCGCGGCCGCGTTCTGCCAATCGGTGGATTGAAGGAGAAACTTTTGGCGGCTCTGCGTGGTGGCATCAAGAAGGTGCTCATCCCCGAAGAGAACGCCAAAGATCTGGCCGACATCCCTGACACGGTGAAAAATGAGCTGGAAATCGTGCCCGTGAGCCGCATGGATGAGGTTCTCGAACACGCGCGTGCCGAGGCTCCGGTTCCCATTGAGTGGAACGAAACGGATGTCGCAAGCGACGCCGGTGCCAGCGAAGATGGCGAAGCAAGTGGTGCGGTTTTGGCCCACTAAGCTTGTTTGGGCAGCCAAAGATCGCCTTTTTCGCTTCCTCTTGTGAAGAAATACACGAAAAACCCCGGGAAACCGGGGTTTTTTGTTGTTTTCCGCCCTGAAGATGGTCAGGGTTTTCGGGCAGACACGCCGCAGATTCGCGGCCAAAGGTGCGGCTTAGCCTTGAATGCATGACCGCCCGTTGAAATGGAGTAACAAGATGAACAAGAGCGAATTCGTCTCCGCGGTTGCCGAAAAGGCAGACCTCGGCAAAGGTGATGCAGCAAAGGCTGTGGACGCTGTTTTTGACGTGATTACCTCAGCCCTGGCCTCCGGCGGCGATGTGCGCCTGACCGGCTTTGGCAACTTCTCGGTCACTCACCGTGCCGAGAGCAAAGGCCGCAACCCTTCCACGGGCGCTGAAATCACTATCGCGGCTGCCAACCGGCCCAAGTTCACCGCCGGTAAGGCGCTGAAGGATGCCGTTAACAGCTAACGCGCATTTCCGCACGGCCTAGTACAGGGCGTGCCTCATACAAGTTTCACGAGCACCCGGCCTGCCTGGACCGGGTGCTTGTTTTTTGCCCAAACGGTATCGGAAACACCGGTCACTGGGTTGCAAAACAGCCGTGCCAGACCTATGGCATGGTTCTTCGATCGCTGCCCCATGACAGGGGCGAGGCGAGGGCGGTTAGCTCAGCTGGGAGAGCATCTCGTTTACACCGAGAGGGTCGGGGGTTCGAGCCCCTCACCGCCCACCATTTTCTCACTATCCAAGTGCCTGACCCAGCGTGATAAGTGCGCCACTTGTGCGAATGCGTCATTCTACCCCACGCAGTCCAAGGGACAGTTCCCTTGACCAAAGGGGGTAGGCCGCCACCTACTGTCAGGTCTTGCAGGAAAGGTGGGCCGCGCCCGCACGTGGAGGTCCCACCATGACACCAGCGTTGGAAAACAAGCCCGGTATACATCCGCTCTTTGCAAAGGCGGTTGAGGCCTCACACTCCCGGCCGGCTTTGCCTGTGCCTTCCAATGGGCGCGTTGACCATGCGGTCATACTGGTGGGCGAAGCGCAACCATCCGAAGATCGCGCCCGACTTGCCAATGCACTGGAAGGCTTGGCTGGATGGGACATCCTCAGCGATGCACATGGCGAAGTGGTCATGTCGAACGGAGCTGGCACGGTTAAGTGGGAGCGCCACACCGAGTTCCTGTCTCTGACCGCCGTTGGAGAGCGCGATACCGCAGGCGATGGCGCCTCGACAGCAACCGAAGTTGCATTTGCCCGGATGCTGGACCATCTGTTGAAAGGCCACACCGGCACCACCCCAGACACGACGGAGCCTGATCTGGTTGCTCCGCGAGGGGCAGGCGGCCTTTTTGTTCGCACCCGGGTTCTGGTCGACGTCGCTGTTAGTGATGAGGCCATCCATGAAGGGCGCGCAGAGGCTGATCAGGATGTCGGCGTTATCCCCCAAGCGCTTGTGAATGGGGGCGCCATTCGGTTGTCGACCGGGCTTACCCATGGCGACGAAGGCGTTGTGGAGTATCAGGCTCTCATCAAGCCGTCGGACATCCACGCCATCAGCCCACGGCGAATCGGTCGGTTCGTTCAGCGCGTTCTTGAGGTTGAGACCTACCGCCTCATGGCCTATCTGGCCGTCCCGCTGATGCAGGCCATTGGGCCGCGTATTTCCGCGCTGGAAGAGGCGGTGAACTCCATCGCTGACCGGGCCGCACATGATCCGGCGCCGCGCGAAGAAGCCGATATTCTGTCCTCGCTCACTAATCTGAGCGCGGAGTTACAAGCGCTTGGTTCTGTTGCCGAATTTCGGTTCGCCGCCTCACTGGCCTATGCCGCCATCGTCGATGAGCGCCTTGAGGCGCTGCGCGAGCAAAGAATCGAGGGCTATCAGCGCATCTCTACGGCCGTGAAACGACGGCTTGATCCGGCTATGCGCAGCGCGACAGCGCTTCTGGCCCGCCAGCAAAAGATCGCTGGCCGCATCGGGTACATCTCAGAACTGCTGCGCACCCGTGTCGATCTCACTTTGCAAGACCAGAACGCAGAAGTACTGCAGTCGATCGATGCCCGAGCGAAAGCGCAATTGCGCCTGCAACATGCTGTTGAAGGCCTATCGGTTGTCGCCATCACCTATTATTCGCTTGGTATCCTCAGCTATCTGGTCAAAGGCACCAGATGGGAAGGGCTGGGCATCACGGCAGCCTTTGTCCAAGCCCTGATTGTTATTCCAGTGGCGCTGTTTGTGTTTTGGCGCGTGCGCAAAACGCGCAAAAAAGCTGAAGAAGAAGAGCGTCAATCCGAAGAGAAATCGCCCTGACAGGGTCGGGCGGGGGGCCGGTGCGTGGAGATGCAGATCGGTTATCAAGAATGTACCTTTGAACGCGCTTGACTTGCCTCAGGCCCTGCCTTATCCCGGCGCATCTCTAACGCCTTTACAGCGTTTTGCGCGGCTGTAGCTCAGTTGGTTAGAGTGCCGGCCTGTCACGCCGGAGGTCGCGGGTTCGAGCCCCGTCAGCCGCGCCACTTCCACACACTTACAGCACGTTCCCAAATAGCTCGTGGCATTGTGTCGCAAGCGGTTTCGGTTTTGCCCTGCTGAGCTATCTCTCTGGTCACAGAACGATGTTCGGTTTTCCGACTGACGGGATTGACGTGCCCACCCAGTTGGGTATGCACATCGTATCGGGAAAATCATATATGTGGAGGCGCGCTGTGGAAGCGCTTCTGGCAGAGTATCTGCCGATCATTGTCTTTCTAGGCTTGTGCCTGGTCATTGGACTGGCGCTGCTCGTCGCGCCGTTTGTGATCGCCTACAAAAGCCCAGATCCGGAAAAACTGTCGGCCTATGAGTGCGGGTTCAACGCGTTCGACGATGCCCGCATGAAGTTCGACATTCGGTTTTATCTGGTCGCGATCCTTTTCATCATCTTCGACCTGGAAGTGGCGTTTCTGTTCCCATGGGCAGCGACTTTCGGGGACTTGGGCCTATTTGGGTTCTGGTCGATGATGGTGTTCCTCGCTGTCCTCACCATCGGCTTTGCCTATGAGTGGAAGAAAGGGGCGCTGGAATGGGATTGATGGACCGTTACGGCAACCCGGTTGCCGCTGCTGCTGAAGCCGGCGGAACCTTGGTGGCCCCCAAGCCGACGGGCGCTGTTGATCCAGCAACCGACAAACCTCTTGGTTGGGATGATCCGTTCTTCACCGGTGTGAACGATGAACTGGCAGACAAGGGCTTTCTTGTCACCTCCGCTGACAAGCTCATTCAGTGGTCCCGTCAGGGCTCGTTGATGTGGATGACATTCGGTCTGGCATGCTGCGCCGTTGAAATGATGCAGATGTCCATGCCGCGCTATGACGCTGAACGGTTCGGCTTTGCACCGCGTGCCAGCCCACGCCAGTCCGACGTGATGATCGTCGCCGGCACATTGACCAACAAGATGGCACCAGCTCTGCGCAAGGTCTACGACCAGATGCCCGAGCCGCGCTACGTCATATCCATGGGCTCATGCGCCAATGGTGGCGGCTACTACCACTATTCCTATTCCGTCGTGCGCGGCTGTGATCGCGTGGTTCCGGTCGACATTTATGTCCCCGGCTGCCCGCCGACCGCTGAGGCGCTGCTTTACGGTGTGCTGCTTCTGCAAAAGAAGCTGCGCCGGACGGGAACCATCGAGCGCTAGGCCCAAGGGCTGCTGCGCAGGAGGAACAACACCATGGCCGAACCCCCCGGGCCACAAGATGAAGCGCTTGCCGAGCTGGCAGAACTTGTCGCCGCTGCGCTTGAGCTTGGTGAAGACGAGGCAACCGTTGGCCACGGGCATGTAACGGTTCGGCTCGGCATTAGTTCGCTTTTGTCGGCCGTTCGCACGCTGCGCGACGACCCAAAGCTGGGTTTTGTCTGCCTGATCGACGTGTGCGGTGTGGATTATCCCGCGCGCGAGCGTCGCTTCGATGTGGTCTACCACTTCCTGTCGCCGACCCAGAACGTCCGGATTCGCGTGACTGCGGAGACCGACGAACGCACGCCGGTGCCGTCGATCACTGAGCTTTTTCCTGGTGCTGATTGGTTTGAGCGCGAAGCCTACGACCTATATGGTGTTCTGTTCTCCGGTCACCCGGACCTACGCCGCCTTCTGACCGACTACGGCTTTGACGGCTATCCGCTACGCAAAGACTTCCCGCTGACCGGCTTTGTCGAGGTTCGCTACGTCGACGAGCAAAAGCGGGTTCTCTACGAGCCGGTTCGCCTCAACCAGGAGTTCCGTGACTTTGATTTCCTCTCGCCCTGGGAAGGGACAGACTACGTCATACCCGGCGATGAGAAAGCAACCGACGAGAAGGCTGGCTAACCCAGACCGACACGACCATGAACGTGATGCCAACCAACACGACCGGTGAAAGCCAGGTCCGCCAGTTCAATATCAATTTTGGGCCTCAGCACCCTGCTGCGCACGGCGTGCTGCGTCTGGTGCTGGAGTTGGACGGCGAGAGCGTTGAACGCGCGGACCCCCACATTGGTCTGCTGCATCGCGGCACCGAGAAGCTGATCGAGCACAAGACCTATCTTCAGGCTGTGCCTTACTTCGATCGGCTCGATTATGTCGCGCCGATGAATCAGGAACATGCCTTCGCGCTCGCAGTCGAGCGTTTGATGGGCATGGAGGTGCCGCGTCGCGGCCAGCTTATCCGAGTGCTGTACTCCGAGATCGGCCGTATCCTTTCTCACCTTTTGAATATCACCACTCAGGCGCTCGACGTCGGCGCACTTACCCCACCGCTTTGGGGCTTTGAAGAGCGCGAAAAACTGATGGTGTTCTATGAGCGAGCCTGCGGCGCACGCATGCATGCAGCCTATTTCCGCCCCGGAGGTGTGCTTCAGGACCTACCGCAAGAGCTGATAGACGATATCGACACGTGGTGCGACGAGTTTCTGCCTGTGCTCGACGATATCGATCAGTTGCTTACTGGCAACCGCATCTTCAAACAGCGCAATGTCGATATCGGCGTTGTCAGCTTGGATGAGTGCTGGGCCTGGGGATTCTCGGGCGTGATGGTGCGCGGCTCGGGCGCGGCATGGGATCTACGCAAGTCGCAGCCTTATGAGAACTATGAGGAATTCGATTTCGATATTCCGATCGGCAAGAACGGTGACTGCTACGACCGCTACCTGATCCGCATGGAAGAGATGCGCCAGTCGGTCTCGATCATGAAGCAGTCGATCGAGAAGCTGAACGCGCCTGATGGCAAAGGGCCCATCGCCAACGTCGACAACAAGGTCGTTCCGCCCAAGCGCGGTGAGATGAAGAAGTCGATGGAAGCGCTGATCCATCACTTCAAACTCTACACCGAAGGGTACCATTTGCCCGAAGGCGAGATTTACGCCGCCGTGGAAGCGCCAAAGGGCGAATTCGGCGTCTATCTGGTCTCCGATGGCTCGAACAAACCCTATCGCTGCAAAATCAGAGCGCCTGGTTTCGCGCACTTGCAGGCGATGGACTTTATCTGTCGAGGCCACCAGCTGGCCGATGTTTCCGCCATTCTGGGTTCGCTGGATATCGTATTTGGGGAAGTGGATCGCTGACCCGCTTCCAAGTGCATAAGGGCGCCAACGCGCCTTAATAGAAAGACTGATCGTATGGCCGTTCGTCGCCTGGACGAGAACCAACCTGAGAGCTTTGCCTTAACGCCGGACAATGCCGCGTGGGCGCAGAAGCAGATCGCCAAATACCCCGAAGGCCGTCAGGCCTCGGCGGTGATCCCCATTCTTTGGCGCGCTCAGGAACAGCATGAGGGCTGGCTGCCGGAGCCAGCGATCCGCGCCGTCGCGGACATGCTGGATATGCCCTACATCCGGGTGCTGGAGGTAGCGACCTTCTACTCCATGTTCCAGCTCTCTCCGGTCGGCAAAAAAGCCCACATCCAGGTCTGCGGAACCACGCCGTGCATGCTGCGAGGCGCCAACGACCTGAAAGACGTTTGCCGCCGCAAGATCGCAGAAGACACGCACACCGTCTCCGAGGATGGCGACTTCTCTTGGGAAGAGGTGGAATGCCTTGGCGCCTGTGTGAACGCGCCGATGGTCCAAATTTTCAAGGACACCTATGAGGATCTCACGCCGGAGAGCTTTGAAAAGCTTCTGGACGATATTGCTGCCGGGAAACCAGTGGTGCCCGGCCCGCAGAACGGTCGCCATTTCTCGGTGGCTGAAGGTGGTCTGACGAACCTCGTCGATTTCGACGGCGGCGAAACCGGCGGAAAGCCGATCCCGCAGGTGGTGGATGGCGCTCCAGCGACCATCGCATCGGTGGCTGGCTTTGCCATCAACGATGCCACCGGCGCGCAGCCGACCGGCACCAAACCATCTCCAGCCAAAAAGGCAGCGCCGAAGAAGGCTGCTGCTTCCAAACCTGCGCCGGCCAATGCCACTCCCACCAAGACCGCTCCAGCCAAGGCTAAAGCTGTCGACGCCGCGGCGACCTCTGATGGGCCGGCCAAAAAGCCCAAAGTGCTGAAGAAGGCCCGCGCCGCCGGCGCCGATGATCTGAAGTTGATCAAAGGCATTGGCAAAGTGCTGGAAGACAAGCTCAACGGGCTTGGGATTTTCCATTTCGACCAGATCGCAGCCTGGGGCGAGGAAGAAGTGAACTGGGTGAACGATCATCTGTCCTTTAAGGGCCGCATCCAGCGCGAGGAATGGATCCCGCAGGCTACGGCACTTGCTGCCGAAAACGGGAAGAAGGGGTAAGCCTCCATGCTTGAGGACAAGGACCGCATCTTCACCAACATCTACGGCCTGCACGATTGGGGGCTGAAGGGCGCGATGAAGCGCGGCCATTGGGATGGCACCAAGGCGATTTTAGAGAAAGGTCGTGATTGGATCATCGACGAGATGAAGGCGTCGGGCCTTCGTGGTCGTGGTGGTGCCGGCTTTCCCACCGGCCGCAAATGGTCGTTCATGCCCAAAGAGGTCGATGATCGCCCGCACTATCTCGTGGTCAATGCAGACGAGTCCGAGCCGGGCACCTGCAAGGACCGGGAGATCATGCGCCACGCTCCGCACACGCTGATCGAAGGCTGCCTGATTGCCGGCTTCGCCATGGGCGCACACGCTTGCTACATCTACATTCGCGGCGAATACATCCGCGAGCGCGAGCGCTTGGATGCGGCCATTGATGAGGCCTATGAAGCTGGCCTTATCGGCAAGAACAACAAGAATGGCTGGGATTACGACATCTACGTCCACCACGGGGCAGGGGCGTATATCTGTGGTGAAGAAACGGCGCTTCTGGAATCCCTGGAAGGCAAGAAGGGTCAGCCTCGGCTGAAACCGCCTTTTCCGGCCAATGTCGGCCTTTATGGCTGCCCGACCACGGTCAACAATGTGGAATCCATTGCCGTTGCGCCGACCATTTTACGCCGTGGCGGGGCTTGGTTTGCCGGCTTTTGCAGACCCAACAACACCGGCACCAAACTGTTCTGTGTCTCCGGCCATGTGAACCAGCCAGCGACGTTTGAAGAGGAAATGTCGGTGCCGTTCCGCGAGCTGATCGACAAGCATTGCGGTGGCATGCGTGGCGGATGGGATAATCTTCTGGCCGTCATCCCTGGCGGCTCTTCGGTGCCCTGCGTGCCAGCTGATGACATCATCGACTGCCCGATGGATTTCGACAGCCTGCGAGATCTGAAGTCCGGCCTTGGGACCGCAGCCGTCATCGTGATGGACAAGTCCACCGACATCATTCAGGCCATCGCCCGCATCTCCTACTTCTACAAGCATGAAAGCTGCGGCCAGTGCACACCGTGCCGCGAGGGCACCGGATGGATGTGGCGTGTTCTTGAGCGCATGGCCAAGGGCGAGGCGCACAAGCGCGAAATCGACATGCTTCTCGACGTCACCTACCAGGTTGAAGGGCACACAATTTGCGCCCTCGGCGATGCCGCTGCCTGGCCGGTGCAAGGTTTGATCCGTCACTTCCGACACGAGATCGAAGAGCGGATCGACAACTACTCTTACAACGCCAAACACGAGGAAACGCTCATTGCCGCTGAATAGCGCCAGCCTGCTGAGGGGTAAGGCTGTGCACTCGATTGCAATGAGGAAGGAAACCTAATGTTCGATGCCTGGATGAACAGTTGGACAGAGCGGCCGCAAACGGTCGTGACCGGTTGGACGGCCATGCAGGATGCCGTGCCAAGCGTCACCGATGGCGTGCCACCGGTGTGGCTGACCTCAATGGCCACGCCTATGATGGCCCCTGCCATGATGGCGGCGGCGACCGCCAACGCAGCCGCGGCAACCTGGGCTGGCGTCTGGATGGGCCTCGCGGCTGCGCCATTGGCCGTCATGGGCGCGTCAGGTGCTGCCCTTGTCAGCGAACCGGCGAAAAAACCCAAGGAAGCAAAAACGATTGCTGTCGCGAAGGCCGTGCCCGCCAAGACCACGGCGGCGAAAGCACCTGCTGCCCAACCAGCCAGAACGAAAGCAGCCGCCACCAAGGCGCCGAAGCTGGACGACCGCCCGGCCGGTTTCGATGCGCCGCGCGGCGGCAAAGCTGACGCTCTGAAAAAGATCTCCGGCGTCGGGCCAAAGCTGGAAACGGTCCTCAATGACCTTGGCATCTATCATTTCGATCAGGTTGCCGCTTGGAAGGCCGCTGAGATCGCCTGGGTCGACGACTATTTGCGCTTCAAGGGCCGCATCAAGCGGGACGGCTGGATCAACCAGGCCAAGACACTCGCCAAGGAGGCTGTCTGACCTCCATGACCGGTGCCCGCATGCATCTTGCTGAACTCAACATCGCCGAGTGGAAGATCGACCCCAACAGCTTGCGGGCGCAGCCTTTCATGCGCGCGATCGACAAGGTCAATGCCGTCGCCGATCGCTCACCGGGCTTTGTCTGGCGCCATCAAGATGAGTCAGGCAACGCGATCAGCACCGATCACCCCTGGTCCGACCAGAATGTGATCGTGAACATGAGCGTGTGGGAAAGCGCCGAGGCGCTGGAGCACTACGTCTGGAACACGGTCCATCGCGCGATTTATCGCCGCAAGGACGAGTGGTTTGCGCACATGCGCATGGCCCACTTCGTCATGTGGTGGGTCGAACCGGGTCACATCCCCACGCTCGATGAAGCCAAAGAGCGCCTCGACCATTTGCATGCCCATGGCAACACCGACACGGCCTTTGGCTGGGAGCACCTGCCGCACGTGAAGCTCTGGCAAAGCCAACAGTGCGGATAGATCCAGCCATGAACGAACAAAAAGCCCAAGCGAAAGCATCAGCGGACAGAAAATGACCGACACACGCACACTCATCGTTGACGGGACTGAGGTTGAGGTGCCGACCGACTACACGCTGCTTCAGGCGTGTGAGGAGGCGGGTGCCGAGATTCCGCGGTTCTGCTTTCATGAACGGCTGTCGATCGCCGGCAACTGCCGCATGTGCCTTGTGGAGCTGAAAGGCGCGCCCAAGCCCATAGCGTCCTGCGCCTGGGGCGTTCGTGACTGCCGTCCGGGGCCTAATGGCGAAGCGCCGGAAGTCTTCACCCGTTCGCCAAAGGTGAAGAAAGCCCGCGAAGGGGTGATGGAGTTTCTCCTCATCAACCACCCGCTGGATTGCCCGATTTGCGACCAGGGCGGTGAATGCGACCTGCAGGACCAGGCAATGGCCTACGGCGTCGACAAGAACCGCTTTGAAGAGAACAAGCGCGCTGTTGAAGACAAGAACATCGGCCCGCTCGTCAAGACCATCATGACACGGTGCATTCACTGCACCCGCTGCGTGCGTTTCACGACCGAAGTTGCTGGCGTTTCGGATCTCGGGGCAACAGGTCGCGGCGAGGACATGGAGATCACCACCTACCTTGAAGCTGCAATGGCATCTGAGCTTCAGGGCAATGTGATCGATCTATGCCCAGTTGGCGCGCTGACCTCCAAACCTTACGCCTTCAAGGCGCGGCCATGGGAACTGACCAAGGTGGAAAGCGTTGATGTGATGGACGCGGTCGGTTCGGCCATTCGCGTGGATGTGAAGGGCCGCGAGGTCATGCGCATCATGCCTCGGCTCAACGAGGCCATCAACGAAGAGTGGATTTCTGACAAGACCCGCTTCGTCTGGGACGGGTTGCGCTCGCAGCGCCTCGACCGCCCCTATGTCCGCTGGAACGGCCGTCTTCAGGCGGCAAGCTGGCCGGAAGCCTTCCAAGTCATTGCAGACAAGGTCGCGGCCTCCAAGCCTGAGAAGATCGGCGCGCTTGCTGGCGATCTGGCTGGTGTCGAAGAGATGTTCGCCCTCAAAGCGCTTATGACGGCTCTTGGGTCGCCGAATATGGACTGCCGGACCGACGGCACCGCGCTCGACCCGTCCCATGGCCGTGCCAGCTATCTGTTCAACGCATCCATCGACGGAATTGAGGACGCGGACGCCATCCTCTTGGGCGGCACCAATCCGCGCACCGAAGCGCCGATCATCAATGCCCGCATCCGCAAGCGCTGGCGGGCCGAACCGACACCGATTGCGCTGATTGGTGAGCCGGCCGACTTGACCTATGATTACATCCATCTTGGCGATGGCATTGACGCGCTGGCCAAGCTTGCCGACCATGCACCGGCCAAGGCCGAACGTCCGATGATGATCATCGGTCAGGGCGCGTTGACCGGGCCGGACGGCGACAAGGTGCTGGCGCTGGCGGCCAAAGTTGCCAAGCAGACTGGCGTCATCAAGGACGGTTGGAACGGTTTCTGCGTTCTGCACACGGCAGCCGGTCGTGTCGGCGGCCTTGATGTCGGTTTCGTGCCGGGCGAAGGCGGCAAGGACGCCGGTGGCATCAGCCAAGGCGACATGGACGTTGTCTTCAATCTGGGCGCCGATGAACTGGAGATCAAAGACGGCGCATTCGTCGTCTATATCGGCACCCATGGCGACCGTGGCGCACACCGGGCCGATGTCATCCTGCCAGGCTCGGCCTACACAGAAAAATCGGCAACCTATGTGAACACCGAAGGCCGTCCGCAGCAGACGACGCGCGGTGCGTTCCCACCCGGCGAAGCCAAGGAAGACTGGGCCATTCTGCGGGCTCTGTCCGATCGGCTCGGCAAAACGCTGCCTTACAACTCGCTCGATCAGTTGCGTCAGGCGCTCTACGCCCAGGTACCGCATCTGGCCGCTCTGGAAGAGATATCGGCTGCCGATGCATCTGACCTGGATGCCCTGGCTAAGAAGGCCGGCAACGCCTTGAAGAACGCTGACTTTGCCAATGCGATTGAGGATTTCTACCTCACCAACCCCATAGCCCGTGCCTCCAAAGTGATGGCCGAATGTTCGGCCACCTTGAACCAGCCAGTGCTGGCCCAGGCTGCGGAGTAGGACGTCATGGAAAGCTTCTGGGACACATACGCCTGGCCCTTCATCATCATGCTCGCGCAGAGCCTGTTGCTGTTGGTGATCCTGCTCATCACGATCGCCTACGTTCTGTTGGCCGACCGCAAGATCTGGGCGGCGGTGCAGCTGCGCCGCGGGCCAAACGTCGTTGGACCGTTCGGACTGTTCCAGTCCTTTGCCGACCTTTTGAAGTTCGTCTTCAAGGAGCCGCTCATTCCGTCGGGCGCCGACAAAACGGTGTTCATCCTGGCGCCGCTCGTCACGGTGACCTTGTCGCTCCTCGCCTGGGCGGTGCTCCCGGTCGCTGAAGGCTGGGTGATCGCCGACATTAATGTCGGCATCCTCTACGTGCTCGCGATCTCCTCACTCGGTGTCTATGGCATCATCATGGGCGGCTGGGCGTCGAACTCGAAATATCCATTCCTCGCCGCGCTTCGCTCCGCCGCACAGATGGTTTCCTATGAGGTTTCCATTGGTTTCGTGATTATCACGGTCCTGCTGTTAGTTGGCTCGCTCAATCTGACAGAGATCGTGCTGGCACAGAACACCGGCATCGGCACAACGCTCGGCCTGCCGCCATCCTTCCTCGATTGGCACTGGCTGCCGCTCTTTCCGATGTTCATCGTGTTCTTCATCTCAGCGCTGGCTGAGACATACCGCCCGCCCTTTGACCTTCCCGAAGCGGAGTCAGAACTCGTGGCCGGTTTCATGGTCGAGTACGGCTCCACGCCCTACATGATGTTCATGCTGGGCGAGTACGCTGCCATCGCGCTGATGTGCTCGCTCACCACCATTCTCTTCCTTGGCGGTTGGCTGCCGATCATCGACATTCCGCCGCTTTCCTGGGTGCCAGGCGTCGTCTGGTTCCTCCTGAAATCCTTCGCTGTCTTCTTCATGTTCGCCATGGTGAAGGCATTCGTGCCGCGCTACCGCTACGACCAGTTGATGCGCCTTGGCTGGAAGGTCTTCCTGCCGCTGTCGCTGTTCATGGTCGTGGCCGTTGCAGCGTTCCTTCAATTCACCGGCCTTGCGCCGTAATCGATCCAAGAGGAGACCGTCATGCAGCTTGATCAGGCCGCCAAATCACTCCTCCTGAAGGAGTTCGTCGGCGCATTCGCGCTATCGATGCGCTATTTCTTTAAGCCCAAGGCAACGATCAATTACCCGTTCGAGAAGGGCTATGTGTCTCCGCGCTTTCGCGGTGAGCATGCGTTGCGCCGCTACCCCAATGGGGAAGAGCGCTGTATTGCCTGCAAACTGTGCGAAGCGATCTGCCCAGCTCAGGCGATTACCATTGAAGCCGGCCCGCGCCGCAACGATGGCACGCGCCGCACCACGCGCTACGACATCGACATGGTCAAATGCATTTATTGCGGGCTTTGCCAGGAAGCATGCCCGGTGGATGCCATCGTCGAAGGTCCAAATTTCGAGTTCGCGACCGAGACCCGCGAAGAACTCTATTACAGCAAGGAAAAACTCCTTGAGAACGGCGACCGCTGGGAACGTGACATTGCCAAATCCATGGAGCTGGACGCGCCCTACCGGTAGGGACCAAACACACTGAGCGCCGGGCTGGACGACAGGTACAGCTTTGGCTACCACGCACCCGGCAGCGCTTCAGCTGCTGCGGCGCAGCACCAAAACGTCGGGCAGATCGCGTGGGGCGATCATCACCCGCATCAAACAGTCCGCCCAGGCGGCAAAACAGGCATCTGGATGGTTCTGACCACCTTCTTTTTCTACCTCTTTGCTGCCATCACGGTGGCATCGGCCTTCCTGGTGATTGCCGCGCGCAATCCGGTGCATTCGGTGCTGTTTCTGATTCTGGCGTTCTTCAACTCCGCCGGCCTGTTCATGCTGGTCGGTGCTGAGTTCCTGGCGATGCTGCTGATCGTCGTCTATGTCGGCGCGGTGGCGGTGCTGTTCCTGTTCGTCGTGATGATGCTGGACGTCGACTTTGCCGAACTGCGGCAGGGATTCCTGCAATATCTGCCCATCGGGGCACTTGTGGCGGTGATCCTGGTGCTGGAACTGGCGCTGGTGCTCGGCGCTTCGGTTTTGGACGCTGATGTGGCGATGGAAACCGGCATGCCCATGCCGCCGCTTGAAGAGGTTTCAAACATCGAGGCAATCGGCCTCGTGCTCTACACCGACTATGTCTACTTCTTCCAGGCCGCCGGCCTGGTGCTCTTGGTGGCCATGGTGGGTGCCATCGTGCTGACGCTGCGCCATCGGGAAGGCGTGAAGCGTCAGGATATCGTGGCTCAGGTCAACCGCACACCGGAGGCGGCCATGGAGGTCGTGAAGGTGAAGTCGGGGCAGGGGCTCTAGAGCGTGGCTCTAAGGATGACCGCCCGCCGCAAGGCTTGGGCGACAAGGGGGATTTAAGGACCAATGGCAATCGGTCTTGGCCATTACCTGACGGTGGGGGCGATCCTGTTCACGCTCGGCGTGTTTGGGATTTTCATCAACCGCAAAAACGTGATCATCATCTTGATGTCCATCGAGCTGATCCTGCTCGCTGTGAACATCAATCTGGTGGCGTTCTCGTTCTATTTGAACGACCTCGCAGGGCAGATTTTCGCGCTGTTCATTCTGACCGTTGCCGCCGCTGAAGCGGCCATCGGCCTAGCCATTCTCGTTGTCTTCTTCCGCAACCGTGGATCCATCGCGGTCGAAGACATCAACATGATGAAAGGCTAGAGCCGCGCATGCTGTCCGCCATCGTCTTTCTGCCGCTGATCGGGTTCCTGATCGCCGGTCTGTTTGGCCGCTTGCTCGGCCACCGGCCGGTCGAGATCATCACCACGTCGCTGCTTGGTATTGCTGCCATCCTGTCCTGGATTGTGTTCTTCCAGACCGGCTTTGGCGAGCACGATGCCCATGGCCACACCTATGAACGTGTGCAGGTGCTGCACTGGATTTCCTCCGGCACCTTTACCGTTGATTGGGACTTCCGCCTCGATACGCTGACCGCTGTCATGCTGGTGGTGGTGAACTCGGTCTCCGCGCTCGTGCACCTCTATTCGTTTGGCTATATGAGCCATGACGAGCACCGGGCACGCTTCTTCGCCTACCTGTCGCTCTTCACCTTCGCCATGCTGATGCTGGTGACGGCGGACAATCTGCTTCAGATGTTCTTCGGCTGGGAAGGCGTCGGTCTTGCCTCCTATCTCCTGATCGGGTTTTGGTACAAAAAGGCATCGGCCAACTCCGCCGCCATGAAGGCGTTCATCGTCAACCGCGTCGGCGACTTTGGCTATCTTCTTGGCATCTTTGGCATTTTTGTCCTCTTCGACTCGGTCGAATTCTCCACCATCTTCGAGATGGCGCCGGAGATGGCAGACGCCACGTTCAACTTCCTCGGGTTGGAAGTGCATGCGCTGACGGCGTGCTGTCTGCTCCTCTTCATGGGTGCGATGGGCAAGTCGGCGCAGTTCCTGCTGCACACCTGGTTGCCCGATGCGATGGAAGGCCCGACGCCGGTCTCCGCGCTCATCCACGCCGCGACCATGGTCACCGCCGGTGTGTTCCTGGTGGCCCGTATGTCGCCGC
Organism: Cohaesibacteraceae bacterium; assembly: GCA_050043025.1. Lineage (GTDB taxonomy): Bacteria > Pseudomonadota > Alphaproteobacteria > Rhizobiales > MH13 > MH13. The sequence continues at coordinate 17,440 of JBHJIX010000036.1, forward strand.
TTTATGAGTTCGCGCCAAACGCGCTTGCCTTCATCACCTTCATCGGCGGCACGACAGCAATCTTCGCAGCGACCGTCGGTCTGGTGCAGAACGACATCAAGCGTGAGATCGCCTACTCAACCTGTTCCCAGCTCGGCTACATGTTCGTGGCATTGGGTGTTGGTGCCTATACGGTCGGCATCTTCCACTTGTTCACGCACGCCTTCTTCAAGGCGCTCCTGTTCCTTGGCGCCGGCTCCGTGATCCATGCTGTCTCCAATGAACAGGACATGCGTCGCATGGGCGGTCTCTGGAAGCTGATCCCCTTCACCTATGTGATGATGATCATCGGCACCATCGCGCTTACCGGCTTCCCGTATACGGCGGGCTATTTCTCCAAGGATGCTGTCATTGAGGCCGCCTACGCCGCAGGCCCTGGTGTCGCCAACTATGCGTTCTGGATGACGGTATTCGCGGCCGCGCTCACCAGCTTTTACTCCTGGCGCCTCATCTTCATGACCTTCCACGGCACGCCGCGGGCGTCCGCCGACGTGATGAGCCATGTGCATGAATCGCCCTATGTGATGACGATTCCGCTCGCCCTCCTGGCCTTCGGCGCGCTGGCGGCTGGAATCGTGTTCGAGCACTCCTTCGCCTATGAGGACGGCGTGGAACACTTCTTCCGCGAGTCGATCTTCATCGCCCAAGGCAACGAAATTCTCCATGATCTGCATTACGTGCCGCAGTGGGTCATCCGCTCGCCACTTGTGATGATGATCCTCGGCTTCGTGATGGCGTACTGGTTCTACATCCGCACGCCGTCACTGCCCGGTCAGCTCGCGGCTCGACACGACATTCTCTACCGGTTCCTGCTCAACAAATGGTACTTCGATGAGCTCTATGACCTCATCTTTGTACGCCCGGCCAAATGGCTTGGCCGCGTGCTTTGGAAGGGCGGCGATGGCCGCGTGATCGACGGTATCGGCCCCAACGGCATTGCAGCGCGGGTCATCGATGTGACCAACCGTGTGGTCAAGATCCAGACCGGCTTTGTCTACCACTACGCCTTCGCCATGCTCATCGGCGTCGCGGCACTCATCACCTATTTCGTTTTCGCGGCTTCATAGACCATGATCGACTGGCCCATACTTTCCATCGTCACCTTCCTGCCGCTCGTCGGCGTTGCGCTGATCCTGTTGATCCGCGGCGACGATGACATCGCGCGCCGCAACATCCGCAACATCGCCCTCTTCACCACGATCGTGACCTTCATTGTGTCGCTGTTCATCTGGGGCGCATTCGATAACTCGAACCCCGGCTTCCAGATGGTGGAAGAGAGCGAGTGGCTGGGCGGCCACATCACCTACAAGATGGGCGTTGACGGCATCTCCATGCTGTTCGTCATCCTGACGACGTTCCTGATGCCGGCCTGTATCCTTGCAAGCGCCGCCATCACCGAGCGCCTGAAGGAATACATGATCGCCTTCCTGGTGCTCGAAACGCTGATGATCGGCGTCTTCTGCGCCCTCGATATCGTCGTCTTCTACATCTTTTTCGAAGGCGGCCTCATCCCGATGTTCATCATCATCGGCGTCTGGGGCGGCAAGCGGCGCATCTACGCCTCCTTCAAGTTTTTCCTCTACACGCTCGCCGGCTCGGTTCTGATGCTGCTGGCGATTATGGCGATGTACTGGAACGCCGGCACGACGGATATCGAGCAGCTTCTGGCGCACGATTTCCCGGCGCAGATGGAATTCTGGTTATGGCTCGCCTTCTTCGCATCATTTGCAGTGAAGATGCCCATGTGGCCTTTCCATACCTGGCTACCGGATGCCCACGTGGAAGCGCCAACCGCCGGCTCGGTCATTCTCGCTGGTATCCTCTTGAAGATGGGCGGCTACGGCTTCCTGCGCTTCTCCTTGCCCATGTTCCCTGAAGCGAGCGACTTCTTTGCCCCGCTTGTGTTCGCCATGTCGGTGATCGCGATCATCTACACCTCGCTGGTGGCGATGGTGCAGGAGGACATCAAGAAGCTGATTGCTTACTCGTCTGTCGCCCATATGGGTTTCGTGACGATGGGCATCTTCGCGATCAACGAGCAGGGCATCCAGGGCGCGATCTTCCAGAAGATCAGCCACGGCTTTATCTCCGGAGCGCTCTTCCTGTGTGTGGGTGTCGTCTACGACCGCATGCATACCCGCGAGATCAAGGCCTATGGCGGGCTCGTCCATCGCATGCCGATGTACGCGGCCATCTTCATGATCTTCACGATGGCCAATGTCGGTCTGCCTGGCACGTCCGGCTTCGTGGGCGAATTTCTGACCCTCATGGGCGCTTTCCAGGCCAACACCTGGGTCGCGCTCTTGGCGACCACTGGCGTCATCCTGTCGGCTTGCTATGCGTTATGGCTCTATCGGCAGGTGATCTTCGGGCCACTTGAAAAAGAGAACCTAAAGACGATTGCCGATGTGAATGCTCGCGAACTCATCGTGTTGGTTCCGCTGGTGGTCCTCACCATCTTTTTCGGCATCTATCCAGCACCGATCAACGACGTCACGGCTGCCGCCGTCTCCAACATGGTTGTTGGGGTCGAGCAGGCGCTCCAGGCTGCCGAACTTGCCGGCGACCAAGCTTTGGGCGGCCAAGCCCTGACCAACCTTCCCGCTCCAAGGTAACGCCATGCTTCAGCCCGCTGTCCCCGATTTGATGCCGGCTCTGCCAGAAATCGTTCTGGCGATTGGTGCCATGGCCATGCTGATGCTTGGCGCGTTCCGTAAGGACGACACGACCAATCTCATCACCGGCCTGTCGATCGGCCTGTTCATCGTGGCCATCGTTCTGGTGATCCTGGCGCCGGTCGGTACGACGTTCAACGGCGCGTTCGTGATGGATGAGTTCGCCCGCATGATGAAGGTGCTCATCTTTGCCGCGGCGGCGATTGCCCTCTCCATGGGCGTCGATTTCACAAACCGGGAAGGCTATGGCCGCTTCGAACTGCCGATCCTGATTGTGCTCGCCACCATCGGCATGGGCATGATGGTCTCATCCAACACGTTGATCGCGCTTTACCTCGGTCTGGAGCTGCAATCGCTGGCGCTCTACGTAACGGCGGCGATCAACCGGGACTCCACCCGCGCCTCCGAAGCGGGCCTCAAATACTTCGTGCTGGGCGCGCTGTCTTCCGGCATGCTGCTTTACGGGGCATCGCTGGTCTATGGCTTTACCGGCCATACCGAGTTTGGTCCGATTGCCGATGTCTTGCAGACATCAGGCGTCTCGACCGGCGGCGTCTTCGGCCTCGTTTTCATCCTGGCTGGCCTCGCCTTCAAGATTTCCGCCGTTCCGTTCCATATGTGGACGCCGGACGTTTATGAGGGCTCACCAACGCCAATAACCGCCTTCTTTGCCGCCGCGCCCAAGATTGCCGCTATGGCGCTTCTGGTTCGTGTTGCCATCGATGCGTTCGAGCCGGCGACCCGTGAATGGCAGCAGGTGCTCACTTTCGTGGCCATCGCTTCCATGGTGCTCGGTGCGTTCGCTGCCATCGGTCAGACCAATATCAAGCGCCTGATGGCTTACTCCTCAATCGGCCATATGGGCTACGCGCTGGTGGGGCTTGCCGCCGGAACGCAGGCCGGCGTGCAGGGCGTTATCATCTATCTGGCGCTCTACGCTGCCCTGACACTTGGAACGTTTGCCATTATCCTTTCCATGCGCCGACCGGGCGGAATGACCTATGAGATTGATGAGCTGGCGGGTCTTTCCAAGACCAACCCGGTCCAGGCCTTTTTCTTGGCGATGCTCCTCTTCTCGCTGGCCGGCATTCCGCCGCTCGCCGGCTTCTTCGCCAAGTACTTTGTTTTCCTGGCCGCCATCGAAGCTGAGCTTTACGTGCTCGCGGTCATCGGCGTTCTGGCGAGTGTGGTGGGTGCGGTCTATTATCTTCGCATTATCAAGATCATGTATTTCGATGAGCCGGTGGACCCGTTCGTTCCGGCATCGGTCGAACTTCGCACGGTGGCCACGGCCTCAGGCCTCTTCGTCATCGGCTTCATCTTGATTGCAGGTCCCGTGGCTGACTGGGCGGGCCGTGCGGCCGCAAGCCTCTTCTAGGCGACACCGCCCGGCTTGCCCGACACGCCGCACCACCATTTCGACACGGTAGGGTCCACCTTCATAGAAGCCTGGGCCATGGTTGAGCGTGGCCAGAGAACGCCGTTCTGGGTTACGGCCAATCGCCAAACAGCTGGGCGAGGGCGCCTGGATCGGCCCTGGGTGTCCGAGCCGGGTAATCTCTACTCCACCTATGTGGGCGCACCGCCGAAACCGGCGGCCCTGCCACTTCTGCCGTTCATGCTGTCGCTGGCCGTGCGCCGGGCCATCGTTACGCACCTGCCATTGCATCGGCAGGCTGATGCGGAACTGAAATGGCCCAATGACGTCCTGATCGGTGGTGCTAAGATATCTGGCGTCCGCGTGGAGCAGAAAACCCAGCCCGGCAGACCGTCTCTCATGGCCATTGGGATCGGTGTCAATGTCGCGCATGCGCCCCAAAGCCTGGAACGCGCGGTCACCAGCCTTGCTGCTGAAGGCAGCACGGCGACGGCAGGCGATGTATTCCAGAGCTTGCGTCATGCGGTCGCTGACGGCCTGGTGGACCTTGATGCCAATCCAGGCGATGTTCTCGCCCAATGGAGCCGATACGCGATTGGCTTGGGTGAAACCGTAACGGTTGATGTGGGTCGCGAGCGCGTAAGCGGAACCTTTGACCATCTGGCCGCCGACGGCTCCTTGATGCTACGGCTGCCGTCCGGTGCGTTGCGGGCCCTACACGCGGGCGGTCTTGTGATCAGTTCGCCGTCCGCGCCGCGCTAATCAAACACGTTCACCGGATGATCCATGGCCCAATCGCCCTCCCTCACATTCATGCCGCTTGGCGGTGTCCGCGAAATTGGCATGAACCTGGCGCTTTACGGCTATGGTTCAGGTCGAAATCGCCGCTACCTGATGGTTGATTGCGGTGTCAGCTTTGCCGGACCTGATCTGCCGGGCATCGATATCATCACGCCCGATATCAGCTACATTGCCGAACGCCGCGACAAGCTCGATGGCATCCTCATCACCCATGCCCATGAGGACCATATAGGCGCGCTCCTATCACTCTGGCCGCAGCTTCAGGCGCCGGTCTACATGACCGCCTTCGCGCAGAACCTGCTTGAGGCCAAGAACCCTTCCGTTGATGTGCTCAACGTCATGCCGGTTGAACGTTTCGAGCCCCGCGTGCCTTTCACGATCGGGGAGTTCTCGATCACCGCCGTGCCGGTCTCCCATTCCATTCCGGAAAGCAACGCGCTTTTGATTGAGGTTGGCGACAGGCGGATCGTCCATACCGGCGATTGGAAGCTCGATGCAGAACCGGTGATCGGTGAGCCGACACAGCTTTCGGACTTTCACGCCTTCCGCGACGCCGGTCCGGTTGATGCGGTCATCTCCGATTCAACCAACGCCATGCGTGACGGGCAAAGCCCGACCGAAGCTGAGGTGGGAAAGGCGCTTGCCAAGGTCATCGCCGATGCTGAGCAACGCGTCTGTGTGACGCTCTTTTCCTCCAACATGGCGCGTATCAAGTCGATCCTCGATGCCGCGCGGGAGGCGGGCCGCACCGTTGTGCTTGCCGGCCGCGCCCTCCAACGGGTTATCGGCGTGGGCGTCGAGATGGGCCTTCTCACCGATCTGCCTGACATTGAAGACATGCGCAGCTTCGACCGGGTCGCGCGCAGCAAGACGCTGGTGCTCTTAACCGGTTCGCAGGGTGAAGAGCGCGCCGCGCTCTCCCGCGTTGCCGAGCATGATCACCCGCATCTCTCTCTTACCCGCGGCGACACGGTGATCTTTTCCTCGCGCATCATTCCTGGCAATGAGCGCGGCGTGCTGCGCATCATGAACAAGCTTGCTGCCACCGGTATCAACCTTATCACCGACGCCGATGCGCCCATCCATGTGTCCGGGCACCCAAGGCGCGGCGAACTTGTTCATCTCTATTCAGCGCTCAAGCCAACCACCGTTGTGCCGGTCCATGGCGAAGCAAGGCATCTTGATGCCCATGCCGAGCTTGCCAAAGAGCATGGCTACGGTGCCGTCATCATCAATGATGGCGATGTTCTGGAGATTCGTAGCAATGGTTGCGACATCGTCGATGGCATTGAGCCAGGCATCTACGTCAAGGACGGCAATCTCATCACGCCGCCGGCCGATAGCGGGGTCTATGAACGGCGGACCTTGGCGGAGACCGGCGTGATCACCATCGCGCTTGGCTTGTCGGGCTCTGGCAAGCTCGTCAGCGTTATTGAGGTGATTGTTGATGGCTTGCCCGATCAACTCGATGGCGAGGATGCCGACTCTTACGTGCTCGATGCGACGAGCACGGCATTACGGGCGCTTCCCATGCCACGGCGACGCGATGTCGATGCTGTCTCGGAATCGCTGCGAAAATCCGTGCGCAGCGCCGTGCGCGAGGTTTGGGGCAAGCGGCCTGTTGTTCATGTCCACGCACTGTTGATCGATAAGGACGCGACATCATGATTGGACGCCTCAACCATGTGGCCATCGCGGTGCCAGACCTGGCTGCCGCTACCGCGCAATACCGCGATCAGTTGGGTGCCACGGTGTCCGAACCGCAGGCCGAGCCAGACCATGGCGTGACGGTGGTGTTTGTTGAGCTTCCCAACACCAAGGTGGAGCTTCTGGAGCCACTGGGCGAGGGTTCACCAATCAATGCGTTTCTGGAGCGCAGCCCGGCTGGCGGCATCCATCACATCTGCTTTGAGGTCGATAACATTCTGGAGGCGCGCGACCGGCTTAAAGGCGAGGGCGCGCGCGTGCTGGGCGATGGGGAACCGAAGATCGGTGCGCATGGGAAGCCTGTTCTTTTTCTCCATCCCAAGGATTTCAACGGCACGCTAATTGAGCTTGAAGAAGTCTGACCTAGATACCGGTTCGAGCAACTTTTGGCATCGAACAAAACTTTCAATTAGCCGGTTCATAATCGGGTCGTTTGGGTGCTGAACGAGCCTTGTTTTAACGTCATTCGGATTCCTACGTATGAGTTTGGGTAGCGCATTTGCCATCTATATTGTCATTTGGTGGGTCACGCATTTCGCCGTTCTTCCCTTCGGAGTGAAGACGCAGGGCGAAGCAGGCGAGGTCGTGCCGGGCGCGCCTGCCAGCGCACCAGCCAAGGTCGACATTGTCCGGATCTTTGTCCGCAACACGATCGTTGCGAGCATTGTGTTTGCGGCGCTTTATTGGCTGATGGAGTACAGTGGACTATCAATTTTTGACATTCCACTTCCATCATATAATCAATAGCTTAAATAAAAAACCTAAAGTGATAAATGAGCGTGATGGACATTTGCCGTTTCAAAGCGGTTTTTGTCCATACCGATTTGTCGGTTGCCTAAACGACGCGCAGCCGCAAGCCGATGCGAGGCTGGCTACATGAAGAAGTCCGCGTAACTGTCTGAAATTTGGGCAAAATAAAAGGCAGGATCACTGATCCTGCCTCTAGTCATCCAATGAACCCCGCGTCTCCCCCCGAGACTTGAGCCAATGGCATTTTTTTGTGCGGCTTCAAACCGCTTATGGCTCAGTTGTAGGCACTTTTCCTGTTGGGAGTCACGCAAAAAAGTTGCTGCACCGCACAACAGGAAGCGGGCTAAATTCCCGTATCGGAATTGCCGAAACTCAAACCGGTTGCTGAAGGCGTTTACCCCGTTTCCATCACCATGGCGAAAACCGCGGCGAGATCGCATAGTCTCAGCGCATGTCTGATTGTGCCAAGTCCCACATGTATGAATGCCGTCGCCGGTCGCGAAGTGCGATGCTTGTTATGGCTGCCACCCTCGCGACGACGTTTGCGCTTGGCGCTGCAGTGCCTACCCACGCGCAAAGCATCAGCAACCGTCATCATTTGGATGCGTGCGCCACGCAGAGTGCGCCGGTAATCATTCCACATGCGAACGTGCGGACGGTGCAGATCGATCTGCCCACTGAGGTTGATGGGTACGACGTCATTGCGGCCGCACGCAGCGAAGAGACTTATGAGGAGCGCTTTTCCTCTCGCACTCGTTCTGTTGGCCCGCGCGTTGTAAGGCCTGGGCAGCAAAGACCGCGCATCAGGCCGGCACGATCCACAACAGTCACGCGCGGCGAGACCACAGCGTCGTTCGAGGCCGGCAGCGTGGTGCTGGCACCGCGCTCCGATCATCCCTGCCACCGATAGCTTTCGAATGTGGCCCGAAAGTTCGGCACCTGATGTCGGCGCTGGGCCTTGCATAGGGCCCCCGGATTAAGGCATGGGCTAAGGCCTTCTTGCGGTAATCGCCTCTGCTGGCTTGCCGCGCGCTCTTTCCGCTCCAGTGAGGCTATCCATGCGCCTGTCGCGCTATTTCCTTCCCACGCTCAAAGAAACGCCGCGCGAGGCCGAAATCGTCTCGCACCGTCTCATGTTGCGCGCCGGCATGATCCGTCAGGAAGCCGCAGGCATTTACGCCTGGCTGCCGCTCGGCAAACGCGTGCTCGACAAGATCTGTCAGATCGTGCGTGAGGAGCAGAACAGGGCGGGCGCCATTGAGTTTTTGATGCCGACCCTTCAGCCGGCTGATCTGTGGATCGAGTCCGGGCGCTATGACGACTACGGGCAGGAAATGCTGCGCGTTGAAGACCGGCATGGCCGCCCGATGCTTTACGGTCCAACCAATGAGGAGATGATCACATCGATCTTCCGCTCCTCCGTGCGCTCCTACAAGGATCTGCCGCTCAACCTCTACCACATCCAGTGGAAGATGCGTGACGAGGTACGTCCGCGCTTCGGCACCATGCGCTCGCGCGAATTCCTTATGAAGGACGCCTATTCCTTCGATATCGACAAGGATGCCGCACGGCGCGCCTATTACCGCATGTTCGTCGCCTATCTGCGCACGTTCGAGCGGATGGGATTAAAGAGCGTACCCATGCAGGCCGATTCAGGGCCGATTGGTGGCGACCTGTCGCACGAGTTCATTATCCTCGCGGACACCGGCGAAAGTGCTGTGTTCTGTGACAAGGCGCTGCTCGACCTGCCGGTGCCCGGCGAAGACACCGACTTCACCGGTGATCTTGTTGATCTCGTTGCGCCGTTTACGTCCGGCTATGCAGCGACTGAAGAGATGCACAACGAAGAGACGTTCCTGGCCGACGTGCCTGAAGAACGCCGGGTCTCCGCCCGTGGCATTGAAGTTGGCCATATCTTCTATTTCGGCACTAAGTATTCCGCGCCCATGAACGCGGTTGTGGCCGGCCCTGACGGTCAGGACGTCCCGGTGCATATGGGTTCCTACGGTATCGGGCCGACGCGCCTTGCGCCGGCAATCATTGAAGCCTCGCATGATGAAAACGGCATCATCTGGCCGGAATCGGTGGCACCCTTCCATATCGGCCTCATCAATATGCGTCCCGGCGATGATGCGTGTGATGCAGCCGGTGCCGATCTGGAGGCCAAGCTTGAGGCTGCCGGACGTGAGGTGCTGGTCGATGACACTGACACGCGCGGCGGTGCCAAGTTCGCCCAGATGGACCTGATCGGCCTGCCCAAGCAGGTCATCGTCGGTCCGAAGGGCCTGGCATCGGGCGAGGTTGAAGTGAAGGATCGCAAGACGGGCGAACGCACCATGATGACGCCGGAAGCGGCCATCAACGCGCTCACAAACTAGCGGTCGACCTGGACCCAAGGTCACCACCGAAAGCGGTTTGCGCCTCCATACTTTGGCCGCTCTTTCGCCGCTAGAAGCGAGACAACGCGCTGGAACCAAGTCGAGGTCGGACTTCTGAGTCCATCTCGCGTCTTGCGCGCGAATCGTGGCAGATGGCCATTCAAAGGCGCGCCGCCCAAAGGAGAGCCTGTCTTGGTCAGCATTCCAAGCGACACCCCTCAAGCAGCCAACCGCCCGGCGTCTGAACCGCGAGAAGCCGGTGCCTTTGCGCCGTTCGAGTGGATGATCGCGCTGCGCTATCTGCGTGCCCGCCGCAAGGAGACTTTCATTTCCGTCGTCGCGGGCTTCTCCTTCGTCGGCATCATGCTGGGCGTTGCCACGCTAATCGTCGTGATGGCGGTAATGAATGGCTTCCGTGCGGAACTGCTCGACAAAATTCTTGGCATCAATGGCCATTTGGTTCTGCAGGCCATCGACAGCCCGCTCAACGATCATGACGAGGTCTCCGATCGCCTGGTGACCGTTGATGGCGTTGAACTCGCCGTGCCCTTTGTGGAAGGCCAAGCGCTGGCCTCCGGTGCCAATGCCTCCAACGGCGTGGTGGTGCGCGGCCTCTCGCAAGAGAGCTTGCTGGCACTGCCGGGTATGTCAGAGGCGGTGCGCGCGGGCAGCCTCGATGGGTTCGGCGGAACAGACCCTGTGACCGGTGAGCCCTCCGAAGGAATAGTGATTGGCCAGCGTTTGGCGTCGACGCTTGGCGTTTTGGTGGGCGATAGCCTGACGATCGTAACGCCGCGCGGCTCGGTCACGCCCTTTGGCGTTACCCCGCGCATCAAGGCCTATGAGGTCCAGGCGATCTTCGAGATCGGCATGTCGGAGTATGATCTCGTCTTCGTTTTCATGCCGCTTACCGAGGCGCAGGCCTATTTCAACCGTGGTGACACCGTCTCCGGCATCGATGTCTATGTCGATAATCCTGATGCCATCGGCACCATGCGCGCCGAGATCGAGGCAGCGGCGGAACGCCCGCTCTTCTCCGTCGATTGGCGCCAGCGCAACCTCACCTTCTTTTCCGCGCTCGAGGTCGAGAGGAACGTTATGTTCCTCATCCTCACGCTCATCGTGCTTGTCGCCGCACTCAACGTGGTGTCGGGCATGATCATGCTGGTGAAGGACAAGGGCCGCGATATCGCGATCCTGCGCACCATGGGCGCGACACGCGGTGCGGTGATGCGGGTCTTCGTGATGACGGGCGCCAGCATCGGTCTTGCGGGCACCGCCTGCGGCTTTGTGCTGGGGACGGTGCTCTGTCAGAACGTGGAGAACATCCGTCGGCTGATTTCTTCGCTGACACAGACAGAACTGTTCTCGCCTGAACTCTATTACCTGTCTCGCCTCCCGGCGGATATGGATCCGGTCGAGACGACGTTCATCCTGGTCATTGCCCTGATCCTGTCGCTGCTCGCGACGCTTTACCCGGCATGGCGCGCGGCCAAGCTCGATCCGGTTGAGGCACTTCGTTATGAATGAGCCGAAAGGCACACCAAGGCTCGAACTACGCGGTGTCTCGCGAGGTTTTCAGACCGGCGAAGCACGACTGAATATCCTCAGCGATGCCGACTTCACGCTTCACAGCGGCGAACTTGTCGCAATGGTCGCGCCGTCGGGTGCCGGGAAGTCCACGCTTCTGCAAATCGGCGGGCTTCTGGATCGCCCGGATTCAGGTCATGTGATCATTGGCGGGGTGGATGCGACAACGCTCGATGATGCGCAGGTCAGCCGCCTGCGCGGTCAAGCCATCGGCTTCGTCTACCAGTTCCATCACCTGCTGCCCGAGTTCGATGCGCTGGAGAATGTGATGATGCCCCAGCTCATCGCTGGGCTTGATCGCAAAACGGCATCGGTGCGCGCCCGCGAGCTTCTGGACTATCTTCAGATCGGCCAGCGCGCGACCCACCGGCCGGCAGAGCTCTCGGGCGGCGAACAGCAGCGCGTTGCGCTCGCCCGCGCCATGGCCAATGCGCCATCCCTGCTCCTTGCCGACGAACCGACGGGCAATCTTGACCCGGCCACATCCGAGCACGTGTTCAGCATACTGGTCTCGCTGGTGCGCGCTGCCGGTATCGCAGCGCTCATCGCCACACACAATATGGATCTGGCTGCGCGGGCGGACCGGATCATAACGCTGGAAGGCGGCAAGGTGGTTGACAGGGTCAGCGTCGCGCCGGCGGCTTGAAACCAGAAAAAGAAAAACGATATCAGTGTGCTATAGGCGTTTGTTCTCGTTTTGTTGACATGAGAACAAAAATAGAACTATGCTCCTCTTATGATCTTACCTAAGGAGGGCGTGATGCTGCTGGTCAAAGATGGTTGTGCGTTGCTGGTTGTCGGTCTGATGGTCCTAGCGCTTGGGATGATTGTCTAAACGTCAGTCCATCTTCAGGGCCGTTGCCTTGCTTGTGCAAGCAAGGCCTGTTGATAAGCGCCGATTGGTTCCAATGAGCCGTTGGGCGCACCGGGGCTGAGCGCTACCTTGCCATCGAAACACGTTGGTCGTTGAGGCCGGCGGGAAGGCGAGGGTGCCCATGGATCAGCCATTCGTTCATTTGCGGTCGCATTCGGCCTACTCCCTTTTGGAAGGGGCTTTGCCGGTCGCCAAGATGATCGATCTGGCCAAGAAGGACGGTCAGCCAGCGCTCGCGATCTGCGACACCAACAATCTGTTTGGCGCGCTGGAGTTTTCCGAAAAAGCCGCGAAGGCCGGCATTCAGCCGATTATCGGGCTTCAGATCCCGTTGGACTTCGGCGATGGCGAAGAAGCCGGCGGCAAGTTGGGCGCGCCCAAGGGCAGGGTGCAGACCGTGCCACCCGCCATTGTCCTTATTGCTCAGAACGATGATGGCTTCCTCAACCTTCTGTCGCTTGCCTCCACCGCCTATGACGATGTCGGCCAGAAGGGGCCGCACCTTGATATCGAGGCGCTGGCCCAGCAAAGCGAGAACCTCATCTGCCTCACCGGTGGGGCCTTCGGTCCAATTGGTCAGGCCCTCTGGGATGAGGACAAGGCACTCGCCGAATCCAGGCTCAAAACCCTGCAAGATCTGTTCACCGGCCGGCTTTACGTCGAGCTCCAACGCCATGGCATGGAGCAGGAGAAGGTCACCGAGGGTGCAATGGTTGCGCTCGCCTATGAGCATGATCTGCCGCTTGTTGCGACCAATGAGAACTTCTTCCCCACCGGCGAAGACTACGAAGCCCATGACGCACTGCTCGCCATCGCCGAAAGCCGGCTGGTCGCCGATGAGGAGCGCCGCCGTCTAACGCCCGATCACGCCTTCGCCTCGTCGAGAGAGATGGCCAAGCGATTCGCCGATCTACCTGAGGCATTGGAAAACACAGTCGAGATCGCGCGCCGTGTAAGCTTCCGCCCGCTGCTTTCCCCACCGCTGCTGCCGCATTTCACCACTGACGATGCACCCACCAACGGCGATGCTTCGGAGGAAAGCGAAGCTGACGCCCTTCGTCGCATGGCCAAGACTGGTCTGGACGAACGACTGGAAGCCAGTGGCATGGCGCCGGGCCTGTCGCGCCAGGACTATGATGACAGGCTCACTTTTGAGCTCTCCATCATCGAGCGCATGCAGTTTCCCGGTTACTTCCTCATCGTTGCCGACTTTATCCAATGGGCCAAGCGCAAGGATATCCCTGTCGGCCCGGGTCGTGGTTCCGGCGCCGGTTCGGTCGTCGCCTGGGCGCTCACCATCACCGACCTCGACCCCCTGCGCTTCGGGCTTCTGTTCGAACGGTTCTTGAACCCTGAACGCGTCTCCATGCCGGATTTCGACATCGATTTCTGCCAGGACAGGCGTGACGAGGTCATCGCCTATGTGCAGGAGCGCTACGGCCACGATCGGGTAGCCCAGATCATCACCTTTGGAACGTTGCAGGCCCGTGCCGTGCTGCGCGATGTCGGCCGCGTTTTGGAGATGCCCTATGGCCAGGTCGACCGGCTCTGTAAGATGGTGCCGGCCAATCCCGCCGCTCCCTACACACTCGACCGCGCGCTGAAGGAGGTCGACACACTGCGGGCGGCTGGCCGCGAAGAGCCCATCGTCGCGAAGCTCCTCGATCTCGCCCAGCGTTTGGAGGGGCTTTACCGCCACGCCTCTACCCACGCCGCCGGCGTGGTGATCGGTGATCGCGAACTCGACAAGCTCGTGCCGATCTACCGCGAACCGGGCTCGCCCATGCCCGTCACCCAATACTCGATGAAATGGGTGGAGCCTGCGGGCCTTGTGAAGTTCGACTTTCTCGGCCTCAAAACTCTCAGCATCATTCAGGAAACATTGAGGCTGCTTGAAAAGCGCGGGATTGAGATCGATCTGGCGTCCATTCCGCTCGACGACCCGGGCGCCTACGAGCTCTATGCCAAAGCCGACACCGTCGGCGTGTTCCAGGTGGAATCGGCGGGCATGCGGCGCACGCTCTTGAGCCTGAAACCCGACCGATTTGAAGACATCATCGCGCTTGTCGCGCTCTTCCGGCCGGGCCCGATGTCCAACATTCCGCGCTTCGCCGCCATCAAGCATGGCCAGGAAGAGCCGGACTATATGCACCCGCTCTTGGAGCCGGTCTTGAAAGAGACCTATGGCATCATCGTCTACCAGGAGCAGGTGATGGAGATCGCCCGCGTGCTGTCGGGCTTCTCGCTTGGCGAAGCCGACATGCTGCGCCGCGCCATGGGTAAGAAAATCCGCTCTGAGATGGACAATCAGAAGTCCCGCTTCCTCAAGGGCGCCGAAGAACGTGGCCTCGATGCCGACCTGATGAGTGACATCTTTGAAAAGGTCGCCAAATTCGCCGACTACGGCTTCAACAAGTCGCACGCTGCCGCCTATGCGCTCGTCTCCTACCAAACGGCCTATCTGAAGGCGAATTACCCGGTCGAGTTCCTGGCTGCCTCCATGACCTACGACCTCACCAACACCGAAAAACTGGCCGACTTCCGCCAGGACGCGATCCAACGTGGCATTGAGGTCTATTCGCCCTCGCTCAACCATGGCGAAGCGCGCTTTTCTGTCCGCGATGGCGGCATCGACTATGCGCTGTGCGCGATCAAGGGCGTCGGTGAAGCGGTGGCCGATCACATCGTCGAGGTTCGCAAGACACATGGGCCGTTTACCTCGCTCGATGATGTGGTGACCCGCGTCAACCCAAGGCTTATCGGCAAGCGACCGCTGGAAACGATGATCTCCGCAGGCGTATTTGATAGCCTGCATCCCTCCCGCGCGCGGCTTGCGCGCTCAGCGGATCGTCTATTGGCCGAGGCCGCCAGCCTGCACGATGACCGCACCTCGGGGCAGGGTGGTTTGTTCGGCGAGGTCGACAACACGCCGAAAGATTTGGTCCTGCCGGGCGATGACTGGCCGCTCGCCGAGCGCTTGCAAAATGAGATGGCAGCGCTTGGCTTCTTTTTCTCTGCACACCCGCTCGATGATTATGAGCAGGTGCTCGAACGTCTGCGCATCCCGACCTACAAGGACTTTTTCGAACAGGTGCGCACGCGCAGTTCCGACGATGACGACGACCCGCCGATCAGCGAACAGGGGCGTCGCGGCCCGGTGCAGGCCGCGCGGCTGGCTGGTGTTGTTGCGGACAGCTATGAGCGCAGAACCCGTGATGGACGGGCGATGGCGATCATCAAACTCACCGACCATTCCGGGCTCTACGAAATCGCGGTGTATGAAGAACAGATTGCCGAAAGCCGAGAACTCGCAAAGGCCGGCAAATCCTTGCTCATCGCCGTCGCGGGCCGCATGACAGACGGGGATCTGCGCTTGCGCGCAACCAAGATCGAGGCCCTTGATGAGGTCGCCAGCACCAGCCCGCAGCGTCTGCAGGTCTTCCTGCGCCAGCCGGATGCTGTTTCTGCGCTCGCACCGCACTTGAAGCCCGGTCGCCGCGGTGAGGTGAGCCTTATCGTGCTGGATCAGGACGCGGGTGAAGAGATCGAAATCACGCTGCCTGGTTCCTACACCGTCAGCCCGCAACTCGCCGGCGCGGTCCGCGCGATGTCCGGGATTGAAGAGGCCAAGCTGGTTTAACCCGGTCAACTGCGCATTCGCGGGCCTTCTTCCCCTTGCGCTGCACCGCAAAACGGTCTATGCGCCCCTCCATTCCACACGCACCGACCGGTCGATGGCAGTTGATCGACCATCCGGTGGTTTGAGGAGACACCTCAAGCCAACGGTGCGCTAGGTTGAACCGGAAAAGGATAGAAACGCATGGCACTTCCTGCCTTCACCATGCGTCAGCTTCTGGAAGCTGGCGCGCATTTTGGCCACCAGACCCACCGTTGGAACCCGAAAATGGGGACCTACATTTTCGGTGATCGCAACGGTGTCCACATCATCGATCTCGGCCAGACGGCCCCAATGCTTCAGCGCGCACTTCAGGCTGTGTCCGATGTGCTCTCCGATGGCGGCCGTATCCTGTTTGTTGGCACCAAGCGTCAGGCATCTGAGCCGATCGCCGAAGCGGCCCGCAACTCGGCCCAGTACTACGTGAACTCCCGCTGGCTCGGCGGCATGCTGACCAACTGGAACACGATCTCCAATTCCATCAAGCGCTTGAAGCATCTGGAAGAAATTCTGGCCAACCCTGAGTCGGGTCTGACCAAGAAAGAGCGTCTTTTGCGCACCCGCGAGCGTGACAAGCTGGAACGTGCGCTGGGCGGCATCAAGAACATGCCAGGT
>JBHJIX010000037.1:0-18121 GCA_050043025.1 Cohaesibacteraceae bacterium
CAGACCACGACCGGTCACCACTGTGACGGGTTCCGCGAGCTGCGCACACCGGTTCCGATGGTGTGGATGCTGGCGTGGACCGCCTCCATCGCCTTTTCGCTGGTGTATGTCGTCCTCCTGCCCTCGGTGCCGCTTGGCGACCGCACAACCTCCGGCACCACCGGTTACACCGCTCGCTTGGCGCTGGAAGGTCAGCTGGCTGAAGTGCGCGCGGAACGCGAGGCCGAAGGGGCGCAGCTGGCAGAGCTGGAACTGACAGAGATCGCCGCTGATCCCGAGCTTTCAGTCCTCGCCTTCAATGGCGGGCGCTCAGCCTTCGGCGTGAACTGCATTCAGTGCCACGGCGCCGGCGGTGGCGGCCAGATCGGCCAGTTCCCATCCCTCATCGATGATGACTGGCTTTGGGGCGGCACGCTGGACGACATCTGGTTCTCCATCACCCATGGCATCCGCAACGAAACACTGGATGCACGCTTCTCCCTGATGCCAGCCTATGGCGAGTTTTATGAAGAAGCTGAAATCGCCGACGTCGCCGACTATGTGCTGGCGCTCAACCCGGCCTCGTCCAACCATGGCACTCGTGAGGAGCTGCCCGGTGCTGAGATGTTCGCGCTGGAATGCTCCGCCTGCCACGGCGTTGATGGTGGAGGCGATGCCATCTTCGGTGCGCCCAACCTGTCGGATGCTGTCTGGCTCTATGGCGGCGAACGCGAGCAGCTGATCGCGCAGATATCCCACCCGCAAATGGGTGTCATGCCGGCCTTCGGTGAGCGCCTGGATGAGGCCACCATCAAGATGTTGACGATCTATGTGCACGCGCTTGGCGGCGGGCAGAGCCCGGTCAATGAAACCTCCGCGCTGGCCACGCCGGCATCGGTAGAATCTGCGACCGAATAACACGTAAGCGTTCGCGCGCATGACAAGCAACCAGGCGCTATGAGACATTGGTGCCTGGTGATGTTGACAGGGGCAACAGGCCCTCGAACCTCCTCCCCTGCCGCACCATACGCATTGCAATTCTGGCCCCATAAAGGATCGTTCTATGGCGGTAGTCGGATACGAGGCAGACGAGTTTCCTGGCATTAAGAAGGTTCATCAGAAATCGGTCACCGGCCGGTTTCGGACCATCAAATCGGCTGTCCTCATCGCCATGATGATTGGCTTTTATGGCCTGGCCTGGCTGCCCTGGGATCGCCCTGGTGCGGCCGCCAACCAAGCGTTCCTGATGTCCTTCACCGAGGGTAAGTTCTACGCCATGTGGTTCACCTTCTGGCCGCAGGATTTGTACCTCTTGACGCTGGTGCTCCTTTTCTCCGCCTTTGGCCTGTTTTTCACCAACACCATTGTCGGTCGCGTCTGGTGCGGCTTCTCCTGCCCCCAGACCCTGTGGACCGATGGCTTCCAGTTCGTTGAACGGTTCTTCGAAGGTGATCGCAACGAACAGCTGCGGCGCGAAAAAGAAGGCCTGACGCCGGCCAATCTTGCCCGCAAAGTTGGCAAGCATGGCACCTGGCTCCTGATCGGGATCATCACTGGTGCAACACTGATCGGCTACTTCATCGGCACCTGGAACACCTTTGCAGGTGTGGCCACGCTTTCAGCCAGCACACCCGCCCTTGTGATGGTCGGCGTCTTCGCCGCCCTTACCTATCTTCTGGCCGGCTTTGCCCGCGAGAAGGTGTGCCTCTACATGTGCCCTTGGCCGCGTTTTCAGTCGGCCATGCTGGACCCCAACACCAAGATTGTGACCTACCATGCCTGGCGTGGTGAGCCGCGCGGCAAGGCCAAGAGGAAAGCCGGCGCCGACGCGCCCGCCATGGGCGACTGCGTGGATTGCAATCTATGCGTAAATGTCTGTCCGACCGGCGTTGATATCCGCAACGGCCTGCAACTGGGCTGCATTGGTTGCGGCCTGTGCGCCGATGCCTGCGACGGCATTATGAGCAAACTGAAACGGCCGACCGGCCTCATCAATTTTGCCAGCCTTGCCCAAACCCATGACGAGGCACATCTGGCTGCCCCTGTCGCAGAAGCAGGTGGCCGCAAGGCACCGCTGCCAAGGGTACGCATGTATGGCTACGGCGTGCTGCTCGTGCTCGTCGCCGCTGCCATGGTGTTCACCGTCCTCAACCGCACCGGTTTTGATGTCGCCATCACACCAGAGCGCCAGCCGGCCTTCGTCATGCTGTCGGACGGCTCGATCCGCAACATCTACAATGTCCGCCTGTCGGATCGCGGCGCTGAAGCCAGTGCTGTTCGCTTTGAGATCGAAGGCCTCGACAGCCGGACGATCACTATCAGCCATGCCGGCAGCGAGTTGGCGTCCGGACCGACCCCAACTTTCGCGTTCGACAACACCGCGGCTGCAGCCCTGCGGGTGCTGGTAACCGTACCACCGACCCATCGCCCACAAGGTCGCACACCGATCACCTTCTCGATCGTCAACGCAGATGACGGCCGGGTGATGACGACCTCCTCGACCTACTTCTGGGGCCCAGAGAACAACTAGAAGCTGGAAGCAAGCCGATGCCGACCAACGCCGTGTCAACAAACAGCCTGACTAACCAACCCAGCGAAGGCCGCCGAACACTGTTCGGCGTGCTGTTCGGAAACCATCGCTGGATCCCCTGGCTTTTCGTTCTGGGCTTCTTGGGTTTGTTCGCTGTGACAGGCAACTTTGTGCGGCTTGCGCTTGGCTCTTATCCAGGTCTGGTGACCACCAATGCTTATGAGCGTGGTCTTGCCTATGACGACATTCTGGCCGCTGAGCGCGCTCAGGAAGAGCGTGGCTGGCAGCTTGCTGTCGTCATGCCCGCTTATGCCGAGCCAGATGCTATTGCCGCGCTCACCCTGACCGACAAGAACGGCGAAGCCCTATCTGGCGGCACAGTGATCCTGATGGCCGAGCGCATGACGCGCTATGCCCAGCAAGTGCGCGTGACCCTCGCCGATGTCGGCGAAGGGCGTTACGAGGCACCTATCACCTTCCCGATTTCCGGCCGCTGGCTTGTCAGCGTCCTGGCCGAAGTCAACGGTGAACGTCATTTCGAAACGCAGGAGATTTACCTGCGGGCTCCGGGCGTAAATTGACGGTGCCAAGGACGTTGTAATGGCAGCACTCGATGCGTCTCTGTCCGGATCGCCGCCATCGGTAGGCAAGACCGGCCCAAAACTCGATCTGGCAACCGCCGTTGAGACAGATGCCGATGGCCTCCACACGCTGAACCTTCTTATTGGCAACGTCCATTGCGGCGGCTGCGTACGCAAGATTGAAGACAGGCTGGCCGCTGACCCAACGGTTGAAAACGCGCGCTTGAACCTCTCAACACGGCGCTTGAAGCTGCAATGGAAAGGCAGTGCGGACGCCGCCAACCGTCTTGCCGGAACAATTGAAGATCTCGGCTACCCGGTGGCGCTCTACCGGATGGAAGCGGTTCTGGAGCGCGACAAGAAAACCGACCGCGACCTCATTATGGCGCTGGCGGTCTCCTTCTTCGGTGCCGCCAACGTGATGATGCTCGCATGGGCGGTCTGGGCCGGCCATTTCGCGACCATGGGTCAGGGCACGCGCGACTTTTTCCATTGGATCGCGGCGCTGATTGCCGTGCCATGCGTCTACTATTCCGGCCAGCCTTTCTTTCTCTCGGCCATTGCTGCCTTGCGCAAGGGCCAGACAAACATGGATGTGCCCATTTCCGTCGGTGTGACGCTGACGACGCTGATGAGCCTCTACGAAACCTGGACCGGTGGCCCCCACGTCTATTTTGATGGCGCCCTGACGCTCCTCTTCATCCTGCTCATCGGCCGTTATCTGGACCACAAAGTGCGTGGAACCGCTCGCTCGGCCGTTCATGACCTGGCCATGCTGGCCGGCCAACCGGTGCAGAAGCTGCTTGACGACGGCACCTTGCAATCGGTGCCGCCGGACAGCCTGGCAAGCGGCGACCGCATTCATGTTGCGGCCGGCGAACGCATCGGCGTTGACGGCATTATCCGCGATGGCACCTCGAGCATCGACACAGCACTCATCGATGGCGAAACGACGCCCAAAGACGTGGCGAACGGTTCCTCCGTCCTGGCGGGCACCATGAACCTAACCGGGCCGGTCATCGTGGAAGCCAAGAGCGTCGGCGAGGCCACGGTGCTGGCGGAAATCGTACGCCTTCTGGAAGCTGCCGAGCAGAAAAAGGGCCGCTACATGGCCTTCGCCGACAAGGTCGTGCGCTGGTACACCCCAACGGTCCACGCCTTATCACTGGGCGCGTTCCTGGGCTGGTGGCTGTTCGGCGGACTGACCGTGCCCGAAGCACTGATGATCGGGGTATGCGTGCTCATCATCACCTGCCCATGCGCACTGGGGCTGGCCGTGCCGATCACCCAAGTGGTCGCTGCTGGCAAGCTCTCCCGCCACAGCGTGCTCGTGAAGTCCGAGACCGCTCTGGAACGCTTGGCCGCCATCGACACCATCGTGTTCGACAAGACAGGCACGTTGACCACGTTGGAGCCGGAGCTCGTCTCGGTGCCAGACGATCCCGATGCCCTATCTCTCGCTTCGTCCATCGCTGCCTCCAGCAAGCATCCACTAGCCCAGGCGATTCGCGCCGCGGCATCCGATGTGCCACGCGCCAAAGACGTGGAAGACACACCCGGCATGGGCCTTACCTGGACTGACGAGGATGGCGGTGAAGTCCGGCTTGGATCGGCGCGCTGGTGCGGCATCGACGAAACCGCCAACGATCAGTCCAACACCACGCAGAACGCGCTGGAAACCGAAGTTTGGCTCACCCGGCCCGGGCAGGCTCCAGCCCGCTTCGCCTTTGCTCCGCAGTTGCGCCCACGAACCGCCCAGGTGATCGACACGTTGCGCGAAAAAGGTTTCGACATCGCCATCATGTCGGGCGATCGGGCGCGCTTCGTGGAACCCTTGGCCAAAACGCTCGGCATCTCCGATTGGCAGGGCGACATGACGCCTGCCGACAAGATCGCCGCCATAGAAAGCCTGAAAGAGGCCGGCAAACATGTGCTGATGGTCGGTGACGGGCTGAACGACACCCCTGCCCTGGCCGCCGCACACGCATCGCTTGCGCCCACAAGCGCCGTCGACATTTCACGCCGCGCGTCCGACGCTGTCTTCCTAGGCTCAACGCTGGAAAGCCTGCCGCATTTGCTGACAACAGCGCGCGATGCCCGCAGCATCGCCATCCAGAACATTGTCTTTTCGGTTGGCTACAACTTTGTCTGGGTGCCTGTGGCCGTGCTGGGTCTGGTCACGCCCTGGATCGCCGCCATCGCCATGGCGTCCAGTTCCCTTATCGTCACGTTCAATGCCCTTCGCCTGGACGGCACGCGAACCTTCGCGCGTATCGCAACACGCCGCAAAACACTCGATCCTCTTCAAAAAGCAGAGGCAACGGCATGAACGTTTTGCTTTTTCTCATACCGATGGCGCTGTTTTTGTCGCTAATGGGCCTGATTGCGTTTTTTTGGGCCCTAAAATCCGGCCAGTTTGATGATCTTCAAGGCGCAGCCGAGCGGATCCTCTACACAGACGACCATCCTGAGCATTCAGACCCTGTCAACAACACGGACGACAAGCCATGAGCACTTCCAAACCGGCCCGTTCCACCGCCGGCTCAACCCTCGGCGGTATCATCGTTCTTCTCATCAACATTGTCGGTTTTGGCGGCATAGGCTACGCCGTTGGCGGCGTCGCCGGCGCGATCTGGGTAACGCTTGTTGGCGTGGTCCTGTTTGGCTTGCTTTACGCCTGGCCGGCCCTGACCTCCGGCGCTGAGCAAACCGGATTCGGTAAGGTCGTCGCAGCGCCCTTTGCGCTGATCGCCAGCATCTTGCTGTTCATTCCAGCACTGATCGTGGGTCTGTTCAGACGCTTGAAGGCGCAACGCGATGCCAAGTACGGCATTGATCCGACCTCCGCTGATACGGACGAAAAAGGCCAGAAGCGCAGCTTCTTCTATGGCCGCTGGACCGATGCGACCACGCTTTCCCTGTTCCTGGTCAATGCGGTCGTGGCGCTTATCATCGCGTTCATTTTGTTCGGGCCGATGGCGCTGATCGTGTTCGCGCTCATCGCAACACCGGTGTTCCTGGTCGGGCTGTTCCTCATCGGGCTTGATGGGTCAAACCCCAACTCGGCTTTGCCACAACCAGGTGAAGAAGTCGAAGAGCTTTCGATGTAGCTCCTCCACCCACCCATCGAAGGTTGGCAAAAGGGCGGTGCCGGTGGGCGCCGCCCTTTCTTTTTTGTTCTGGACCCAGGAGCTTAAACCCTAGAACTGCGCCTGCATCCGGCGCAAGCCGACCTGGCGATCGGATGCCGCCTGCGCCTCGCCGAGCGTCCGCACGCCCTGTGCTTCAAGGATAGGCAGGAGCCTCAAGAACACCTCGGCGGTGGCGACCGCGTCCCCAAGCGCCGTGTGGCGATCCTCTGCGGCAAGCTCGATGCCGAACCGCTCCGACAGACCATCCAGCGAAAGCGTCTCATCGCGGCCAAGCGCATGGGCAGCAAGCAGCAGCGTGTCAAGCACCGGCTGGTTGAAGCGAACGCCGGCCACCTTTTCCTTCAAAGACAGAAACTTCATGTCGAAGGCTGCATTATGGGCGATAAGTGCCCCTGGACCGACAAAGCCGTGGAAGCGCGGCAGCGTCTCTGTCGCGGTCGGCGCGTCAGCGACCATGGAATCGGTGATACCGTGAATTTTGGTCGACGCCGCTGGAATGGCGCGACCAGGATTGATGAACTCATTGAAGATTTCACCGCGCAGAAGCCGACCATTGACGCTCCGCACCGCGCCAATCGAGATCATTTCATCGCCTTTGGACGGTTCAAGCCCGGTCGTCTCAGTGTCGAAAACAACCGATGTCAGCGCCTTCAACGGCCGCTCATCGAGCAAGTGTGAATGCGGCCGATGCAGGAGATCAAAATCGTAGAATTCCCGCCGCGCTTGAGCTGGCGCCAGTGACCTTTCGGTGCGCGCATAGCGTTCTGCTGCCGTTTTGAGCGGCAGACGAAGGCGAGACGTCGTCTCATCCAGCGCATCGACAAGAAGCCTGGTGCGATGGCGATGGAGAACGTCACCCCCGGTTAGGGCACCAAGGTCCGGCTCCAACTGCTCATCAAGCCAGGCTGTCAGCGTTTCCTTATCAATGGCCTGGCCGTCATAAAGAACGTCGACATAGGCTTCTTCCTCCGATGCCAATGTCGCGATCACCCGGAAAGCCTTGATGCCCTGATCGACGGCAATCCGATTGGCAATCCGGTCTAGAAGGTCGGTGATGGTCGCGCTGTCGCAGTGCAGCCAGACCGGGTCGCCCTCAATGGAGAAATCGAGACTGCGTTCCTCCGAATTCCGTTCCACGATGCAGTCGAAAAGCGTGGTCGAAAAAACCGCGCTCATCGGCCAGGCACCGGCCAGGACGTCGAGCGCCAAGGTCTCATAGCGATCAATTTCCGCCGTTACCGCCTCGATATCGGCATCAAGACCATGCGGAGCGGCCTTCTTCGTCAGACGTTCCAGCCGACCTTTGAGATCGGAGCGGATATCGAACATAGCGCGCTCGCGCCAAAGCGAGGCGGAGAGATCGTTGGTGACATCCTCGAACGTCATGACGTAGCCAACCGGAGTCTTGCCAGTATCATCGAGCATCAACGACATCCGGCCCTTAATCATATGGCGGCCATCCACCGTGCCACCGATGACCATGACGCTCAGCCCATCGGCATGATCAATGTGCCGCGCTGATTGATGCCGGGCGACCACCCGGGTCAGGGCATGCCGGAACGGACGTGCGGCCAATGTCTCAAACAGCGGGCGGTCAAGACCGACCGTCCCGGTTACATGGAGAATGTCGAGAGCACGCTTGTTGTAGAGAAGCACCTGGTGATCGAGCGTACAAATCATCACGCCGTCATGGAGATCGCGGAGCACGGTTTCCAGCCGCGTGCGTACAATGGCCTCACGCGCGCCCGGATCCTCGTCCCTTTCGTGCACATAGCGCTCCAAAAGAGCGCTGGCTTCCCGTACGACGCCGGATAAAACCCCTGGGTCGCGCAGACCAGTGACGGCCGCCAACCCCTCATCGGGTACCCTTGTCAGCGCCGATTGCAGGCGCTGCGCTGGTTGGACAACCATCGTCTCTGCCCGCCGCATTTGGAAAAACAAAAAGCCCAGGAGACCAGCTGCGGCCAAGGCAATAAGCGGCAAGAGCGTGGGCGCCAAACCGCTTTGCCCACCGGCGAAAGCCAGCCCAAGGACCAGTGCCACGAGCAAGCAAGCAAGTGCGACCAGTGGAATGAAAAGCCCGCGCACCACACGGCGCGGTTCTTGTGTCGAACGGACCTTCGTCATCGTTCGGCTCCTCCCGAATGCATGCCGCCGGCGCGCCCGTTTGTTGTTGTGGGTCGGCCGGGAGAACGCACCTTAGACGGGCTGTTCAGCCTTGCCTTGATCCTCGCCAAACCAAGATCTTAAGCGCTCGGCGAATTGTGGCGCTCACACACCGCCTTGATCAAGGGATCATCAAGGCCGACCGCAGACCAATCGCTGCTGAGCGGCATACCCGTTTCATCCATCTCAATGTCATCACCAACAAGCAGGCGTTCACCGGCGTCGCAATTGACGAAATTGGTTGCTTTGAAGGTGGGCGAAAACCGCTCCATCAAAATCACATCAATGAGCACCAAATCCTCAACGCCGTCATTGGTACGGGCGGATGTGTGGTCAATGGCAACGAAGCGGTTCACGCGCGGTATGAGGTAGGTCCACGGCTGATAGGGAACCGAATAGTCAAAGGTTTCGACGATTTCGATCTCTTCAGGCAGCGTGGAGCGCACCTGACTGAACCAGCTGTACTCAATGTGGATTGTGAGCAAGAGCATGCCCAGGCCCGCCGTTGCAGGGTACAGCCACCGCGGCAGGTTCAACCGCAGTGTCTTGGAAATCACCAGCAAGATCGCGGCAAGACCAATGCCGCCGGCGATAGCGCCTACATAGCCTAGAAACATGAAAGCCCGTGCTTGGAACAAAGGGTCACTGGCGGCGGGTTTACCCCGGCCCGAACCGGAGCGCTAGCCCGCCACAAGGCCTAGCTATCCGACAGTGCGCCCGTGCCCGAGGGACGATTGCAAGCCCTTGATGACGCCGAACGCGTCCTTCAGATGGTTGCGCTCAAAGGCAGACAGGCGCGACGGCGCCAAAAAGTTGTCTGGCTTCTCGCCATCACGGATCTGTCGCGCTTGATGGCGAAGGCGATCCGTCGAGATGAGATCGAAGGCGTCCAGAAGGTCCCGGCCGCCTTGCTTTGACACGGTCCCAGCCTCTTGCGCCGCCTCGATACGCTCGCGGGTGTTGACCGCCTCAAGCGCACCTTCTAGCGCGTAGAGCCGCGCCAGATCGACAATGGGCACCACGCCATTGTGTTTCAGATCGACAGTGTTCTTGTGCTCGCCGGAGCGGATGAGGGCGAAGCCGCGAAACAGGCTGAGCGGCGGTGTGTGCTTCAACGAGTTGGCCGTCATATGGGCTCGGAAAATCGAGTTGGCCTTGGCCAGGTCGAGCGTACGGCGCTGCAAGCCGTCAAACAGTGAGAAGTCTCCTGAGATAGGGCGCAGATCGGACATCACCGAGGCCGACATCTGTGCCATCGGATCAGGCTTGTGGACCCAGCCTTCAAAGTAGCCACGCCAGACCGAAACCGGCTGCCGCCAACGCTCATTCGTCGCCATCATATCGCCAGGACAGTAGAAGTAGCCGGCCTCATCGAGCCCGTCAGAGACAAAGGCCGCAAGATCGCGAAAGTAGGCGCCATGGGCGTCAGCGTCGTAGGCATCGTGGAGGATAAGACAGTTGTCCTGGTCGGACACGCCCGTCTGCTCCCGCCGCCCCTGACTGCCGCACGCAAGCCAAAGATAGGAGACAGGCGGGGGACCGAACTTCTCTTCAGCAAGCTCAAGCAAGCGCACCGTCAATGCGTCAGCGATTGAGGTGATGACGTGGCCGATCTTGTGCGGCGCGACGCCGGAGCCGACGAGCTGAACCAGGAGGCCGGGGATCTGATCGACAACCTTGGAAAGCTCCGCTGTATCGGACAGACGGCGCATATCGCCGATCATATAAACGGCAGAGACCTGCTGGCGGCGGACAAGATTGGTCCGCGTGATGATGCCGACCGGACGCCCATCCTCGACGATTGGCAGGTGGCCGATGCCCTTGCTGCTCATGGCCAGCATGGCATCAAACCCACTATCGTCTGGGCTGAAGGCCATCGGGTCACGCGTCATGACCCTTTGAACCGGTGCATTAGGATGAGACTGCGCGGCCACAACGCGGGTGGTGATATCGCCGGTTGTCAAAAGCCCGACCAAGCGCTCGCCTTCAACAACCAAAACACAAGAGATATGCCGCTCCGCCATGATAGAAGCGGCTTCCCGGACGGGCATCGTTCCAGGCACAGTTACCGGATTGGGTGTCATAAGGCTCTCCAGCGAGACGCCCATAAGGCTGGCGTCTTCACCGGAGACAGCATCATCGCCATCGGTTGGCACAAAGCGCTGAAAGAAGGCGCGGAAGGCCATGTCGCCGTCTACCAGCTTGGCAAATGTTTCCGCCGGCAACCGATAGACCACGACGTCGCTTTCGCCCTCGGCCGCCTTGGCGCGCGCGGCCTGATCCGCGATGCCGGCATTGAATAGTGCCCGCGAACCAACACTGTCTCCGGCATGGGCCTCGGCGATCAGGTCGCCATTGGCGGAGAGCAGCTCAACCTCGCCGCGCGCCACGATCCGCAGGCCGTCAACGGTCTGGCCATAGCCAAAGACCATCGCGCCATCGGCATGAGACTCTGGTTCCAGAACCTTCAGCACTTCTTGCGCGGCGTCCTCCGACAGGCTGTCAAAGGGGTGGCGGCGGCGAACAAAGGCCTCCATGTCGGCGCGGGCTGCATCCATGGTCGGCTCCATACCTGTCATTGGAATTCGCTGGGTGGCATTCGTTAGGTGGCACACCTTGCATGCAGACCGTTGGCACGCCAGTCCGGTTTTCCACGGTTTCTTTATGTTTCAGCAGCCGGACGGCCCAATGAAAAAGGGGCCCACAAGGGGCCCCTTCTTGTCACTTTCAGAACTCTCAAAGCCTGTTGGCTTAGTGAGCCTGGGCGGCACCCGCACCGCGAGGAACGCGGACTGATTCCACCAGGTCTTGGATTTCCTGCGGCGGAGCAGCCGTCGCACGAGAAACAAGGAACGCAGCGATGAAGTTGAACAGCGCACCGATCGGCCCGAAGTGGGTCGGCGGAATGCCGAACAGATACTGCGAGCTGTCGAACACAGCCGTGCCCGGGATGAAGAAGAACCCAAGGTACAGGAACAGGTAAAGACAGGTCGAAATCAGACCAGCCAGCATACCTGCGATTGCACCCGCAGAGTTCATCCGCTTGGAGAAGATGCCCATCATCAGGGTCGGGAACAGCGTTGCTGCCGCCAGACCGAAGGCCAGCGCAACCACCTGGGCAGCAAAGCCCGGAGGGTTGAGACCCAGATAGACGGCCACACAGATCGATACCACCATCGAGATACGCGCTGCTAACAGCTCGCCACTCTCAGAGATATCTGGCCTGAACACCGACTTGATGAGATCGTGACTGATCGCCGAGGAGATGGCCAGCAGCTAGCCAGCCGCCGTCGACAACGCAGCCGCGATACCACCAGCCGCAATCAGGGCGATGACCCATCCTGGCAGCTGTGCGATCTCCGGATTGGCAAGCACGAGAATATCACGGTTGAAGGTGACGAGCTCGTTGCCGGCCCAGCCGCGCTCTTCAGCGATAGCGGCCATGTCCGGGTTGGCATCATTGTAGTACTGGATGAGGCCGTCGCCGTTCTTGTCTTCGACGCCAAGAAGGCCAGTGACCTTCCAGGTTTCAAACCAGTCCGGCAGATCAGCTTCAGCCACAGCATCATTCTCGATACCAGCCGGCCACATGGTGGTCGTGATGTTCAGGCGAGACATCGCACCAACAGCCGGAGCCGTCAGGTACAGACGGGCGATGAACACCAGGGCCCAACCAGCGGACCAACGAGCATCGGACACTTTAGGGACCGTGAAGAAGCGGATGATCACATGCGGCAGACCAGCCGTACCGATCATCAGCGACAGGGTGTAAAGCGCCATCAGCCATGGATTGGTTGTTGCCGTGTACTCTCGGAAGCCAAGATCCGTCAGCAAGCCATCCAGCGTCACCAGGAGGTGCTGGCCAGCGCCGGCTGTGCCTTCAGCCATCGTCGAGAACAGACCAAGACCCGGGATCGGGTTACCGGTGAGCTGCAACGAGATGAAGATCGCCGGAATGGTGTAGGCGATGATGAGCACACAGTACTGGGCCACCTGAGTGTAGGTGATGCCCTTCATGCCGCCCAACACAGCGTAGACCAGAACGACGAAGCCCGCGATGTACAGACCGATGTCGATCGGCACTTCCAGGAAGCGCGAGAAGGCAATGCCTGCACCACGCAGCTGGCCGATAACGTAGGTCACCGAGATCACGATGAGACAGATAACCGCCACAACGCGCGCAGCGTTGGAGTAGTAACGGTCGCCAACGAACTCAGGCACGGTGAACTTGCCGAACTTGCGCAGGTAAGGCGCAAGCAGCATGGCCATAAGCACATAGCCACCGGTCCAACCCATCAGGAACAGCGAGTTGTTGTAACCAACGAAGGCGAAGAGACCCGCCATCGAAATAAACGACGCCGCAGACATCCAGTCCGCCGCGGTGGCCATCCCGTTGACGATCGGGTTCACACCGCGGCCAGCGGCGTAGAACTCACTCGTCGAGGCGGCGCGCGCCCAGATGGCGATACCGAAGTAGAGCGCGAACGACGCGCCCACAACGATGAAGTTAAGTGTTGTTTGATCCATTGATCACGGCTCCCAGATTATTCTTCGTCCACGCCGTGCTCACGGTCCAACGCATTCATACGCCAAGCGTAGAAGAAGATGAGGACCAGAAACACGAGGATGGAGCCCTGTTGAGCAAACCAGAACCCTAGGTCGGTACCACCAACCGAAATTCCGGCGACCAACGGCCGAAGCAAAATGGCAAATCCGAAGGACGCGACGGCCCAGATCACCAAGCAAATGCCTACAAGGCGAAGGTTCGCCGACCAGTAGGCCTTATTGTCAGAATCGTCAGACAAAACGTGTCCTCCCAAAAAGACGTTTCCTGCCAAGGGGCACCGCCAGATTGTTGCGGATGTCACAGACGGTTAGTGCGAAGACTTTCTGTCTCCACAAGCCGCCGGTACCGGAATTTGGCACCCCAGCGCATCGGCGAAACTATCGGAAGCGTTGAGATTCTTGAACCACTACGTACGGATTACCCCATATACTTCTTGGTAATAAACGAAGGGCGTGCTCCCTATGGCCAGGGTGGAAAATACGTAGATAAATCAGTTGGTTAAAATAGAAAAATTCTAAAGTATTTCCGCGTGCAGTGCACAATATTCGCTGCGCAGCAGCATTCTGGAAGGGTTATGGATCGCCTCCTACGAGGCGACCCAAAAGGCTTGCAAACAACCAAATTGAAGGGGCTCAATCAGCCCTTCATCGCCGGGATGACTTTGTCGCCATAAGTCTCGATGATTTCCGCTTCACGGCCATTGTCGAGATAGATGTTGAACTGCGTCACGCCCACCGCTTCAAGCTCTTTGAGCTTGGCAATGTGGTCGTCCGGCGTGCCCAGAACAGCGAACCCGTCGACAATGTCATCGGTGATGAAGTCCAGATAGGGGTTATCGCTCTGGCCGTGCTTGGAGTAGTCGTAGCCGCGGCGCTTTTCGATGTAAGCGGTAAGGCTCTGCGGTACCAGATCGGTGTCTGAACCATACTTCTCGACAATATCGGCAACATGGTTTCCAACCATGGCCGGGAACCATTTCGTGGCCTCGCGGCATTCGTCCATCGAGCCGAAATAGGCCGGTGCGGCTGACATAACCTTGTAGTCCGACATGTCCCGTCCGGCTTCCTTACCAGCAGCGACGGCCTGGTCAGTGAGCCATTTGCAGATGCCCGGCTCAGCGATCTGAAGGATAAGCCCCTGGCCAACCTTACCGGCCGACGCCAAAGCCATCGGGCCATAGGCGGCAATCCAAGCCGGTAGCTCGTACCCCGTTGCCCAAGGGAACTGGATCGGCGCAGGCACGTCGCCATAGGTGACCTCCTCGCCGCGGATCATGGCTTGGACTTTGAGAACGAACTCCTCAAGGGTCGCGAGCTTTGCAGGCTTCTTGCCCATGACACGCACAGCGCTGTCACCGCGTCCGACGCCGATATCAAACCGGCCACCAGACTGCTTGGCGAGCGAGCCGAACATGGACGCCGCAAGCGACCAGTCGCGTGTGTTAGGGTTGGTCACGCATGGCCCGAACCGCATGGTCTCGGTGTGCTCCATAAGCATGGCCATCGCCATGTAGCTTTCGCGCCAAAGAATGTGGCTGTCGTAGAACCAGCAATAGCTGAAGCCCGAATACTCAGCGAGCCGAACCAGAGCTTTCGCCCGATCTGGGTCAACGACCCCCTTAAACGTAATTCCAAATTCCATAGCTATTCCCCTTCAGATTGTTTCGGTTCCGGTCGTCAAAGCGAGGTCAGGAAAAGTGGATCCCGGTTTTCCGCCCGGACCTCGCGCGAAAAAGGACCGGCGCTAATGCGCCGGCGGCCAGATTTTGAGGCCGGCATGGGTGAACGGCACCTGCTTGGAAATGTTGATGCGAATGAGAATGGGCGTGATAGCCTCAACGCAGCGGGCAGAGTTGGCCGCGCCGGCATTGAAGCAGGTGACGCCGAGCTTTGAGATCAGCACCATCACTTCCTTGCGGGCATTCAGCGAGTTACCGCACACCAGCACATCGCAATTGATGTCCCATTCCAGCTTGTTGAGCGTTGCAGCAGACACATTGTGCAGGGCGCCGATAACAGGGATGTCTGGACCCAAAATAGCTTGAGCTGCCTCCGTCGCCGACCCTTCCGGCGGCATGTCCACCACCTTCGGGTCGTCTGCCGAAAGCGGCACGACGATATCGATCAGGATCTTGCCCGCCAAATCGGACTTCAGCGCTTCCAGCGTGGCGTTGTGCCCGGAATAAGGAACGGAGAGGATGACAAAGCGTTCTGCGGCCGCGACCGCATCTTCATTGTTCGCGCCCGTGATCGCCGCGGATCCGTCGGGCAACTGGCCAGCCAATTCGGCCGCCGCTTCAGCTGCACGGGCGGCGTCACGCGAACCGATCACCACCGGCACGCCCGCGCGGGCAAAGCGCAAAGCCAGCCCTCGACCCTGCGGCCCTGTTCCACCCAAAATGGCAAGCGTCATCGAAACATATCCTCTGTTCGGGCGCGCAGGAGTTGCCTGGCGCGCGCATGATTGTCTGGCACCCAGTTGAGCCCTTTGAACAGGGAAACGGGCGTACCGGCAGCCTTGCCGACTACGAGGCCGCTGGCTGCCGCGATTTCATCAGCGATGGCCGGCTGCGTTACTTTGAGCAAACGGCCGCGAGCATCCACATCACCGGTTTCATCGATAGTGGCCGGAACACCTGCCAGGCCAATAGCGACGTTCACCTGGCCAACCCGCCAGGGGCGACCAAAGGTATCGGTGATAATCACACCGGGCGCGACACCAAAATGGGTCGCAAGCCCAAGACGGATAGCCTGCGCGCTCGCGTCGGGGTCCTCTGGCAGCAAGATGGCCTCGCCGTCATCAGCGGTGTTGGACTCATCAACGCCAGCATTGGCAGAGATCAGCCCTAGCCTGTGCTCGCAGATCATCGTGCCTTCATTGGCATGCGGATGCTTGAACGACCGCAACACCTGAAGGCTCTCATCGAGGACGATTTGAACCTTCCGCGGGTCTTTTGAAAGTTGCTCGGCGTAGCGCTCAGCTTCCTCGCTAGGCTCAACGTCGACAAAGCGGCGCACACGGCCTTCGGCCTTGGAGACGATCTTATGGGCGATCGTCAGCACGTCGCCAGCTTCGAGAGTGAGACCGCCTGCCTCCAGCGCATCGCCAATGAGGGCAGCAACATCGTCGCCGGCCTTCACCTCCGGAATACCTTCCAGTGCTGTGACGGTCACCGAGCTCATGCGCCGAACGCTCCCAAGGACCGATCAAGGCCACGCACCAGCCGCGACCCCAGATCGCTTGACCTGTCGACATCATAAAGCAGGCTGGGAAGCGGCATAACCAGGCATGAGAGACCCGCCTCCTCTGCTGAGGCCTGATGCTTCGCGCAAGAACCCTGCCCATAGGAGAACGGCAGCGCGTCCGGCGGCGAGGCAATCAAAGCATTCGTGCCGCCATCATGCGCCGGCGCGATGATGACTGACCCGTCGGGCCGGGGCGCCGCAAACAGCGTTTCAAAGTCTTTAGCCAGCGGGTCAGCAAGATCGCCGGGAAGAATGCAAACGGAGCGAAAACGATGATGGGCGGCATAGCGCGCACCAGCTTCAGCAGCGGCCGAAAGCCCCTCGCCCGGATCATCGAGAACCTGCGCGCGAAACGGGTGCGCGATAAGGGCAATGGAAGGCGAGGCCGTGACGACGACGATATGGAGCCCGCTATCGACCGTGCGAAGAACCCGCAAGGTGTTGCGAAACAGCGTCCGGGTCAGCGCCGCGCGTGTCTCGGCTGGCAAGACGTCTCCCAGACGGGTTTTCGCCTGCTCAGGATCCTTCATCGGAATGACGACGCAAAGATCGGCATTGCTGGTGCTCATGCAGCAATCTCCATGATCTCACGCGCAACGCGCTCCTTGTCGCCCAGATCCTTCATCAGCGTGTTCGTCACCGTCGCGTGCATGCCCAGATGATGGATGTGGTCCACCAGAACAGCATCCTTGTTGTCGATCATCAAGTGATCCCCCAAGCCGAGATAATGCCGCGCAACGCCAAGTGCGGAAACCTCTAGGCCGAGTGCTTCCATCATAGCAGCTGCAGGCCCCTTCACCGCCTTGCCTCCGATGAGGGGGCTCACAGCGATAACGGGCACACCCGATTCCACGATGTGATCATGGATGCCCGGCACCGAAAGAATGGGGTCGATGCTCACCAACGGATTAGAAGGCGCGATGACGACCAAATCGGCGGCATCGATGGCCTCGAGCGCCTCCGGCGTCGGCCGCGCCCGTTCAATCCATTCAAACCAGACTGCCGAGACGGTCGGCTCGCACTTCTCGCGGACAAAGTACTCCTGAAAGCTCAATCCACCCCTATCCGTCTCAAGGCGCGTTTGCACCGGGTCATCGGTCGGCAGGAGAATGCGCGCTTTGACGCCAAAAGCGCGGGCAGCGTCAGCCGCAATCTGGGTCGGACGATCCCCGCGCGCACGGCGCATGGTGCGGTAGATATGCAAGCCAAAGTCTTTGTCCCCCAGCGTCATCCACACTGGCTCGCCAAGCGTTTCCAGAACGTCCATCGCACGATGGCTTTCATCGGCGACGCCCCAACCCTGAGCGCGGTCTATCATGCCGGCCAGCGTGTAGGTTACCGTATCGATGTCCGGCGACACCCAGAGCCCATGGAACTGCTCGTCGTCGGCAACATTGCCGCCGATAGTCAGATCCACATCGTCGAGCGCGGCGAGGCCTTCGGCCATCTTCGCTCCACCAACACCGCCGGCAAGGAGGGTCACCTGCTTCACGAGGCGCGCCGCGCCGGTTCAGGCTGGAGGAAGCCAAGCGGGTCGCGGCCCTTGCGATCGACCAACGGAGCCTGGGCTTCCGGCTCGAGATCCTCAATGGTTCGAAGTGTTCTGTATAGCGTATTGCGTTGAACGGGAACCTTGCCTGCGGAACGGATGATCTGGACCATCTCATGGGCCGTCACTTCCTGCCCGTGCTTAGCCCCAGCGGCGCGCGAAATGCTTTCGTTCATCAACGTGCCGCCAAGATCATTGACGCCACAATCGAGCATCGCCTGCGCCATCTGCGGCCCGAGCTTGGTCCACGACACCTGGATGTTGTCGATCTGACCCGCGAGCATAATACGCGAGACCGCGTGCATCAGCGTCACCTCGGCCTGATCCGGACCGGCTCGCACGGCAGAAGGGT
>JBHJIX010000038.1:0-11560 GCA_050043025.1 Cohaesibacteraceae bacterium
AGTGTGGACGTGCGCAAATCAAGGGCAGTGTAGGTTTCCTGCACCGGGTCCCATAAGCGTTCGACGCCGGCCTCGGCACGGCTGATCCACTCTTCGATCACCGGAACATCGTCGATCTTTTTGAGGATGTGCGCGAGGCGCAAAAGGGCTCTGTCGGCGGCCAAGAGGATGAAGGTGGTGCCGGGGTCTGCAACAAAGAACGGATTGCGCTGCCCGATGTCGCGCGCGTTCCAGCCCAGCGACCGGCCAAACTCAACGAGCGCGATGTAGCGGTCATACTCTTCCTTGGTCGGGCGCATGGAGGCGTCGACATGGGCCAGATCACGCCGCTTATAGGGTGCAACCCCCGATCCATCGACGGCTTCCAGAGCCTCGTCCCAGTCCGGTGAGTTATCGCGGCCCGATTCCCAAGGGTGAGTGACAGCAACAACGCCCAGTCCCCCGGGATCACGTGATGTATGGAACCAGGTGTGCCAGCGCATGAGGGCGTCGAACACGCGCGATGCGCGGGCTTGGCCCAAGGGTCCGCTGTCGAGCGCCAGTAGCTCTTCCGCGCAGAAGGCAATCACCGGCGGCTGCGAGTGGCCGGATGTCGGCACGGGCCTTCCAGTGTCCCAAACCGTCGGGCCAGGGAAGTAGCTCGGGACCTCCTTATGGAAGATGATGTGTGGGATCATCCCGTCCGGCCATTGATGCGCGACGAGCGTTTCGATCTCCGTCCAAGCACGGTCCAGATCGAAGGCGGCGAAGCCGAGCGACACTATCGCGGAATCCCAGTTCCACTGGTAAGGATACAAGCCGGCTGTCGGCACCGTGTAGCCGCCGCGATCATTGCCGGTGATGATGGTGCGTGCCTCGCCCGAAAGCGCGTCATCGTCGATGAGCACGGCGCCTTCGGGCGGTGAGCCTTCGGGTGGAATGGGAAGAGCCATAGGTCTGCAATCAGCCTTTCACACTGCCGGCGGTAAGGCCGGCAACAAGGAACCGTTCCAACCAGAGGAAAACGACCAGCACGGGCACCGTCGCAACGACGGCGCCAGCCATCAGGTGCTGGCGTGGAACTTCGGATGAATCGAGGGAGACGACACCACGCGACAGGGTGAAGATCGCCGGGTCATCGAGGAACATGAACGCAAAAAGGAACTCGTTCCAGGCGATCATGAAGACGTAGAGCGAGACCGACGCCAGCGCTGGCAAGGCCAAGGGCAGGGTGATCTTGACGATTACCCCGAACCGAGTGAGGCCATCCATCAAGCCGGCTTCTTCCAGCTCGTTGGGGATGCCTTCAAAATAGCCTTTGAGCATGTAGAGCGCGACCGGCACAGTTGTCGCCGGATAGACGATCAACAAGCCGAGCAGCGAGTTGCGCAGGCCAAGCTGCGAGAACACAGCATAAAGCGGGATCACCAGCACGATCGCCGGCACCATGTAGATGAGAAGGATCGATCGCGCGAAGGCGTGCCGCCCCTTGAACCGCAGCCGAGCGACGGCATAAGCGCCGGGCACCGAGAACAGCAGCGTGAGGATGACCGTTGCTGTCGAGACGATGGCTGAAATCAAGAGATAGCGGCCAAAATTGAACTGGGTGAACAGCTCGTAATAGCTGGAAAACAGCCCTTCAAAGCCCTGTGAGAGGTCAATGGAAAGGTCCAGCGGATTGGCAATCAGCTCCGACTGGTTCTTCAGGCTCGTCATCACCATGACGTAGAAGGGCAGAGCCACCATCACTGTGAAGATGACGAAGCCAAGGGCCTTCATGGTGCGGATAAAGGCTGCCTCGGTTTTGTAGCGAGACACCGCGCCAGAGGGCAGATCAGCGATGCAGGCTGCGATGCCGAAAATGGTCAGCGCCGCGAAGATGATGAGGGCTGCCAATTGCCACACCGACACCTGATCCATGGTGAGGCCGAAGGGTGACGCGAAGGTCGCTAGTAGGTGCACAAGGATCAGCAGAACGCCTGCAATGATCAGGGATCGCCGACTATGTCGGCTGTCGGGTCCGACGGCGCCCAGATAGCCACCTGCCACCAGTCCAGCGATGGCTGCCGCGCCTGCTGGTGGCGCAGCAAAGGCTCCAGTGACCAGTCCAAGGGTGACGCCGACCACAACCATGGTGATGAAGCCAGCCAGGAGGCCGATAGCGCAGGAGAGGATCGTGCCAAGCCCGAATCGTGGGCCCGAGTCAGCAAGGCTTGCGTCTGCGACAGCCATGGTCAGGCACCTCCTTCTTTGGGCGAAAATCTGAAGAAGATGAGGGCGAAGACGAGGAGGACGAAGAAGACGACCACCGCCACCGCCGCCCCAGCACCGAGGTTGGAGAGCGCGAAGCCCTGTTCATAGACCTGCACCGTCAGGGTGCGCGTCCCAGCCGCGCCGCCAGTGAGCAGGAAGATGTCGTCGAACTTGTTGAACGTCCAAATGAAGCGCAGGAGGAACAGGACAGAAAGGATGCCGACAAGCTGCGGCAGTGACAGGTACCAGAACTGTTGCAGCGGCGTTGCGCCATCGATCTCCGCGGCTTCATACATATCGCTTGAAACCGACTGCATGGCCGCGAGAATGAAAAGGAAAGAGAGCGGGAAGTAGCGCCAGGCCTCAAAAGCGATCACCGTTGATAGGGCGACCGGGAATTGGAAGGTCAGCCCGAAGATGGTGACGTCCACATCCCGGGTCCCGAAGAAGTTTATCGGTGCACCGATCAGGCCCATCTCGCCCAGCATCGCGTTGATGGTGCCTGAGAATGGATCGCGCAGGATGATCCAGGTGAAGGCGACCGCGATCACTGGGGCGACATAGGGAAACAGCAAAAGGCCGCGGAGGATCCCACGGCCTTTGAATGCGACATTCATGAGCTGAGCGGCGAACAGACCAACGACCAGCGCGCCGGCCGTTGAAAAGACCGTGTAGTAGATCGTAACCCGCAGAACAGACCAGAACTCCGAGGCGCTGAAAACGCGCTCAAAGTTTTCCAGGGTGAAATCAAAGCTGGTGAGGATGTTGATCCCGTTTCCGAACGTTGCCGGGTCGGTGGCACGCACATCTTCAGGCGCATCGAGGAAGCCCTGACCGACCTCTGCGGTCAGGCGGAACCGTTCGCGGAAACCGCCCTCCAAATCGCCAAGGTTGCAGGACAACTCACGGCCAGTGAGGCGGCAGCGTTCATCGAGCTCGGTAACGGTCAGACCGGCTGGAATCGTATCGGTGAAACCCGCCTCTTCCACCGCCTGGCTCGGCGAGGAGTTGCGGATGCGGTACTCAAGCTCAACCACATCGCCGATGGCTTCCGCGTCGCCGCGCAGACGCTCGGTGACGACGGTCGAGGGTGGACGTAGATCGCCTAGCTCCACCGGCTTCACAGATATCCAGAAGTTGGCCAACAGCGGTCCAAGGACGATCAGGATCACGATCAAGGCTGTCGGCAACAGCATGTTGAACGCCAGGCCGGCCTCGCGCTTGCGCATCGGCCCGACGCCTTTTGGCGGTCCGGAAGAGACGGTGGATTGCTGATCAGCGATGGACACGGCCTTCACCCTTGATGGTCACGGGTTGGAAGCGAAGGGTGCCGGAGAGTAGGGGGAGGGCGCCAAGCCACGGACCCGTGCCATGGCGCCCACTCATTCGGCGGACTCGCGCGTTACTCGATGCGCGCAAGTTCCTCATTGATGATCGCCACGGTGGCAGCCGCATCACGCTCACCATCAATAAACTCGCGCACATAGCGGTTGATGATCTGAGAGTTCACGATCTGCGATGCCAGGGCAAGCTGCCCCTCGACGACGCCCCAACGGTCGGCGGTTTCCAGACCGGCGACAATCTCGGAAATGACGTCAGCGGGATAGAGATCCGATAGCGGTGCCCGGCGATCGACGCCGACATCAAGCTGCGACCATGCATCGACAAACGCGGTCGGGTCGTCTTCGGTGCCACGGCGACCCGGAAACTTGCCTTCCGGTGCGATGGACAGCGTCGCCGTGTAGCCTTCATTCATGGAGTACTCCACGAACGCTTGGGCTGCATCGAGATCCGCGCCGGTCGTGATGCCGAAGTAGCGAACGTCGGCCCAGGCAGCGCCGTCTGCATTGGACGGACCGGAGAAGGTCGTGACGATGCCGGTGCGACTTGCCAGTTCGCGGGAGGTGGTGTCGTCATTGATGGTCGGTGGTGCAGAATCCCGCAGACCAGCCAACTCATCAAGGATGAATGGCGACCAGATGATCATCGCAGCTTGGCCGGCGAAGTAGAGCTCACGCGATTGCTGCCAGAACAGGTCACCTGGAGGGGAGGCTTCCGCCAAGACCTTGTAGAACTCAAGGACTTCGACAGTGGAGGCTTCGTCGAGCGCCATCAGGCCGTCTTCGCTAACGGGCGTAACGCCGTTGGCGAGGAACACATGCTCCAGCACCTGGCTCATGAAGTTTTCGTCGATCTTGGTCGCGGCGACGAAACCGAACACCTCAGGCGGATTGTGAAGAGCTTCAACAGCCGCAACGATGTTGGCGTAAGAGGTCGGGGGCTCAAGGCCTGCGCCCTCGAACAGATCGGCGCGATAGACGACCATCTGCGTCCAGCCATCAACCGGAACGGCGGCGTAGAGTTCGTCATCGACTTCCGCCATGCCGAGCGCGCCCGGTGCGAACGTATCGTTGCCCAGGTCTTCGATCACATCAGTTGCAGCATCTGGGTCCAGGATGCCAGCTTCGGTCCAGGGGAAGACATATTGCAGCGTGTGGTAGATCACGTCAGGCAGATCGCCGGCGGCAAAGGCGGCCGTTGCGCGTGTGCCGAGTTCGTTTTCCGACACCGGGATTACATCAACGTCGATGCCGGTCTCGCTGGCGAAGTCGGCAGCCATCTGTTGCTGGACGGCTAGGCGCTCGGGCTGCTCTTCAGTGGTCCAGAAGCGAATGGAATCCGACTGGGCCATAGCAGACCCTGCCAGCATCGTTCCTGCTAGAACCACAGACGCCGTCATAGTTAGATGTTTCATTTGTTCCTCCCTGTTTGGCCGTTCCCTCGTTTTTTGAAAGCGCTTCCGGTCGGCCAAACACCCCAGCGCCAGTCCCCATTGTTTGGAGATCGAACAAAACGTAATTCAGGATTTATCATCCGTCTAGACGACGCAGTGCACCGTTTTTGGGCCCTGCATGATTGTTAGGCGCGCCACCTCAAGACACGGCGCTCCACCTGTCCGAGGAGAAAGCTAACGGTCACGCCAAGCACGGAAAGGATAATCACGCCGGCGAAAAGTCGTTCCAGATCGTAGAGTGATCCGGCTTCCAGGATGTATGCGCCGACGCCGTGGCGCGCGCCCAGCATCTCGGCAGCAACAAGCAGGATAATGCCGATGGCGAGTGAGACTCTCAGACCTGAAAAGATG
The DNA here is from genome assembly GCA_050043025.1 of Cohaesibacteraceae bacterium. Taxonomy (GTDB): domain Bacteria; phylum Pseudomonadota; class Alphaproteobacteria; order Rhizobiales; family MH13; genus MH13. The sequence continues at coordinate 5,378 of JBHJIX010000038.1, forward strand.
CCTGGCATCGCGCCGGGAAGCACGACTTTCCAGACGATGGAGGCCCAGGAAAGAGAGAAGCTTTGGCCCATCCGGATGAGCGTCCGGTCAACATTGTCCACCGCGCCATAGGTCGCCACGACCATGGGGGTAAAGGTGCCGAGCGCTATCAGGGCGTACTTTGAGCCCTCACCAATGCCGAACCAGATGATGAAGAGCGGCAGGAGCGCGATCTTGGGAATGGGGAAGATCGCCGCGACCACAGGCACAAGGCCCGCACGCACATGGGAAAACAGGCCAATCAAGATGCCGATGGCGATACCCGCCGTGCAGCCCATGGCCGAACCGACAAGGAACCGGCTGATGGAAGGGAGCAGATGCTCCCACAAAAGGCCCGTTCGCCAGAGATCGGCGAAGGTGCCCAAAACGTCGGTGGGATGCGGCAGGGTCAGGGTCGAGATCAGACCGAGGCGCGTTCCCACCTCCCAGACAACAAGAATGACGGCAAAGACGACTGGCCCGATCCACAGAATGGATTTCGGCGCAAAGCCGCCGCCGCGGAAGCGCACCGTCCGTTGATCTGTCCCGCCGTTTTGCGTGGTGTCAGGGCTAAGCATGGATCAGCTCCTGGTCGGCGGCGGCGGCTTCTTCGCGCATGAGGGTCCAAAGCTGCTTTTGGACCTTTTCGAGGTCGGCATCGCCCATTTGGCGCTCATCGAGTGGCCGATCGATTTCCACGATCTCGCGGATCGTACCGGGTCGCCGCGACAGGACCACGATGACATGGCCCAGGCGGACCGCCTCTTGCAGATTGTGGGTGACATAAACCGCGGTGAAGCGCTCGCGAGCCCAAAGCGCGATGAGATCGTCCATCAGGAGTTCGCGGGTCTGGCTGTCGAGGGCCGAGAGAGGTTCATCCATCAGCATCACAGCCGGATTGACGGCCAGCGCGCGGGCGATCGCGACGCGCTGTTTCATGCCGCCCGACAGCTGCTTTGGCAGGGCCTTGCGAAAATCTGAAAGTTTAGTGCGGGCGAGCACATCAGCGATGATGTTCTCGGACTTGGCGCCGCTCAGCCCGTGATCTTCGAGCACGAGACTGATGTTGCCCTCAACCGTGCGCCAAGGCAGCAGCGCGAAATCCTGGAAGACATAGGTCAGCGGGTTGAGACTGCCGGCGGGTGGTTCACCGACTTGCACAATCTGACCGCTGGTGGGGCGCTCCAATCCGCCAATGAACCGGAGCAGGGTGGACTTGCCACATCCTGATGGGCCGATGATGGAAACGATCCGTCCTGCAGGAATCTCCAGGTTGATGTCGCGCATCACTTCTAGCGCACCATAGTGATGGGAGACATTTTGGAGGAGTAGGTCCATAAGGCGGTGCCACCACTCTGGCTGATATGCAAATGGCGGCCGATGGGCCGCCATTCTTATCGATTGCGTAAGCGCTTAAAGGATGTCGACGTAGGACGGATCGACCAGCGTGTCAGTGCTCGAGCTGGCGTCAACCAGACCTTCGGATTTGAACCAATCCATCTGATCCTGCACCGAGGTCATGTTAAGCGCCGCGCCTTCATTGATGCGCATGGCACCATTGACGATCGGCGTGCGCGCATCGGCATACTCACGGTCAGTGTAAACGTAACCGTGGATGAGGCGAACCATTTCTTCCATCGCATCCTCGCCTTCGGTCTTGTCGACGAGGGCCGCGTTGAAGTCGGCGGCGCCGCGAGCAAAGGCAGACAGGAAGGCTTCGGTTTTGGCGCGCTCATCGGCAGCACTGTCCGATGAGGTAAAGACCGTCGTCACCTGATAGTTCGGAATGTAGTCGGCGACATCGCCAATGATGTGAACCGCGCCAGAGGCGGCCAGCGGCTTGGCGATGTGCGGAACGATCGACCAGGCATCCACCTGATCGGAGCGCAGCGCACCGATGATGTTGCCAACGCGCTGGAGCGGCTGGAACTCGACCTCAACACCTTCGGCTTGGCTGATCTTGGAGCCCATATAGTGAAATGAGGAGCCGGCCTGGGTCACGGCAAAGCTTCGGCCATCAAGATTGGCCGGGCTTGTCAGGCCATCCGTATGTGCGCCGTTGGAGACGATGATTTTCTGGCCATCGATGCCCTGCTCTTCAGACAGCGCGCCGCCGATTACCTTCGCTGCGCCACGCTCTGCAAGCGAGATCAGCGCGCCGGAAATGGCGGTGACCGCATAGTCCGCATCGCCAGAAGCAATCGCGACAGCCATCGGCTGGGCAGCCTGGAAGAACTCGAACTCCACGTCCAGCCCGGCATCGGCGAAATAGCCGCGCTCAAAAGCGACAAAGCTTGCCGCATGGCTGGTGAAGCGCAGAGCGCCGACCTTCACCGTGGTGTTGGCGAGCGCAGGCTTGGCGAGGAACGGGGTCGTGGCGGTGGCCGCCGCCCCAGCACCGATTAGGCCGAGCGTTTGGCGGCGTGTGAGCTTGGTCATTATGATCTCCCTTCAGCTCCCAAATTAGACGGACCTTTTGGTCCATTGCCGGGAGTCGTAGGGGGATGGCGGACGGCTGGCAAGCTTGGATCGGCAAAACTGCCGACCCTTATGAGCCCTTATGGCAATCGTTTGCCAAACCACATCCGACCGATGAGGCCGTCATGGCGAACAAACTCATGATAGAACGCCGCCGCTATGTGTCCGAGGATCAACAGCATCAACAGTGTTGCGAACAAGCCGTGGGCGGCGCGGGGCGGCAGATCGTTGAAAGAGGCCGGCAGAGGATCACCTGAGCCGCCAAAGACGATGGGGGGCAGTCCGGCCATTGCACTCATGGCGATGCCAGATCCGACCATGCCGAAAACCAGCAGATAAAGCCCCCAATGAGCCCATTTGGCTGCCCGGTTGAGGAGCGCATTGCCAATGTCAGCCTCCGGCGGATGGGTTGATCGCAAACGGATGACCAGACGGATGAGCATCAACACGCCGATCGCTAAGCCAGCGATCATATGTGAGCGGAGCGCGTCGATCTTAGTCGGATCGCTTTCTGGAATTGGGTCAAGCGCGACTGTTCCAACGATAAGAGCGACGAACAGCATAAGCGCCAAGAGCCAATGCAAGGCGACGAGGGCTGGATGGTAGCGTTTCATGGCAGAGGTTCCCGATTACAACTGCAATTGCAATATGCTATAATTGCAAAATGCAATATTTGCAATAAGCTATTCAACCGTCTAGCTGCACGCCATGACCCAACCGATCGCCACCAAATCACCTGACGCTGATGTGCTCGCCGCGCGCATAGAGAAAACGCGCCTTATCAGCCGGGGCTGGCACATCCAGCGGTTGGCTGGTCAACTTGACCGGGCGATGAATGCGAAGCTTGCCCCGCACGGGCTGACTGTCCAGACCTTTGCCCTGGTGATGATGGCGGCGGAAAACGATGGCCTGTCGCAAGCTGCCATTTCAGAACAGTTCAGTGCGCCAGCCTATGCCATCACGCGGTCCCTTGATCAGTTGGAGAGCGATGGCTTTCTGGAGCGACGTCCGCATCCAACCTCACGGCGAACCAATGGAGTGCATGCGACGGCAAAGACGCTCGCCCTGGTGCCGGCGCTGTTGGACATCATCGATGAGGTGAATGCTGCACTTGTAGCCGATTTGGAGCCCCAAGAGGCGAAGTCCATGCTCTCCCTACTGGAGCGCGTGCTGGCCAAAAACGAGCTTTAGGCGTTCGGTCGCGGTTTGATGCCGTTGAGCAGGATGGAGAGTACTGCCTGCGCGGCTTGATCCTGGAAGCCTTGCTGCTGGGACGCACCGCCGGTGACGGCATCAATCTGAGCTTCGAAATCGGCATAGTGCTGGGTGGTTGCCCAGATCATGAAAATCAGATGCACCGGATCAATGGGCGCCAATTTCTCGTCGGCAATCCAGCTGCGCAGAATGGCGGATTTGTCATCGACCAGGGTTTTGAGCCGGGTTTCCAAGAAGTCGCGCAAGATCGGCGCGCCGGCCAAAATCTCGCTGGCGAACAGGCGGGACGCCTCCGGCCGGTCGGCCGACATTTTCATCTTCAGCGAGATGTAGCGGCGTAGCTCCTCCACCGGGTCGCCGTCGGGATCAAGCGAGAGAAGCGGGCTCAGCCATTCCTCGACGATCTGTTCCAGCACCGTGCGGTAGATCGCTTCCTTGGAAGGGAAATAGTAGAGCAGGTTCGGCTTGGACATGCCGGCCTTGTCGGCAATCGCGTCGATGGTGGCGCCGTGATAGCCGCGGGCGGAAAACTCGCGGACAGCTGCACTGGCAATCGCGGCCCTGTTTTCCCTTTGAATTCGGCTTGGTTTGTTCAATGCCAAAGTCCTTGTCGGCGAATGCCTTTATCTACGGAACTTGACGCATAGCGCGCTGATCCATTTGCGAGCAAGACTGCCAACATTCGACCATTTGGTCAAAATCTTGACGACCGGGCGATTGCGGTTTTGACTGGATCAACCGTTGGCAGCGATGAGGGGATCGTTATGGGTATGGCAGGCAATCAGCCAGGCGAGAATTTACGGATCAACCCGGAGCGCCTCTGGGATTCGCTGATGGATATGGCGAAGATCGGCCCCGGCATCGCGGGTGGCAACAATCGCCAGACGGTGACCGACGAGGATGCCGAGGGCCGCAGGCTCTTCCAGAAATGGTGCGAAGATGCTGGCCTGACCATGGGTGTCGACGAGATGGGCACCATGTTCATGCGCCGCGAGGGCACTGATCCGGAGGCGCTGCCGGTCTATGTTGGCTCACACCTCGATACCCAGCCGACCGGCGGCAAGTATGACGGTGTGCTCGGCGTGTTGGGGGGATTGGAGCTCATCCGCACGCTCAACGATCTCGACATCAAGACCAAGCACCCGATTGTCGTCACCAATTGGACGAATGAGGAAGGCACCCGTTACGCGCCGGCGATGATGGCGTCTGGCGTGTTTGCAGGCGTACTCGATCAGGACGATGTCTATTCTCATACGGATGCCGAAGGCAAAGCGTTCGGCGATGAGCTTCAGCGCATCGGTTGGAAGGGCGAGGAAAAGGTGGGCGACCGCAAGATGCACGCCTTTTTCGAGCGGCACATTGAGCAGGGACCTATCCTGGAAGCTGAGGGCAAGGATATCGGCGTTGTCACACACGGGCAGGGGCTGCGCTGGATCGAGTGCACGGTGACTGGCAAGGAGAGCCACACCGGCTCAACGCCCATGCCGATGCGCAAGAATGCAGGGCGTGGGCTCGCCCAGATCACGGAATTGGTCCACACCATCGCGATGGACAATGCGCCGAACGCCGTTGGCGCCATCGGGCACATTGATGTCTATCCCAACTCGCGCAACATCATTCCGGGCAAGGTGGTTTTCACCATCGATTTCCGGTCGCACGAGTTGGATCGATTGAACGCCATGGTGGCGCGTTTTGAGGAAGAAGCGCCGAAGCTCTGCGAGGCTATTGGCGTGGAGCTGTCTCATGAAATCGTCGGACAGTTCGATCCGCCGGCCTTTGATGAAGGCTGCGTGACGATGCTCCGCGAGGCGGCCGAGCGCCTTGGTTATTCTCACCGCGATATCATTTCCGGCGCCGGCCATGATGCGTGCTGGATCAACCGCGTCGCGCCGACGGCGATGGTCATGTGCCCCTGCGTGGATGGCCTGTCGCACAATGAGGCCGAAGAAATCACAAAGGATTGGGCACGGGCAGGGGCCGACGTTCTGTTCCACGCGGTGGTGGAGATGGCGGAGATCGGGGGGTGAGGGGACTCCTATGGTACCGTCTGCGCGAGATCCCGGCTCAAGGCCGGGACTTGGTTGTCTTCGCGGAAGCCCCGGACTTGATCCGGGGCCGCGAGCAACCTGATGCCGTTTTATGTCTACATGCTCGCCAGCCGGCCAAACGTCGCGCTCTATGTCGGCTCAACCAGCAACCTGGCTCAACGCGTTTCGCAACACCGAGTCGGATCAGTGTCAGCCCACACAAAGCGCTATCAAATTCACGCGCTGGTCTGGTGCGAGCAGCATTCCGAGCGGCACCTTGCTGCAAAACGCGAGCATCAAATCAAGCGTTGGCGACGCGACTGGAAGATCGCGCTAATCGAAGAGAACAATCCTAAGTGGCGCGATTTGAGCGCCGACCTACTGAGTTAGTCGTTCACGATATCCCGGCACGACGCCGCGGCATGAACCGAAGAAAGCTAGGAAT
>JBHJIX010000039.1:0-34142 GCA_050043025.1 Cohaesibacteraceae bacterium
GCAGCATCGGGGCGCTCAGCGGCGCGAATGGTCATTTGATCGACGCCCATAAGGGCAGCCTAGGCGCAATTGCAAAAATCGCAAGGGGGCTTTTCTAACGCGCGGAAAAGTTGGGCAGGACCGGCGGCTAAGCCGCCGCCTTCACTGCTGGCTTGCGCAACGCTCTTGTCAGGCTGCGGCTTTCGCCTTCGCAGCTCGCTTGCGCAACACCACTGTCAGGCTGCGGCTTTCGCCTTCGCCGCTCGCTTGCGCTCGTGCGGATCAAGATGGCGCTTGCGCAGACGTATTGCGCTCGGCGTCACCTCCACCAACTCATCATCGGAAATGTAGGCAAGCGCCTTCTCCAGCGTCATCTTGATCGGCGTGGTCAGCCGCACCGCATCATCCTTGCCGGCGGCGCGGATGTTGGTGAGCTGCTTGCCTTTGAGCACGTTCACTTCCAGATCATTGCCGCGCGTATGCTCGCCGATGATCATGCCTTCATAGACCGGGGTGCCAGGCTCGATCATCATCGGCCCGCGATCTTCCAGATTCCAAAGCGCATAGGCAACGGCATCGCCCTGGCTCATGGAAATGAGAACACCGGTATGCCGATCTTTGATCGCGCCCTTATGCGGCGCATAGTTCAGGAACGCCCGATTCATGATGCCGGTGCCGCGCGTATCGGTCAGAAACTCACCGTGATAGCCGATCAGCCCGCGCGTCGGCACATGCAGGATCACCCGCTGCTTGCCACCGCCGGATGGGGCCATCTCAGCCAGATCGCCACGCCGTTCGGAAAGCTTCTGGACAACCGTGCCGGAGAACTCTTCGTCCACATCGACGGTGACTTCTTCAATCGGCTCCAGGAGCACGCCGTTTTCATCTTTCTGGAAGACCACCTGAGGGCGCGAAACGCCAAGCTCGAACCCTTCGCGGCGCATGGTCTCGATGAGAACCGCCAGTTGCAGCTCGCCGCGCCCAGAAACGATGAAGGCGTCTTTGTTTTCACCTTCCTCGATCTTCAGCGCGACATTGCCTTCCGCTTCGGCCAAAAGCCGCGCCCGGATCACCCGGCTTTGCAACTTCTCGCCATCCCGGCCGGCAAGCGGGGAATCATTGACCATGAAGGTCATGGACAGGGTCGGCGGATCAATCGGCTGCGCCTCGATGGCCTCGGTCACCTGCGGATCGCAGATCGTGTCGGCCACAGTCGCTTTTTCAAGGCCGGCAAGCGCAACGATGTCGCCGGCATGAGCCTCCTCAACCGGCACCATCTCAAGGCCCTTGAAGGTCATCACCTTGGACGCGCGACCGCTCTCAATCACAGAACCATCGCGGCTCAGCGCCTTGATCGGCATGTTGGCCTTCAAAGAGCCAGACGCGATGCGTCCGGTGAGAATACGCCCCAGATAGGGATTGGCGGACAGTGTCGTTGCCAGGAGGCGGAACGGCCCCTCTTCGGTCGCCGGCGCTGGCACATGGGACAGCACCAGCTCAAACAGCGGCGTCATGTCCTCTTTCGGCCCATCGGGCTCAGCGGCCATCCAGCCTTCTTTCGCCGAGCCGTAAAGCACGGGGAAATCGAGCTGCTCCTCATTGGCATCGAGCGCCGCGAACAGGTCGAACACTTCGTCCAGCACCGCGTCGGGCCGGCTTTCGGGTTTGTCGATTTTGTTGATCGCCACAATCGGCTTCAGTCCCAGCTTCAACGCCTTGGCAAGCACGAACTTGGTCTGTGGCATCGGCCCTTCGGCCGCGTCCACCAGCAAGATCACGCCATCGACCATGTGCAGGATGCGCTCCACTTCACCGCCAAAGTCGGCATGGCCCGGCGTGTCCACGATGTTGATGCGGTTGGCTTCCCCACCGTCGGGCTGCCACGTCAGCGACGTCACTTTGGCGAGGATCGTGATCCCGCGCTCGCGCTCCAGATCGTTGGAATCCATGGCGCGTTCGGCGACCTGTTCATTCTCACGGAACAGGCCGGACTCGCGCAGCAGCACGTCGATAAGGGTCGTCTTGCCATGGTCGACATGGGCGATGATAGCAATATTGCGCAATGCGCCTGAGGGCTGGGCCATAAGGGTCGCTTTGAGATGAAAATCTCGGGGGCTTGGCGCTCCTTTATCCGCGATTGGCGGCAAAAGCCAGTCCCGTTGGAAACCAGCCCATCAAACGCGATGAACCCCGGACGGTTTGCACCATCCGGGGCCTCATTCCAGCCAGTCAGGCGAGCTTGTGCTGCCGGCCCGACATGCCAGCCCATTTCGCCCCAGCCCTCATGCCCCAGCCCACAGCATGAAAACGTCAGCCGTTCGCCAGCCCTTACTGCATCATGGAGGCCACGGCCTCATACTCATCGGGCGTCAGCACCGTGTCGCCATTGAGATCAGCAGAGGCGAAGGTCTCCGGGGTGGCATCTGACATGGCTGCCAGAAACTCCTCCTCGCTGACCACACCATCAACGTTGGTATCAACGTCAGCAAACATCGGCGCCTGTTGGGCCTGCGCAAGATAGGGCGCGGCCACGGCGCCGAGCGCCAGAACACCGGTTGCAACGCCAAGCCGCAATGTCCGGGCGAAGCCCCAAAGCGGCAAATGCACGCGCGGTTCAATCCAATGAGACGAAATCATTTCACTACTCCATCCAGATGCGCTTCCGGCCAAAATCGCCCGCTGGGGCGTGCGAAAGCGCGTTACGCAGAGACAAAGAGCCGGGGGGATGACAGCGAGGTCACTCAGCGGCCCTCATGGAATGCGGAGCGCGGAAAGCATAGGCGCCGGGTAGTGAGTTGGGGGCATCGAGGCTGCGCAGCCGACCGCACAGTCCACCACCCGGCGCCGTGCACCGGGGTTATCCGCACCACCCCGGCGACGGGAAGAAAGGTGACGGACGATTGTGACTGAGGCCGACCGATTTTGCTGCTGGATCGCGGCAGACCGGACACGCCGTGTTGCTCACTGTAAGTTACAGCGGCAATCGAGTAGGAGCCTTAGGCGGCCTTTTGGGCCTGTTCGCTCTGGTCGGCGGCTTGCGGCTCAACCGGTTCGGCATCGACCTCCCAGGAGGAAAGATCATCGGCATCCAAGAGCTTCAGAAAATCCCGCGCGGGCATCGGCCTGGCAAAGTACAAGCCCTGGGCTTCACCAATCCCAAGCTCGCGCAGCGCCTTCACCTGCGCCCGCCGTTCAATACCTTCAGCGACAATGGTCATGTTGGAGTCTTCGGCGACCTTCACAAGCATCTCGCAGATCATGCGGCTGCGGCTATCGGCATCGACCATATCGATGAACAGCTTGTCGATTTTCACAATGTCAGCGCCCAGCCCCTGAAGCAGGGCGAGCCCGTTCTGACCGGTGCCAATATCGTCAATCGCGACACGCACACCATGGGCCTGCAGCTCATTGAGCGTGCCCTTGGTATCGGCCATGCTGTCCACCGTCTCGCGCTCGATCAGCTCCACCACCAACTGCTTGGGGGAGAGGCCACAACGGGAGGCAAACGTCAGGAAGCCTTCTGTGAAGCGAGGCTTGGCCAACTGTGTCGCCGTGACGTTGAAGTTCAGCTTAAACGCATCATGCTTTGCCATCACCGGGCCGAGAGCCTGCCCTGTTTGTCGCATGAGCGCGCGGGTTAGATCGTCGGACTGGCCGGCGACTTCCGCCAGCGGGATAAAGACGCCGGGCGAAACATGCGTGCCGTCCGGCGTGATCCAACGGGCGAGCACCTCACAGCCGATGACACTGCCGGCCGTCAAGCAAACAATGGGCTGGAAGAAGGGCACGAGCTCGCCATCGCGCAGTGCCGCCTGAAACACTTCCCGCTCACTTGGCGGGCGAACAATGCCGCGCGCCGCAAGCAACCCAACCAAAAGCGAGGCAAGCGCTATGGCGAACTGAACCACCGCCGAGGGCGTTTCACCCCACGTCATGAACAAAGTCTGCGGGATGGCCAGATCCACCTGGATCGGAAAACGTGCAGAACTGGCCACGTAATGCCGCTCTTCTGCCCCACCGATCGAACCGCCAACAGGCAGCGCCGATGGGAAACGGGCAAAAACCGATCCGTCGGTCAGTGAAAGGTTGATGCGGGTTCCATCACGAATGGCCGCCGGCAGCATATCGAACAGGAGCGAGTCGGTTCGAATAACGGCGGTGAGATAGTGATCGTCGCGCACGCTCCAAACAACTCCGAGCCCCAACTGCGAGCCCTCAGACAGCTGCATGAAACGAAAATCAGCATTCAGCGCACCAATCGAATGCATCTTGCTTTCCGCAATAGTCGCGCCGTCGCTGCCGATGCCCTCGACCGCCTGACAGTGGCCGCCGGGGCTGCGGATCTCGATGTCGACAAGCGCGCCATGCTGGTAGATCGCATCGCGCACGGCAGCCAGCGATTCGGGGTTACACTCAATCAGCCCCGCGGGCAGCAGATCCACCTTGGCCAAAATGACATTGTCGATGGCGAACTCAGCGCGATGGATGACATTGTCTGCCAACTCGCTGAGTTGTCGATCGTGCCAGGAAGACCGCACCGTCTCCATGGCCACATTGGCGCCAGCCCATAGGGAGCCCGCCACCATGGTTGCGATGGTCAAAAAGGTAACCGAGCGCACCTTCCCGCCCAAGCTCACACCGGGCCAACGGAAGGACTTTCCCCAACGCATTGTCACTGCAAACCTCACGCCTCACCGTAGGTTGCATCCTAAGGTGCAACATCCCGCCTTCGCGTTAATGCGGTTTGCCGAAGGTTGGGCGTGGTAAACAAGGGGTGACTGGCCGACAGGCCGCGAGGCATGGCTTTTTGCTTAGGGCCGCGCAGTCATGAGAGGTCGACAGCTAACGCGTGCCTCCCCCTACATTGCTTTCAGGCGTGCCAAGGCATCGCGGTTTTCAATGCAGTAATAGCCTGAAATGCGGGAAATCAGCCCGTCGCGCTTCCACGTGTTGAGAATGCGGGAGACATTCTCGCGGGCCGCGCCTGCCATACCGGCCAGATCCGCCTGGCTAACCTTGTAGTGCACAAGAAGCCGACCATCCGGCAGGTCCTTGCCGAAGGTTTCACCCAATTGCAGAAGCGCCACCGCCACGCGGCCCGGCAGCGGCAGGAAGGAGCGAGCGGCAAGCACATCATTGGCCTGCCGCAGACGTTTTGAGACCAGCGCAAGCATGTGCCGGTAGACGGCAGGATTTTGATCAGCGAAGCGGTCGAAGTCGGCCTTATCAATGCGCGCCACCTTCGTGGCCTTGATCGCCTGAACGGTGGCTGAGCGCGGCTCGCCGTCCAGCAGCGCCATTTCACCCACCACATGGCCCGGACCGAGGATCGCCAGAAGCTGTTCAGAGCCTTCCGCTGATATGACCGCCACCTTCAAGCTGCCCTCAACGACCGCATAGATGGAATCGCCAGCATCGCCAGCAACGAAAAGCACCTCATTGGCCGCCAATTGCATGTCCCGCGCAAGGCCCGCCAAACCCTCCGCCAGGTCTTCATCGAGACTGGCAAGTGCCAGACTTTGGGAAAACAGGTTCGCATCCGCCATCGCTAAACCTCCTGCCCTTTCAAGGCTGCCTCACCCTACGGCTCTATCACCGGGCGCCGGCACGCTACGCCGAACAGGTCCGGCCCGTCTAGGGCAAGCGGCGTGTCTGAGCGCTCGCGGATAGCCAGAGGTTAACCAGCTAAGGTGTGATGGCGGCCACATTCGTCCTGAAACGAAACAGGCAAGGTTGGATCATCGAAAGCAAGCGTTACCCCTTTCAAGGACGCCGCGACCATGCCACACCTGTTTCTCACCACCGTTTCCGCCATGGCTCTGTTGGGTGGCATCGCCTTTGTGCTGACCTCCAGCCTTGAGACAGACGCCTATGCCAGCACCGGCATCACCGGCTCGGCGATGATGGAAAGCATGACCGCCCCCAGCCTGCCAGACGGCGAAACCGGCGAAGCCGCCACCCTGTGATCGCCGGCACAGTTTCCCGGACAACGACCTGCCACAGTGTTTCCACACCGCGAGACATGAAGGACACCGAAGCCATGACCGAGCAAACGAAAACCGCCACCGCCCTGCCGAGCGCGAACTTGAGCCTGAAGCAGGTTGGTTTTGCGCTCGCTTCCCTGGTTCTGGTCGCCGCGGCAAGCCACCAGATGCTCAACAGCGCCCAGGCTGACGGGTTCGGCGATGAGACGCCAACCAGCTTTGAAGAGGTGCGTGCAGACATTGAGCGCTGCATTTTGGCCCCCGAGACCGCCCGCCACCCAGGCACCGGCGCATCGATCCTGGTTCTGCGTCCAACCTGCTAAGGCCCAACGCTCCGATACCCTTGCCAGCCCGGCGGACTATCCCATCTGTCGGGCATGACAAAACAAACCTCCAAAGCTCCCATCCAAGGCACGACCCAGACGCACCCCGTTGAGGATGTTGGCGAATATCCTAGGCCACCCAGCCTGGAGCGTGTGCCCTACCCGATCTCCGTAACGCTTGGCGGCGAGGAGATCGTCCGCACCACCGGCGCCTATCGCGCGCTGGAGACCTTCCATCCACCCACCTATTACATACCACCAGAGGACGTTGCGGACGGTGTCCTGGCAACGATCAAGCGACGCTCGATCTGTGAGTGGAAGGGCGCGGCACGCTATTTCGATGTGACCGGCGGTGGTGTCACCCTAGAAGGCGCAGCCTGGTGCTACCCGGACCCCACACCAACGTTCAAACCCATCGCGGACTATCTCGCCTTCTACAGCCATCCGATGGATCGCTGCCTGGTCGATGGCATCGAGGCCACGCCGCAGCCAGGGAACTTTTATGGTGGGTGGGTCAGCCCATGGATCACCGGGCCGATCAAAGGCGCGCCGGGCACCACGCATTGGTAGGTGCGACAGATCGGTCCGGAACCGCAACGCCGTCCCGCTCAAGTGAGACGTTTGCGGAACGCCTGTGAAACGGCGTTCCGCAGTGTTTCTAAGTAGTGATCCGGACAGTACTGGAGTGCGTATTACTAGCTGGAAGGTGATTGTCCCAGGCTCTCCCCCGGGCCTGACTGACAGCAGCATCGCTTTCAAAGTTGCTGGTGAGACTCCAACGGGTCAGCAACATGGCCGTCCTCTCCCCCGGGGACGGCCTTTTTTATACCTCTTCGGAAAGACCGAGTGCCTCGAACACAGGCGTATAGGCATCCGCCGAACCATCGACGACATAGGCAAGTTCGCCGACCGTGACCGACGATGCGCCGCGCGCCTTCAGATAGGCGACCAAGTCCCAGATACGAGCCTTGTCGACATGCAGGACGAGCGAGCCCTGACCAGCCACCGCGCCGAAGGGCGCCGTGCAGCCAAACTCCTGAGACACATCGCGAAAAACGCGCGTCTGCTCGCCGATGGCGGTGCGCACCTCGTAAACGGTGGCGGCTCGGTCACGAGCGGCAATGCGAGAGAGAATGGCCTTCAGGCCTTCCTCAGCTACCTCTGACCAGTCGGCGTTCTTGGACGCGACGAGGTTGGCCTCACTCCTCAGAATCACGCCGTCGGAGAGGATGCGCAGATGGTTCGCGGTCAGCGTTGCGCCTGTGGTGGTGATGTCGACGATAAGGTCGGCCGCGCCGGACGCAGGGGCCCCCTCGGTGGCACCAAGGCTTTCCACGATCCGGTAATCGGCAACACCGTTGGCACGGAAATGCTTACGCGTCAGGCGCACATATTTGGTGGCAAGCCGCATGCGCCGGCCATGGCGGGCGCGGAAACCGGCGGCAACATCCTCCAGATCGTCCATGGTCTGTACGTCGATCCAACTATCCGGCACTGCGACCACGACGTCCGCATTGCCGAAGCCCAGTGGCTTGACGGCAACGGTCGCTTCCTCCGGATCGTGAATCTTTTCATGCACCAGATCCATGCCGGTGACGCCAAGGTGCACCGTGCCTGCGGCGAGTTCCCCTGCAATCTCCGAGGCCGAAAGGAAGGCCACTTCAACGCCGTCCAAGCCTTTGATAAGCCCCCGATAATCCCGGTCACCGCCCTTCTTGGAGATGCTCAGCCCGGCGCGCTTGAAGTAGGCCATCGTGGCCTCTTGCAGGCGGCCTTTGGAAGGGATGCCAAGAACAAGCGGTTGGTCCGAAGGACCAGAGCGGTTCGCATCAGGAGAGCTCATTGTGCGTCTCCCTCTGGGAGACGATCGAGCCAAAGCGCGGCGCCAACGGCGGGGACAGTGGAGTCCGCGCCGAGGCGCTCCATCAGCCCGTCAAACCGACCACCTGAAACGGCTGGCGGCGATGTCAGATCGTCATCGGCCCGCATCTCGAAGGTGAAGCCGGTGTAGTAGTCGAGCCGTCCTCCAGCCCAGCCGCAAAACATCATGTCCGGCACCGGCAGGCTGCGTTCTTCGAAAGCATCGAGGCGAGCGGTGAGCTGATCGATCACCGGATCAAGGGCAAGCGAGGCAACGCCGGCAAGCCGCTTCAACAAGCCAGCGGCCTCGCGCGCAGGCACTTCCAGATGGATCAGCGCTTCCATGCAGGTGAGCGCGGCCTCCGACATGGGTTTGGCCGTCGCGCGGCCAGCCTTGGCGATGAAGCGCTCGGCGATTTCCGCCGAGGACCGACCACCCACCGGGCGGATGCGGGCCAGCGCCATCATGTCTTCCACCAAGGCCTGCGCCTGCTGCGGGTCGGCTCCGGAGAGCGCCGCCATCATGGCTGGCGCGCTGGCATCCGGTTTGGTGACCTCGGCCAGCGCCGTTTCGACGCGGGTGCGAGAGCCAAGCGCGCGGCGCAGGCGGCGGGCCGCTCCTGGCGCGAAGCCGAGACCATCGACAAAGGCATCGAAGATGGCCGAGTCGCCTAGCAGAATGGACGGTTTTGAGAGGCCACCAGCGGAGGCAAGCGAGCCAGAAAGCGCCATCACTTCGGCATCGGCGGCGAGGCGATCTTCGCGGCCCAGGCTCTCAATGCCAGCCTGCAAAAACTCGCCCGTCTCGCCCGGGCGGAACCGGAACGCCGAGCCGAGATAGCCGTAATTGGCCGCCCGCGCCGCCTCGCCCGTTTCCATGTGATGACGGCAGATGGGGATGGTGAGTTCCGGCCGCAGGCAAAGCTCGCTGCCTGCCTGATCCTCGGTGGTGAAGAGGCGGGTGCGGATATCCTCGCCGACGAGATCAAGGAACACGTCCGCCGGCTGCAGGATCGGCGGGTTCACCGGCATGTAGCCGGAGGTTTCCAACAGCTCGATGATCTGCCTTCTGCTCATGATCTTGGTGCCATGGCTTAAGCGTCCCTGTCTGCTGCTTGCTCCGCAAGGCGTTTCTTCACCTCGTCCACAAGGCTCTCGGCAGGCACCTCATACTGGCCGGGGCGGGCGGCCTTGTACTCAGCGTTGGATTCAAAGGCCGCAGCCTCACGCTTGCCCTCGATCATATCTTTGATCTGGACGATGCCCTGCTCGCGCTCGTTGGAGCCCTGAATGATGCAGAGCGGCGAGTTTCGGCGATCAGCATATTGCAGCTGTTTGCCGAACTGCTTCGGGTTTCCCTGGAACATTTCAACACGGAACGGGATTCCGTGCTCGCCGCGCTTGACCTTATCTTCTTCTTGTTTCGCGGCGGCTCGTAGCCGCTGGACCATCTGCTGGTAGCCGGCCAGGGCGTCGATATCGCGGTCCATCACACAGACAACGACCGGCCCGTCCGGCGTGTCGGTTGAGATTTTGCCGAGGTTTTTGAGCGCCGTCATCAGGCGCGAGACGCCGATGGAAAAGCCCGTTGCTGGCACCGGCTCGCCGCGAAAGCGGGAGACGAGGCCATCATAGCGGCCACCGCCACCGACGGAGCCGAAGACGACCTCTTCGCCCTTTTCATTGGTGACGGGGAACAGAAGCTCCGCCTCGTAGACCATGCCGGTATAGTATTCGAGGCCACGGACGACGGAGGGATCAATCTTGATGCGGTCAGCATAGCCTGCCGACTCAATCATGTTCGAAATTGCATTCAGTTCTGCCCGGCCCGCCTCGCCAATCTTCGATCCAACCAGCAATAGTTGGTAGGTAGATAAATCAACAAAACCGCTGACCTCTTTGAGCAGAAGACGGGCATCGTCTAGCTCGGTATCCACTGCTATCTGTTTCATGTCCTTATGGACGGTGACGCTTATGGGGCCGTAGTATTCTCGATTTTCGAGGATTTTTAGGAAGTCATTGATTTTGTTGGATTGAACACGCTCAATGTTGCTGTTTCGCAAGGAAACTATCCATTTGAGTGCAGCCTCAGCGCGATCTTCGGCAAACTTGAAGACCAAGTCTGACAAGCTAGTAGCACCGACAGTCGACACGACTTTCTCTCGCCTTTCCAGCTCGAGACCTGCGCCTTTGGTAAAGTCTCCGCTCTCGTCTTTGCGACCTTCACCGAGGAGCTTCCGAACACCCTCAACGCCAAATTTATCCAGTTTGTCGATGGCCCGGAGCACGGCCAGCTTCTGGGCTTCATCGGTCACGCCGATGGCTTCCATCACACCGTCGAGCACCTTCCGGTTGTTCACCCGGATGACGTATTGGCCGCGCGGGATGCCAAGTGCTTCCATCGTGTCGGCCATCATCATGCACATTTCCGCATCCGCCTGGACACCCGGCGCACCGACGGTGTCGGCATCGAACTGCATGAACTGGCGGAAACGGCCTGGCCCTGGCTTTTCGTTCCGGAACACCCAGCCTGCGCGATAGCTGCGATAAGGCTTGGGCAGCGCGTCATAATTCTCAGCCACATAGCGGGCCAGCGGTGCGGTGAGATCGTAGCGCAGGCTCATCCACTGCTCGTCATCATCCTGCACGGAGAAGACGCCCTCGTTCGGGCGGTCGGTGTCGGGCAGGAACTTGCCGAGCGTGTCGGTGTACTCGAACATCGGCGTTTCGACCGGATCGAAGCCGTAGCGCTCATACACCTCGCGGATCCGCGCCATCATGCCGTCGAGCGCACGGATGTCGCCCGCATCGCGGTCAGCAAAGCCGCGCGGCAGACGTGCCTTCACCTTTTGAGGCTTCTTTTTCTTCTTCTCGGACATGGAATGAGCGCGCAATTGGAGGGGTCGCGCGTGGGATAGACGCCAGGGGGGCGGGATGCAAGCGCCGGGCGCCACCTCGTGCGTCATGGCCGGACGTGATCCGGCCATCCAGCCCTATCGCCTTCCGAGACCACGCATGGAGAGCATTCGGGATGGATCCTCGGGTCAAGCCCGAGGATGACGGCCTTTGGACTGACGCTTGCGCAGCTTATGGGTGAGGGCGAGCTGGATGCAGTGCTTCAGTGCGGAGCGGTCCGGCAGGTCGGCGCTTGGGATGACGATGGCGCGCTTGCCATCAAACTGAAGCGTATCGTCGTAAAGGGTGCGGAACTCCTCCACCAGCCCGCTGGTGCAGATGAACATCAGGGCGTGATCGCCATCGGCGCGTGTTTCACTCCGAACTGAGGAACCGACATTGGACTTGGCCGGGGCGAAGCGTGGCTGGCCCCATTTCTCGCTTTCTTCCAGCGCGCCAATCTCCGGCACGTCGCTGGCGGCTTCCTCTATCAGCGCTTTGAGCGCCTCAAACCGGCCGCTGGAAGGAGCGGAGCTTCTCTTCGAGCGGCTCATAGCAAAAGCAGTCTTCTTCGTGATCGTTGACCAGCCCCATGGCCTGCATGAAGGCATAGCATGTCGTGGGGCCAACGAAGCTCCAGCCGCGTTTTTTCAGGTCCTTTGAAAGCTGCTTGGAGGTCGGCGTCTGCGCGAGCTTCATCAGTTCTTCGCGCGTGTTGCGCTTGGGACGCTCCTCGGACGGCGGAACGTAGCGCCAGAAAAAGGCAGCCAGAGAACCAGCCTCCTCCATGAGGTCCAGCGCGCGCTGAGCATTGTTGATGGTGGACCGGATCTTGCCCTGGTGGCGCACAATGCCGGCATCGGCGAGCAGGCGTTCCACATCGGCCTCGGTGTAGTCGGCGACCTTGGAAAAGTCGAACCCATCAGAGGCGGCGCGGAAATTATCGCGTTTCTTCAAAATGGTCAGCCAAGAGAGGCCCGACTGGAAGCCCTCCAGGCAGATCTTCTCAAACAGCCGTTTGTCGTCGGTGACCGGCTGGCCCCACTCATTGTCATGGTAGGTGATGTAAAGCGGGTCTCCAGAGACCCAGAAACAGCGGTACGGTTCTGCAGCATCGGTCATGGACCGATGTGTGACGCGATTGGCCGGCGTTGACCACCCGCTTTGGTCACCGCTCCTGACGGTAGGGTGTCAGGAGGGCGCCTGGGCAGGCTTCGTCAGTCGCCCAACCACCCGACGCGCGATGGGCGCGACCACCAGCACCGTCGGGAAGGCAACGGCCCAGGAGAAGAGCCAGCTTTCCATCCAGGCGGCAAAAAGATGATCGACCCAGCCAAGCGCGCGCAGGGTCGCAATGCCGGAGACGATAAGGGACATGAGGCCTGACAGGATGAGGCCGAAGAGAACGGGTGCAAAACGCTGGGGGATCATGGGAGAACTCGATGGGAGGGGATGCCCCGGGCTGGCTGCCGGGGCATTGATGATCAGCCCTCGCACCGTTCCCGGTCAAGCCTGGTTGGATGCTCGTCTCACTCAGGCGGCCGGGCGTTCCTTGATGAAGGAGCCTTCGCGCAGGTCGCGGATGGCCTCGACCAGCTCCTGCGTGGTGTTCATGACAATGGGACCATGCCAGGCGACGGGCGCCTTGATCGGCTGCCCGGACACCAGCAGGAAGCGCATTCCGCCGGGCCCGGATTGGGCGACGATCTCATTGCCGGTGTCGAAATGCACCAGTGTGCGGTTGCCGGAAAGATCGCGGATGCTCAGCTCCTCGCCCTGAAACTCCTTTTCCACCTTCACGCCCACCGGATCAGAGGCATCGCGGAACGTGCCGGACCCGCCAAAGATGTAGGCGAAGGTGCGCGCATAGGTGTCGACCGGGAAGGTCTTGCGGGTGTTGGGCGGCAGCGAAATATCCAGATAGAGCGGCTCAGCGGCAATACCGTCCACCGGGCTTGCCTTGCCCCAGAACTTGCCGACGATCACCCGCACCTTCGTGCCGTCATCATCGATGATCTCCGGCAGGTCGGAGCCCTGAATGTCCTGATAGCGCGGAGTGGTCATCTTCAGACTGGAGGGTAGGTTCGCCCACAGCTGGAACCCGTGCATCTGACCCTTCGCGTTCCCGCGTGGCATCTCCTGGTGCATGATGCCGGAGCCAGCCGTCATCCACTGGACCGCGCCAGCGCCGAGCGTGCCTTTGTTGCCAAGCGAGTCGCCATGCTCCACCTCGCCTTCCAGCACATAGGTGATCGTTTCGATGCCTCTGTGCGGATGCCAGGGAAAGCCCTTCATGTATTGCTCAGGCACATCGTTGCGAAAATCATCGAACAGCAGAAACGGGTCCGACATGTCGGTATCGCCAAAGCCGAAGACGCGGCGCAGATGCACGCCAGCGCCCTCCATGGTCGGCTGGGCCTTTGTTTCCTGAATAACGGGACGAAAGCTCATGGCTCCCCCTTCTTCGATCAGCAGGCACCCGATGGTGCGTTACCGAGGAAGATAGGGGCCAGTGAGAAGGCCCTCCAGTCTTAGTGGGAAGCACGGACTGTTCAGCATGAGCGAACAGTCCGGCTGCGTGTGAACCTAATCAAACAGAGCGTCGATATCGTCCTGCGAGGCGACATTGACGTCATTGTCCATCGCCGGACCATTGAGAAGCGCCGCATCGCCCTTCGGACCCACATCCAGCGTGTCCACCTCGGAGAAGCTCTCCATGCCGCCCCAGATTTCCATCATGGAATCAATGCGATCTTCAATGAAACGCATGGTGCGCACGACTTTGGTGATGCGCTGGCCGGTGATGTCCTGGAAGTTACAGGCTTCAAAAATGGTCATTACCGCCTCAGCGGCATCATTGGCCATGCCCTGATCGGCCCCATCGAGCTTGGCAGCCAGGTTGCCGACCCGGTCCTCAATGGTTTCTGCCGCCGACAGAATGGCTTCTGTCGCGTGCTCGGTGCCTTGGACAACGGCATCAAGTTCATCTGTTACCTTGCCCAGTTCCTTACCCTGGAAACCGGACTGATGCAGGGTCGCAATCTCTGTCTTGGTCTGGGCGATCGCATGCTGGATGGCGGTCATCTCCGCCTCAATGCGCTTGGCCTCAACCATGTCATGCTTGAAGGTGTCGATCTCTCCTTGCGAGACCTCTTCAGGCGGCTGGATGAGATCTTTGAGCTCAGCAATCGCGTGCAAAATGGCATGGCTATCGACCGAGCCGCTTGCGGCGGACGGCGTCGATCCATTGACCGGCGATGGTATGGCGCGCCCGGTCGTTCGGGCAGCGGGACTGCCGTTCATGGACGCCTCAATACGGAACATTTTGCGGTGCGATTGCCCCATGGGCATCCCCTCCCCTTCTCGGCGGCTCGTCATCCCCAAATACCCGTACGCGGACAAAGTTAAGAAGATGTTGGGCCGTTGAAGATCGCGGCCTTACAACTGCGCGTTGGTTCTCTTAGCCGCCTTAGAGCCGGCGAGCGGTAACCCTTGGACCGATGATTGCTTGCCCACCGCGTAAGGCCGAGGCATGAAGAGAGAGACTGATCATCCGGGACCTTCCGCCTCTTGGATAACATGCTGCGCAAACGCTTCTTGCTGCTTCGTCGGATGCGACGGACGCACCCGCACGTCCAGTTCACCGGCGTCGGTGGCGTGCGCCGGGTGGCGGCCCGGCTTGTTGCGCTAGCGATGCTCATGCTTGCTCCGTCGGCCGCCGCAACGCAGGCCGACCTATCCGATGCGCTTTTGACCGACGGCTTTTTCCGCACCGTTTTCGGTTTGGAGTATGAAAGCTTCGGACGCGGGGCGAGCGTGGTGAAGAAGTTCTCAGACACCGTCTTTCTTTACATTGACCAACGCGCGCGGCAGGACCGACGGCAGGAGGTGCGTGCCTTCGTGCAATCGGTCAACCGGGCTGTGCAGGGCCTTGATCTCAGGATTACCGAGAACCCGGCTGACGCGAACTTCACCGTCTTCATCGTCGACAGGGCGAACTACGCCGACACCATTCGCGGCGATGTCTATCGTTCCTCCAATGCGCGGGTGCGTGGGCGGTGCATGGTGCGGGTGCTGACGCAGCGCAACGGCATCGAGCGCGCTCAAGCCGTGATCGTGTCCGACGAGGGCGAGTTCCTGTTCAACCGCTGCCTCGTCGAAGAGGTGTTGCAGGGGCTCGGCCCCCTCAACGATGACGCATCATTGGCCTTGAGCGTGTTCAACGATCAGTCGCGCCACACGCGCTTTACGCTGCACGACCGGTTCATATTGAACATGCTCTACCATCCTGGCATCCGCGCTGGCATGGATCGGCGGGCTGTGGAACGCACGCTGCCCCGCGTTCTTTCTGACGTCCGGCGCTACGTGCCCTGAGGTCCGTCGCCGACCTTTAATCCTCAAAACTCAATCACCACCGACGGCGCGCTGCGTTTGGCCTCACCATGGTAGACCGTCTCAATGTTGTTGCCGTCCGGGTCGAGCACGAAGGCCGCGTAGTACCCGGGGTGATAAGCACGTTCGCCCGGTGACCCGTTGTCGCGACCTCCATGGGCGAGCGCGGCGCTGTAGAAAGCATCAACCGTTGCACGATCCTTGGCCTGGAAGGCCAGGTGATGGCGGCCAGTGAGCACCCCCTGCGCCGCAGGGCTTTCAGCAGAAGACACGACCAATTCGTCTGCCCAGAAAAAGTCTTCAGCGGTGCCGACGATGGGGATCTCCAGCACACCCAGAATCGCCGTGTAGAAGTCCTCGCTCGCCGACAGATCGCGGACGACCAGTTGAAGATGGTCGATGAGACGACCGCGATGCAGTTGAAAGGTTTCCATTGGTCCTTCTCCTCAAGAGAAGGGCCTAGGACGGGCTGTTCCGCTGGGCATTGATATGAAGCGCGCAACCGAGCCTTTTGAGGGCTAAAACCATCTGCTGCGCTAGCTGGGCGGGTGATCGCTTAGACAGGTTGCTCGCCGTTACAGAAAATCCGCCAGTTCCTGCAGCACCACATTGGGCGCTTCCAGTTGCGGCAGATGCCCAACGCCTTCCAAGGAGCGAAACTCACCCTGGCCAACAAGCGCGTGCAAAGCTCGCCCGCGCTCAATGGGGATCCACGGATCGTCGACGCCCCATAAAATTCTGACCGGACATCGCACTTTTCCAAAGTCCGGCTCTATCTCAGCGGTGTACTTTTCATCGGCTTGAGCAAACTGGCGATAGAAACTGCTCGCCCCATCCTTCGACAACCAAGGGGCAACAAGGTTCTGAAGGTCACCGGGATCAACGTCGTTGACGAGTGCCCCACGGATGTACGCCTCGACAATGGCGGCGTGGATATGATCGGGCAGTCCCTGAAAGGCTTCGACATGCTTGCCGACATGATCGAAGAAATCTGAGCCCCATGGCCGCATGGCAACGACATTCATGAGGGCCAGGCGGTTATACGCGCATCCGTGAAGCAGATGAGCGCGAAGGGTGATCGCTCCGCCGAAATCATGCGCCACAACCACGGGCCGGTCGAGCTTCCAGAGGGAGAGCATCTGCGAAAACACATCGCCCTGAACATCAAGCGATGTCCTTTGATCAGCTCGTTTCTCTGATTGCCCGTAGCCCGGCATGTCGAACCAATGCACGGTGTAAGAGCGGGCCAGTGCAGGAATGCTCCGGTGCCAGGAGTAGGACCACCATGGCCAGCCATGGGCAAGCACCAGGCCGGGCCCGCTGCCACGCCTGCCGGCCGCAACACGCCCGGCGCTGGTGTGAACCTGTTCGTTAAGATGCCAACCCGTCATTGCGCTTCACCACCCAAGCTGCCGGAGCGCTATACGGGCGCTTGACCGCTCAGATAGGTAAGCCCCTCCGGCGTGAGCGTGAAGACACCCCGCTCAACCCGTTCAAACCAGCGGTAATGGTTGTTGGCCATAATGCGGGTCGCCCGTTCCACGCCGGTTTCCTTGGCCACATGCGCACCGCGACTTGGACCATTGCCGCTCAGATACTCAGCGCACCGCAGCGCGTCCTGCCGGTAGGCCGTCACCAGATGGCGCCGGGTGGAACCGCCCGTGTTCGGATCGCCAGTCCGCCGGGCAAACTCACGCAGCAACAGCTCTTTGCGCCGCTTGGATTTGCGCGGCGCATAGGGCCCCGGGTCAGCGTGCACTTCCACCAAACTGTCAGAGAGCCGCACTGTGATGAGGCCGACACCAAGCCGCCGGGCCAGTTTGATGTTGTTCTTCAGGCTATGCCAAAAGCGCTGGCCGGTGCTGCGCGGGACGGCGACATAGACCGCGTCACTGATCGTCTGCCGCGCGATGGCCTGATGGAAGAGGCTGAGCGAGAAGCCGCACTTCAGCTCCACGATCACTGGGTCTTCCTCGCCTCTGCAGGCGACGACATCGGCAGCGCCAATTTCGGCTTTGACCTCGTACCCCTGACCAATCAGGAACGCCTTGATGGGCGCATAAAGCTCGGTTTCAGCGGTCGGGGTCGCAGTCAGGCTCATCGTGTCGGCGCTTAGGGCGCGGAAGGGCGAATCGCGTTCGCCGACAAGCCTAGTCGCCATCCACTTTCAAAGCGATGAACGCGCCAAACCGCCCCGCCCTTCCTTGGGCAGGTGCGCCATCATCGGTCTTGCCGTTGCGGCCTTAGAGCATCACGCCGGCGGACTGCATGTGATCAAAAACTGTGCCCGTGATGATCGCAATGATGAACAATTCGACAGCCAGGAGCAGATGTTCGGGTTCCATTGCCTTACCTCTCGCTATTCGACTTTCGTCTATAGCATAGGAAGCAAGGTTCGGGCCAACATCCAGCAGGCCGCGATCGTTCGGAAGGAACGAACGACCTGTCATAGCTGGCAAGCTATCGGATCTGCGATGCACAAAAAGCGCGGCGCTCGATCAAGAGCCGCGTGGGGAGCCATCAGGAACAAGTGGTCGTTCCGAAGGAACGGAACGTTTCCAATCAAGAATGAGAGACGGGGTGCCGTGCGGCATCGCCGTGTCTGTAAGGTATATCGATGCCACACGGTTGAGCCGAAGGCTCAAAGGAATGACCCAATGAGCCGGAACGGCGCAGCACCCCGTGCGAAGCGTTTTGTGGCGTATCGAACGCGCTCGGGGTGACTAAGCTTTTTCTCCACCCCAGGGAGTATCGCACTGATGCAGGGGGCTTTTTGCCCATTCCTTTCCAGTGACGCTCCGTTCCGCCTTGTGTTTGCTCCGAAGGAACGGAGCCACAAGAAAACGGAACGACCGCTTTCACCGGCAGGAACTTTCCCGCCACGCGTATCCCCAGCCATCGCTGTCAGGCCAGGCACTCGTTCGGTTAGCCCCCCTTCCCTTTTCCGGACGTGACCCCGGACCACGATGATGGGCGCTTCGCCCCTCCACCGGCCCGGGCACGACCCCGAACTTCCCAAGGTGATTGGTGGAAGGTGCGGCGATGATGGGGGAAGGAGAAGGGGGTGCGGATAGACCAGCAACTTACGCTCGCCAATTGGTAACATATATGATACTAATTAAATCATGAAACTTGTCGAATATCTCGACACTACCGGCGGCAGCCCATTCGCTTCGTGGTTCGACGGCCTCGATGCTCAGGCAGCCGCCAAGATCAGCGTCACCCTCATGCGCATGGAAGCCGGCAATCTGTCCAACGTTAAGTCTGTCGGCAGCGGTGTTTGGGAAAACAGGCTGAACTGGGGCCCAGGCTACCGTGTCTAATTCGGCAAGGATGGAGACACGCTGATCATCCTCTTGGCGGGCGGCACCAAGCAACGTCAGCAAAGAGACATTGAAACAGCGAAGGCCCGCTGGGCGGACTACAAGCAGCGAAAAAAGGAGAGCGGCTAATGCCCCTTACCCGTGACTTCAAAGAAACCATCAAGGCTCGCGCGGATTCCGACCCAGCCTTTCGCGCCGCGCTTTTGACCGAGGCTGTGCAGGCGCTGCTGTCAGGCGACCTTGAAACCGGCAAGCTGGTGCTGCGCAACACGGTCAACGCCACTGTTGGTTTTGAGGCTTTGGCTATGAAGCTTGGCAAGGACCGCAAAAGCTTGATGCGGATGCTCGGACCGAACAGCAACCCCCGCGCGGACAATCTGTTCGCCCTCATTGAGGCCTTGCAGGAGGCCTTGGGCGTGGAACTGGACGTGAGAGCCGTGGCTTGATCGGTTCTTTCAGCGAGCGTCACTCTCGCCCTTGCGGCGGGGACCTATCCCTCTTTGTTTGCCTACACCTCGGGCGCCACCGAAAACCTTCAGGCATGAATCCCTGTGACCAGCGCAAGGATCATGAGGACGACAGTTGTTGAGAAAACGGAAGGAAGCAACAGACTACGGTTAAAACTTGGGAAGAGGTGGCGGACCATCGGCCAACTTCACCAAAGGTTCGACAGGGGCAAAACCTCTGGTTTTCTTGAAATCCATCGAATGGCTAAAATTGCTTAAAGAGGCAGAAGGATCGATCCCCTCAAGATTCAAAGACCGAAGCGTCTCCCGAACGAACTGTACCGACAATATGATCATTCTCTCTTGATAGCCGGTAGCAGAGTTCAGCATCTGGGCTTTGCAGCTAACATGGACTTCTTCTAGCGGGAGGATGCCGAACAACTCCGACGCAACTCGAATTGATACGCTTGCGACATAGTCCTGATATAGCTCATTACGTTGCGATACCGGCATCGCCGTCTCTGACAGCTTACCACTGGAAAGTTGCTTACGACGGTAATTCGGAACGACATCAATTCCGTGGACCTCTGGCAATGCATGTACACACGCTGGTCGGATTTCAAATCCGATATTGATGCCAAGTTGGCTGTCACCACTTAGGCTCTGCCTTTCGGCGATTACTCTTTTCGTCGCCTCTATATCACCGGCTAGAACCTTTTGGGCCATCTCGTGATCTTCTTGCCAATCATCGAGCTCTGTTTGGTACTGTTTAAGGGCACTTATGTCGTCAACGGAATCCTCCGTTCGCGCGTGAGATAGACGCGTCTCGAGTTCTTCTAGACGCCTTTCACTGCCCCCCTTTAGGAAGTCTAATGGGCCTGGCCTGAAGTCACTTAAGGCCCTCTCCGCACGTTTAGTGCGGTGGGTAATGGGGTTCGGGAACTCGGGCTGCGGGCGGTCTCGTACTTCATGCCAATTGATCTCGCTCCCGCGATTGAGGTGCACCGACACTAGGTCGTCTAGATAGTCCTCCCAAACACTCACAGCCTCTGCTGAAGCCTCGGTGATTTCTTGCTTTAGCGCGATCTTCTCGCGCCGCTCCGCCTCGCGAGCAGCCCTTTTCATTGAAGCATTCAGTGAGCGCACTGTTCCACGCCAGCCCATCTTCCCTCCAATGCTCGCTTTTCTTGCGTCATGAACGCCAACACTACATCAGGCGATAGCATGCTAAAGGAAGGCGTCGGGCTTCAATACTGGGAAAGCTCTTACGGCCAGCGTGAGCAATTGAACAAACGGGCCATATATCGGCCAAAAAGCCCCGGAGCGCGTGAGCGCATCCGGGGCCTCGATGATCAGTCGGTGCTAGGACCCGGATCACGCGCTCGCGCGATGTCCGGGGCTTGATAGGAATAGCGCCCTAAGCCGCCGCTTGCTCCGCGCCCACCTCATCCCCGCCACCGGTGGTGGTGAAGATCAGGCGGTCGGCGCCGTTCTCAAACTTGCCACCGGTCACCTGCACGGTGTCACCATCCTTGATGTCGCCGGCGAGGATCTTCTCGGCGAGCGGGTCCTGCACTTCCTTTTGGATCACGCGCTTGAGTGGACGCGCGCCATAGGCAGGGTCATAACCCTTGTCGGCGATCCATTCGCGGGCCGCCTCGTCCAGCTCGACACTGATCTTGCGATCTTCCAGAAGCTGATGCAGGCGGGCGAGCTGAATGTCGACGATGGCACCCATTTCAGCACGCTTCAGCCGCTCGAACAGCACGATCTCATCGACACGGTTCAAGAACTCGGGCCGGAAATGCCCGCGCACCATCTCCATGACATTGTGGCGCACGCCGGACATATCCTCCTCATCCTTGGCGGCGACCAGATACTCCGCCCCAAGGTTGGAGGTCATGATGATGAGCGTGTTCTTGAAGTCGACCGTGCGGCCCTGACCGTCGGTCAACCGGCCATCATCGAGCACCTGAAGGAGCACGTTGAAGACGTCCGGATGGGCCTTTTCCACCTCGTCGAACAGGAGCACCTGATAGGGTCGGCGGCGCACCGCTTCGGTGAGCGGCCCACCCTCATCATAGCCCACATAGCCCGGAGGCGCGCCGATGAGGCGGGCAACCGCGTGTTTCTCCATGAACTCCGACATGTCGAGCCGCACCATGGCGTGCTCAGCGTCAAACAGGAAGGATGCGAGCGCCTTGGTGAGCTCGGTCTTGCCGACGCCCGTGGGCCCCAGGAACAGGAACGAGCCGAGCGGCCGGTTCGGATCCTGCAGGCCAGCGCGCGAGCGGCGCACGGCGGTGGAGACGGCATGCACGGCCTCCGCTTGGCCGACGACGCGCTTGGCGATCTCGTCTTCCATGCGTAGCAACTTTTCGCGCTCGCCTTCCAGCATCTTGTCGACGGGCACGCCCGTCCAGCGCGACACGATATGAGCGACCATGTCGGGGGTCACCGCTTCCTGCACCATGTCGTCCGTGCCAGATGAGTCTGCACCGGCGGCTTCGGCGTCGGCCAGTTGTTTTTCAAGCTGCGGGATCAGGCCGTAGGCAAGCTCACCGGCCTTGGCGAGATCGCCTTCGCGCTGCGCCTGTTCCAGCTGCGTGCGGGCCTCATCGAGCCGCTCTTTGAGCGCCGTGGCACCGGCAAGCTTCTCTTTCTCGGCCTGCCAGCGAGCGGTCATTTCAGCCGATTGCTGCTCCAGCTCGGAAAGCTCTGACTCCAGTTTCTCAAGGCGATCCTTGGAGGCCTGATCGGTTTCCTTTTTCAGCGCCTCACGCTCGATCTTCAGCTGGATGACCCGGCGGTCGAGCTCGTCCAGTTCCTCCGGTTTGGAGTCCACCTGCATGCGTAGGCGCGAGGAGGCTTCGTCCACCAGATCGATGGCCTTGTCCGGCAGGAAGCGGTCGGTGATGTAGCGGTTGGAGAGCGTCGCGGCGGCTACGAGCGAGGCATCTAGCACGCGCACCCCATGGTGCAGTTCGTACTTTTCTTTCAGGCCACGCAGGATGGAGACAGTGTCTTCCACCGTCGGCTCGGTGACGAACACCGGCTGGAACCGGCGGGCAAGCGCCGCGTCCTTTTCGACATGCTTGCGATACTCGTCGAGCGTCGTTGCACCAACGCAGTGCAACTCGCCACGGGCAAGAGCAGGCTTCAGGAGGTTGGAGGCATCCATCGCGCCGTCGGCCTTACCGGCGCCGACAAGCGTGTGCATTTCATCGATGAACAGGATGATGCCCCCGGCGGCCGTTTCGACCTCCGACAGAACGGCCTTCAACCGCTCTTCAAACTCGCCGCGGAACTTCGCTCCGGCGATCAGCGCGCCCATATCAAGCGCCATCAACTGCTTGTCGCGCAAGCTCTCCGGCACATCGCCATTCACAATGCGCAGGGCCAGCCCTTCGGCGATGGCGGTCTTACCGACGCCCGGCTCACCAATTAGGACAGGGTTGTTCTTGGTCCGGCGGGAAAGCACCTGGATCGCGCGGCGGATTTCTTCATCGCGCCCGATCACCGGGTCGAGCTTGCCCTCGCGAGCCACTTCAGTGAGGTCGCGGGCATATTTTTTCAGCGCGTCATAGCCTTCTTCGGCAGAAGCGGAGTTCGCCGTGCGGCCTTGGCGCACCTGCTCGATGGCGGCGTTCAGGCTCTGCGGCGTCACGCCGCCTGCCTTCAGCGCCTTGCCAGCATCGCTTTTGGCATCAAGTGCCAGCGCCAGCAGTAGACGCTCAACGGTGACATAGCTGTCGCCAGCTTTCTGGGCCGCCTGATCGGCAGCCTCGAAAACCCGCGCCATGGCCGGGTCCATGTAAAGCTGGCCATTGCCCCCTTCTACAGACGGTTGGCCAGCGAGTGCTTGCTCGACCTGCGTTTTGACAATGTCGGGCTTGCCACCAGCGGCCTCAATCAGGCGCGCAGCAAAACCTTCCTTGTCGTCGATCAGGGCTTTGAGCAAATGATCGGGCAACAGCCGCTGATGGCCCTTGGCCAGCGCGCTCGTCTGGGCGGCCTGCAGAAAGCCACGTGCTCGTTCGGTGTAGTTCTCAAGATTCATCAATCATCCTCCAGGCGAACCCCGTGCGCGCAGCGCCCCGACGGTCGGTCATCAAAGGGCCGGACCCAAACAGGCATCCGGTGGCAGGAGGCCGAACCCGCATGCGCGGCATTCAGCGTCGCAAAAGCATATGGGAATGATGGAAACGGGTTTGAAGGGGTCCACAAGGACGCGGTTGGCTAGCTTTTCTGCCCTGTCGCCAGAGCTCTCGCCCTCGCCCGCATCGCGGCGGACGGATCCTCCAGCGCTGCTTCGATAAGGGGTACGGCCTCGTCGGGGGCAACACGCGAAAGTGCATCGAGCGCCCAAACGCGATGCAGCGTTCGCTTAACTGCCAAAAAGGGGCGGATCACGGTAGGGTCAGCAACAGGTGCAAACTGAACCATTTGAAGTGCGTGAAGAATAGCGTCAGGCTGTGTGCGCTAGGGAAGCGTTTCAAAAACCGAGCGAGCGATAGTCTCATCCAGCCCATTGCCTTCCACCCGCGCTTTCAGCACCCAGCTCGCGGCAACCTCGTGCGGTCCAGGAAGAAATCGGAGCAAATCACGCGATGGAACGTTGGAGCGTGCAAGCGTTCGCAGGGGCGCAACATGCTTCCCATCGAATGCCGCCAACAGATCAATCACATCCTCCACCATCTCTCCCCTCGGTCTTTTGCGATGCGGCGCTCCACCTGAAACCGAAAGAAGCGCAGCGTGATAGGCGCTGGCCATCTCTCAGGCCTAGCTTGCAGCCGCTTGCCACCCCGTGACAATGGGAGCGGGACACTCTCCCGACGATTCTCCTGAAAGCCCAAGCTATGACCAATCCAAGTTCCAAGCCGGCCGTCCTCACTCACCTATGGCGCTGGCCTGTGAAAGGGCTGGGCGGCGAAGCTTTGGAATCCGTCACGGTCTCGCCAGGACAACTCTTTCCCTATGACCGGGCCTTCGCATTGGAAAATGGACCTTCCGACTTCGATGCTGAAATGCCCGAGCATGTCGCCAAGCGACAGTTTGTCTGCATGGTCCACCAGCCCGACACCGGACGTATGACGGCGAGGTACGATGAGGCAGCCGGAACGTTAGAGATCACCACGCTCGATGGCGTAGAGCACAGCATTGCCCCCGCCGACCCAGCCACGCTGGAAAGCTTGGCCACCACGCTCGTCACGCAACAGCTGCGTGGCCCTCTGAAACTGCGTTACGCCCGCGACCACACAAAGGGCCACGGCTTCACCGATGTGCCCGACCGCTGGATCTCCATTCAAAACGCCGCATCGATTGATAGGCTTGGGCGAGCTGCCGGCGCGACGCTCGACCCACGTCGCTTCCGCGCCAACATCCTCATAGAGGGCTGGGAAGCCTTTTTTGAGGAAGAGATGGTCGGTGAAACGATCACCATCGGCGATGTGGAGATTGAGATCGTCGTGCCGATCAACCGATGCCGCGCTATCGATGTGAACCCAGACAGTTCGCAGCGCGATCAGGAACTGGTGCGCACTTTGATGGGCATGCGCGGCAAGCCAAGCCTCGGCGTCTACGCCCGCATCAAACGCGGCGGAAATCTAACGCTACGTCAAGATATAGTTGCTAGCGTGCACGTAAACGGAACGTAGCGTAAACGCGGCGATTATCTTTTCGCTACTTTGAGCTAAACAACAGTAAATGTGGCGGACATAAGGCGAACATAAGGCAGTCCAGCGCAACAACAACTGTGTTGCACTGTGTCACTTGCCACAATTGTTTAAAAGTCGGCTCCGATCTTAAAAGATCAAAGACTTAAGGTCGCTCGGTATCTTCACTTGGCGCAGAAGTCGCGTCATCACCGGCAACCGGTGGAGGGCTGGCCGGAACGTCGTTGGACGGTTCGCTTGCAGCGGCCGAAGCAACCTCAGATCCATTGCCGGAATCAGCTTCAGCGGCCCCAGTGGACGACCCATTGCCACCAGCGCTTTCCGGCTGAGCAGCGGGTGCAGCATCACCGTCAAACCGGTCGGCGACATCCACATTGGCGCGACGTGGCCGCGACCCACGGCGTGGACGGCCTTCATCGGCACCCTCGCCGGTTTCGTTGTCGCCCGACGCAGCCGCTGGCCCGCTGGCTTGCCCGGCATCGCCGCTCTCAGCGGCCGGTGCGTTCGGTGCGCCTTCATCGCCGCGTCCACGGCGGCCACGCCCGCGCCCACGCCGTCCACGGCGATCACCGTCATCATCATCCCCGCGGCGTTCGTTATCGCGGCGGTCACCGTCACGTCCACGACCGTTGGCCATGGCATCGGGCTGCGGCGCGTCCGGCGCGGAAGGATCGTAGCCTTCCTGATCCTCGCGCTCATTGCTTTCTTCAGCCTCAATGGGATCGTCAGCCCGCTTCACATTAACCGGCTGGTTCATCTGCTGCTGAGCGGCCGCCACGATGCGGTAGTAATGCTCCGCATGTTGCAGATAAGCCTCCGACAGAACCGCATCGCCAGACGACTGCGCATCCCGCGCCAGATTGATGTACTTGTCGGCGATATGCTGGGCCGTGCCGCGAATTTTGACGTCCGGACCGTTGGATTCATGGCTCCGCGAAAGCGGGCTTGGTCCCTTGCGGCCACGTCCACGCGACCGCTTGTTCGATTGACCAGGTCTCATTGCCAATGGTTTGTCTCTTCAGTTTGCTTTGAAACACTTTGCCAGCGCGTCGGCCCTTCCCTCTTGGAGAGCATCAACCACTGGAGCGCGCTGTTCAGCGCCATTTGCATCGTCTTGCCACCGCATGGCCGCATGCACGATGCGCGAAAACCGTTGCGCACCCATCCGCCTTAGCCGGCTTTGCATCAAACCAACGGGAGGTAGAGTGCCGTTTGGCATCAATCCCGTGATGATGGGTGCGGCGCGCCTGGGGCCAGCCTAACGGTCTGCCCTGCCTAACGTGTCGGGGTCGCCCCTCTGCCCTGCGACGCGCTCTTTCCCTAGCTGCTTCGGGCGAACTTTCCAAGTCCTTTTATCGGCGGACCGACCGGCAAGGCCCACAATCACCCTCGCTGTTGCAGGTGAAGCACGCGAGCCCGCCCACCTAGATCGCAATGCAAGGCGACGTTCTGAAAGCCAGCCTGTCGGGCAAGCTCAGCAACGCTGTCAGCCTGATCGTATCCTATCTCAACGAGCACATGGCCATCGGAATTCAGATGGCTAAGGGCCGATGGCAGCAAAGCACGATAGGCATCCAACCCGTCCACACCGGCTACCAGCGCGCGATGGGGATCGTGGAGCCGCACTTCCTCGGCAAGACCGGCCATCGCGTCAGCACGGATGTAAGGGGGGTTAGAAACAATTATATCGAAACGCCGGTCCACACCTTCAAGCCATGAGCCAGTAAAAAACTGCAACCGCTCGGTCAGACCCAGCGCTTTCGCATTGCGATAGGCTTGCTCGACGGCGCTCTCACCGATGTCGATCCCCACACCTTCAAGGTGAGAGCGTTCGCGCGCCAAAGCCAGCAGGATGATGCCTGTACCGGTGCCAAGGTCGGCGACCGAAACCGGTCGACCCTCCGGCAGCACCTTCAGCGCCGCCTCAACCAGTGTTCCGGTATCATCGCGCGGGATCAGGGTTGCTTCGTTGACCTCTACCTCGAAATCCCAGAAGGCCGCGCGTCCGACCAAACGTGCCAAGGGCTCGCCTGCCTCGCGACGCTTGACCAGCGCCTCCAGCCTTTGCCAATCGGCATCATCGAGTGCTGTGTTAGCCTTCGCGAGCTGCCCGCCGGCATCGACGCCGGTAACATGTTCAACAAGGGCCCGTGCCTCGCGCTGGCCATCGGCATGGGGGCGTTGCGCGATCCGAACGGCCAGCGCCCGCACCGCTTCGGCAAAGGTCATGCCGCTTCGCTGGCAGCCAGCAACTCCCTCTGATGCGCGGCCGTCCGCGGCTCGATCACCTGATCGAGCCCATCACCGGCAAGCACCTGATCAAGGGCGTAAAGCGTCAGTCCGATCCGATGATCGGTCACGCGACCCTGCGGGAAGTTGTACGTGCGAATGCGCTCTGAGCGGTCGCCGGACCCAACCTGACCTTTCCGGGCATCGGCACGCTCTTCGGCTGCCTTCTGGCGTTCTGCATCATAGAGCCTGGCCTTGAGAATCTCCATCGCCCGCGCGCGGTTCTGGTGCTGCGATTTTTCGCTCTGTGTCACCACAATTCCGGTTGGCAGATGGGTAATGCGCACGGCGGAATCGGTCGTGTTGACGTGCTGACCACCGGCTCCCGAGGCTCGCATGGTGTCGATACGAATGTCCTCATTGCGCACCTCAATGTCGATATCTTTGGCTTCCGGCAGCACAGCGACGGTTGCAGCTGAGGTATGGATACGCCCGCCGGATTCGGTTTCCGGGACACGCTGAACCCGGTGCACGCCTGACTCGAACTTCAAAAGCCCATAGGCACCCTGCCCCTTCACCTCGGCGATGATCTCCTTGAAACCACCCACCTCTCCTTCGGAAGTGGAAAGAACCTCAACCTTGAAGTTCTTCACCTGGGCATATCGCTGATACATGCGGAAGAGATCACCAGCAAACAGAGCCGCTTCGTCACCGCCCGTCCCCGCACGAACTTCAAGGATCAATCCGCCGGCATCGGCCTTATCCTTCGGCAAGAGGGCAAGCTGCAGATCGCTTTGCAGGTCTTCATAGCGCTTGGAAAGCGTGTCCACCTCATCGACCGCGAGTGCCCTCATCTCCTCATCCAGATCGGGATCATCGAGCATCCCGCGGGCCGCTTCCAACTCATCGCGTGTAGTTTGGAGCGCCTTGGCTTGCTCAGCGACCGGTTCCAGCTCCGCATAGTCCCGTGAAAGCTGCACAAAACTGTCGCCATCCTCGGTACCAGCAGCCATTTTGGCGGCAATACCCTCAAAACGGGCGATCAAGGCATCGATTTTCTGGTCTGAAATCATCGGTCTATGCGGGTGCGAGGCGGGAAACGGCTGAAGACTCAGATGTTTATCTGGTGCTTCTGGGCATAGGCAAGCAGGGGATCGCGCAGCGAAGCCGTTGCCAGCGGATCGGCGAGCATGCCATCGACGGCCTCTTTCAGACGGTCAACACGCAAATCAAGCAGCATGGTCTTCACCGGGCCAACGGAGGCTGGCGACATGGAAAGCCGCCGGAACCCAAGCCCGATAAGCGTCATCGCTTCCACTGGACGGCCAGCCATCTCACCACAGATCGTCACCTCGCAATCATTGCGATTGGCAGCATCGGCGATGGCCTTAAGCGGCCGCAGGAAGCTCGGTGACAGGATATCGAACCGGCCGGAAAGCCGCGTGTAGCAAACGTCGGTCGCCGTCAAAAACTAAAAAAGATCGTTCGATCCGACGGATACGAAATCGCAACGGCTCATCAACGCGTCGAGCTGATAGAGCAGCGATGGCACCTCGATCATTGAGCCAATCTTCAGCTGCGATGGCGTTTTGTAGCCGTGCTTAACGAGGTGGGAGAGTTCACGCCGAACAATGCCCTTGGCGTTGTCTAGCTCAGACACATCGGTAACCATCGGGAACATCATACGTAAGGAACGTACGGCAGCGGCCATCAACAGCGCACGCACTTGCAAGCGCATGAGGCCGGGGCGATCAAGGCCAAGCCTAACCGCCCGCCAACCAAGCGCAGGGTTTTCCTCGGCAAAAGTGCGCATGTAAGGCAGCACCTTATCGCCGCCGATATCGAGAGTGCGGAACGTCACGGGCCGCTCGCCGGCAGCATCCAGACCCTTGGAGTAGAGCGTCTCCTGCTCTTTTGTCCGCGGCAGAGAGCGCGCAACCATGAACTGAAGTTCGGTGCGAAACAGGCCGATCCCGTCAGCGCCTGTTTCCTCCAGGCTCGGCAAATCAATGAGCAGCCCCGCATTGTGCTGCAATGTGATGGGCGTGCCGCAGGCAGTGACCGAAGGGCGGCCCTTCAGCGCGCGATATTGCGCCTGGCGCCGGGCGCGGAACTTGACCTTTTCCACATAGGCCCGTTCCACGTCCGCTGGTGGGCGCACATGGACCGATCCGGTCTCACCATCCAATATGATGGGGTCGCCATCATCGACCAACGCCACGACGCCACCTATCCTGCCAACCACTGGTACACCGATAGCTCGCGCTACCACCGCCACATGGCTGGTCGGCCCGCCTTCTTCCAGCACCAGGCCCCGCAGGCGCGCGCGATCATAGTCAAGAAGCTCAGCGGCACCCATCATTCGGGCAACGCGCACGGCATCTTCGGGCAACTCTTCCTGATGCCGGCCATCCTCTCCGGAAAGCTCGCGAAAGAGCCGGTAGGCAAGATCGTCAAAATCGTTCAGTCGCTCGCGGATCAGCGGATCCTTCTGGCGCATCAGCTTGGCCCGCGTATCGGACTGTACGCGCTCGACCGCCGCTTCGGCCGTCAAGCCAGCCTGGATCGCCTCGCGCATGCGCTGTGCCCAGCCACGATCATAGGCGAACATCCGATAGGCTTCGAGAATATCCCGATGCTCTCCGTGATGGGCGACCTCGCCTGATTCCACGATCGTGGCGAGCGACAGGCGCAACCGGGCGATGGCGTGATCGAGACGGTCAATCTCGGTATCGGCATCCTCCGCGATCATCTCGGTCACAACGAGACGCGGCTCATGCAGCACGACGTGGCCGAGGCCAACACCGTCAGCAAAGCCCGACCCTTCCATGTGAAGCTGGCGTGTCGATTCCAGATCAAGGCCGGAACGCGACAGACCTTCCAGCTCGCCGCCGGCAATCATCTCCGCGATCACCATGGCAACCGTCTGGAGCGCCTCCACCTCTTCGTCGGTGTAAGAGCGCCGGGCCTGGTTCTGAACGGTCAGAACGCCAAGCACCCGCCCAGCGCGCAAGACTGGAACACCGAGGAAGGAGTGATAAGCTTCTTCGCCCGTCTCCGGCAGATAAGCAAAGCTTGGGTGTTTTTGTGCGTCGGCAAGGTTCAGCGGTTCAGCGCTGGCGGCGATGACACCGACCAGACCCTCACCCACATTCAGACCGGTGTTGTGCACGGCGGCCTTGTTCAGACCCTCGGTGGCCGACAGCTCCAACACGCCATCGGCGCGCAGCAGATAAACCGAGCACACCTCAGCCACCATATTGGCTGCGATGAGCACCGTTATCTTGTCGAGCCGCTCCTGGCCGCTGATGCGCTCAGCCATAACCTCGCGCAAACGCCGCAACAGGACACGCGGCCCCGCTAGCGACCCGCGCGTGGGCATTGTGACCTCACAAAGTCCGTTGTTTTTTGCTCCGCCAGCCGAAGCACCGCACCATCACACCGCCGACGCTGGTCAGAAGCAAGTCCTTAAGCGGCGTCGAGCCCGTATAGCGAATGCAGCGTGCGCACGGCAAGCTCAGTATAAGCCGCATCGATCAACACAGAGATCTTGATCTCCGATGTTGTGATCGCACGAATGTTGATGTTCTTGTCCGACAGTGACTTGAACGCATCGGCCGCGACCCCGGCATGGCTTCGCATGCCAATGCCAATGACCGAGACCTTCACCACGTCTTTTGACCCATTCAGCGCCTCGAACTCGATGCCGCTATCGGGGTTTTCCAAAATCCCGACCGCTTTGTCATAGTCGCCTTCAGGCAAGGTGAAGGTGATGTCGGTCGTGGCACCATCGGCAGAGATGATCTGCACGATCATGTCGACATTGATTCCAGCATCAGCCAGCGGTCCAAACACGCCAGCCGCAACGCCGGGACGATCCTTCACCCGCCGCAGCGAAATCTGGGCTTCATCGCGCGAAAAGGCGATGCCGGTGACGACCTGCTGTTCCATGATCTCTTCCTCATCGCAAATAAGCGTACCGACCGGTTCATCGGTCAGCATGTGGGGCGCATCGGGCTCATCGAAGGATGAGCGGACAAACACCCGCACGCCATGCACCATGGCCAGTTCCACCGAGCGAACCTGCATGACCTTGGCACCGAGAGAGGCCATTTCCAGCATCTCTTCAAAGGCGATCCGATCCATGCGTTTTGCCTTCGTCGCAACGCGCGGATCGGTCGTGTAGACGCCATCGACGGCGGTGTAGATGTCGCAGCGATCAGCACCGATGGCAGCAGCAACGGCGACAGCCGATGTGTCCGAGCCGCCGCGCCCGAGCGTGGCAATCCGCCCGTCCGGCGAAATGCCCTGGAACCCCGCCACAACCGCCACCTGGCCACCGGAAATGCGCTCCTTGAGAAGGTCGGCCTCGATCGCATCAATACGCGCAGCGCCATGCGCAGCGTCCGTCTTCATTGGAATCTGCCAGCCCTGCCAGGAGCGAGCGTCAACGCCCATTGACTGCAACGCAATCGCCAACAGGCCCGATGTTACCTGCTCACCGGAGGCAACGACGGCATCGTACTCACGCGCGTCATAGATCGGCACATTTGCGCCGGTGACCTGCGGCATGGACTGCACCCAACCCACCAACTCATTGGTCTTGCCGGCCATCGCCGAAACGACAACGGCCACCTCATGACCGGCGTCGACTTCACGCTTCACATGCCGGGCGACGCGGTGGATGCGTTCCAGATCGGCGACGGACGTGCCGCCAAATTTCAGGACCAGACGGGCCATGGATCAAATCACTTCCAAAGACGGCTAGACAGTTCGCCGTCGCAGGCCGGTCCGCTGACCGGCAAGAACGGGCGCGTGTTAGCGGCAATGGACTGGGTATGCAATTGCGACTTTCAATTGCAGGCGGATAACTTCGCCATCTAAGATATTAGAATTAGAGCATGTTTTTCCTTAGCTCGGAAAGAAAACGCCGGGATTCAGCCGATTGGTCGCAATTCATTAAAACTCTTCTGGTGTCTCACCTACATGGTTTTACGGATGCTTCAGGAACGCACTCAGGCGTTGGGAAAAGATCATCCGGCCGGAGTTGTGTTTATCCATTCTTGGGG
Source organism: Cohaesibacteraceae bacterium (assembly GCA_050043025.1). Classification (GTDB taxonomy): domain Bacteria; phylum Pseudomonadota; class Alphaproteobacteria; order Rhizobiales; family MH13; genus MH13. The sequence goes on from JBHJIX010000039.1 coordinate 32,176, forward strand.
GACAAGAGTTGACCAAACTATCAATCCGCATGCGTCTGGCCACCATGGTCGGCGTGTTTGCGATCGGCGTGCTGCTGATGGCTGCCACCTTCATGTACTTTTCCAATCAAACACTGCAGAAACAGCGTCAGGCTGAGCTGGTAAGCCTTGTCGAAACGGCTGTTTCGCAGGCTGTTGGCCAACATGCCCGGGCGGTCGCTGGCGAGATCAGCATGGAAGAGGCTCAAGCCAACGCCTTGGCGGTGATTGGCGACATTCGCTATCGCGGCAGCGAGTACTTTTTCATCCATGATCATGAAGGCGTCATGATCATGCACGCAGTTCGCCCAGACCTGAACGGGCAGAACCTCATCGACCTGCAGGACCCCAACGGCACCTACCTGTTCCGCGAACTCATCGCCGTTGGCACCTCGGCGGAAGGGGCAGGCTTTGTTGACTATTACTGGCCCCGCGCCGGATCGGATGTTGCCATCCACAAGGTAAGTTATGCCGCCGGGTTCGAACCCTGGGGTTGGATCCTGGGCACGGGCCTCTACACCGACGACATCATGGCCACGCTTTGGGAGAAAGCAACGCAGTTTGCCATGATTGGCGGTCTCATCTTGCTCGCAGGTGGCGCTGCCGCATTCTTCATCGGCCGCAGCATTTCGCGTCCAATCAAAGCCATGACGCTGTCCATGCAGGAACTCGCCGATGGACGTACCGACATCACCATCCCGGCCCGCACGGAGGGTCACGAAATTGGTGCGATGGCAAAGGCCGTCGAAGTCTTCCTCGACAACGCGGTCAAGCAAGCGGAGATGGCAGGCGAAGCCGAAAACAGTGCTAGCCGCCGGATGCAACGCCAACAACGCATGGAGGCGCTCATTGAAGGCTTCCGTGGTCAGGTTGGTGAGTTGCTGGATTCCGTCAGCAGCCGTGTGGCCGATATGGAACAGGTCGCAAGCGGTCTGACAGGCGTCGCCGAAGACACCAACGGCCGTGCCGGGCTCGCCGCGCAGGCCGCCCAGGATGCCTCCACCAATGTGCAGACGGTTGCCAGCGCGACCGAAGAGCTAACCGCCTCCATTTCCGAAATCTCCCGCCAAGTCGGTGAAACGACGACCACGGTTGGCCAAGCCACCGAAACGGTTCGCACCACCAATGAAAAGGTGGAGAGCCTGTCGGAAGCTGCGCAGAAAATCGGCGATGTTGTTAAACTCATCTCCGACATCGCCGAGCAGACCAACCTGTTGGCGCTCAACGCCACCATCGAAGCGGCGCGGGCCGGTGAAGCCGGCAAGGGCTTTGCTGTCGTGGCCTCGGAGGTGAAGACGCTGGCAAGTCAAACCGCCAAGGCCACCGAAGAAATCTCCGAACAGATCGGTGCCATTCAGGAAGCCACTGGCGAGACGGTGATGTCGATCCGCGAGATCGGCACCGTGATGGAAACCATCAATGCCACCATCGACACCATCGCCAACTCTACCGAAGAGCAGGGCGCGGCCACGGCGGAAATATCCGCATCGGTCAACGAGGTTGTTCAGGGCACACCCCATGTCGCCGAGAACGTCGAACTGGTGCAGAACGCAGCAGGTGAAACCTCAACTGCCGCCGGCACGGTGAACACTGCCGCCAACGACGTGACCGGCACGTCGAACAAGCTGCGTGAAGAGGTGGACACCTTCTTGCGCGAAGTATCGGCAGCCTGATCAGTCAGGCTCAAGACGGGGCCAAAACTGGCCCCGTCTTTCCATTCTGGCAGATGTCGCCCACAATCCGCGACATGAGGCCACTGGCGTACCTGACCTGTGATCCTATAGTGAGTTGCTGGACCATCACCGCGGACGCAGTCTTGTATGACCAATTCCACAAGTTCCATCGATCCTGAACAAGTTGAGCGCTTCTCTGCCCTTGCTGCCGAATGGTGGGATCCCAAAGGAAAATTCGGCGTCCTGCACAAATTCAATCCGGTTCGGCTCGCTTAT
>JBHJIX010000040.1:0-62235 GCA_050043025.1 Cohaesibacteraceae bacterium
TCGGCGGAGCAACCCGGCTGACCGATTCTGGCTTGTCGATCACCGAGTGGCGTCCGATCACCGGCGCAATACCGCCGTTGACCGCACAGGGCTGGGAGGAGGAACTGGAAAAGTATCGCCAGATCCCTGAGTACCAGCGGATCAATCGCGGCATGTCGATGGCCGAGTTCCAGTTCATCTATTGGTGGGAATGGGGACACCGCTTCCTGGGCCGTTTGGTAGGTCTGGCCTTTGTTGTTCCGCTCGCCTGGTTTGCCGCTCGTAAGGCACTGCCACCCAAAAGCATGCCCAAGCTGCTTGGCCTTCTTGCGCTGGGCGGCCTTCAAGGGTTCATCGGTTGGTGGATGGTTGCCTCCGGCCTTGTCGATCGCGTGGATGTCAGCCAGTACCGCCTAGGCGTTCATCTCACTATGGCGGCGATCATTTTGGCATCCATTGCCTGGGTCGCACAGGGCATGAAGCCTCTGGAGGCCGGTCTGGAAGATCGGCGCGCCAAACCAGCCGATGGCAGCGCCATGGCGGGGCTCTTCGCCCTATTCGTTCTCTTCCAGATTTTCCTTGGTGCGCTGGTTGCTGGTCTCGATGCGGGCCTGACTTACACAACCTGGCCGTTGATGGACGGCGATTTTATCCCGCCTGTTGCCAAGCTCTTTATCCAGACGCCCTGGTATCAGAACCTCGGGGAGAACCCGCTGACGGTGCAGTTCATCCATCGCATGGGCGCATATGCCTTGCTCGGCTTTGCACTTTGGCACGCATGGCGGATGCGAAGGATTGCTGACGACCCAAGGGACGCCAAGATGGCGACGGCCTTGGTCATCGCCGTCCTCCTCCAAGCGCTGATTGGCATCATCACACTTCTCACCCAGGTGGAGATGGAGTGGGCACTGATCCACCAGTTCTGGGCCTTTGTCATCCTGGTGGTCACCGTATTGCACTGGGCCCGGTTGAACGGTCACGGCCTGGTTGAAGAACACCAGCCGGCATAGAAAAGCCGGCGCTTTGCGGCGCCGGCTTCCAAAGAAACAATTGCTGGACGGTTGATCAGGCGAGGGCTTGATCAAGGTCTGCGATGATGTCCTCCACATCCTCAATACCGACCGAAATCCGGATCGTATCCGAAGCAGCGCCCGCGGCCGCCTTTTGCTCATCGGTCAGCTGCGAGTGAGTGGTCGAGGCCGGGTGGATGATCAGCGAACGCGTGTCACCAATGTTGGCCAGGTGGGAGAAGAGCTTCACACCCTCCACAAGCTTCACGCCAGCCTCATGCCCGCCTGTCAGGCCAAAGGTGAAGACAGAGCCGGCCCCCTTGGGCGCATATTTCTGCTGAAGCTTGTTGTAGCGGTCCCCAACAAGACCTGCGTATGAAACCCAAGACACTTTGTCATGGTTCTGCAGGTGTTGAGCCACCGCCAGAGCATTGTCGCAGTGGCGCTGCATGCGCAGCGGCAGCGTTTCAAGGCCGGTCTGAATAAGGAAGGCGTCGAATGGCGAGATAGCCGGACCCAAATCACGCAGGCCCAGAACCCGACAGGCAATCGCAAAGGCGATACCACCAAGTGCCTCATGCAACTTCACACCGTGGTATTCCGGCCGTGGCTCTGACAGCAGCGGGAACTTGTCGGAGGCCGACCAGTCGAAATTGCCGCCATCGACAATAATGCCGCCCATGGAGTTGCCATGACCTCCGATGAACTTGGTCAACGAATGAATGACGATGTTCGCACCATGCTTGATCGGCTGAGTGAGGTAAGGGGTCGCCATCGTGTTGTCGACGATCAGCGGAATGCCGTGGCGCTGCGCAATGCCGGCAATCGCCTCGATGTCAGTGATCACGCCGCCTGGGTTGGCGATGGATTCAATGAAGATCGCTTTGGTTTTTGGCGTGATCGCGTCCTCAAAGGATTGGAGATTGTCTGGATCGGCCCAGACAACGTTCCAGCCGAAGCTCTTGAAGGAATGATTGAACTGGTTGATTGAGCCGCCATAGAGCTTGTTTGATGCGATGAACTCATCGCCCGGCTGCAAGAGCGCATGGAAGACAAGCATCTGCGCTGCGTGGCCTGAGGCAACCGCAAGCGCTGCTGTACCGCCTTCCAAGGCCGCCACGCGCTGTTCCAGCACATCCTGCGTCGGATTCATGATCCGCGTGTAGATGTTGCCGAACTCCTTCAGGCCAAACAGATTGGCCGCGTGTTCGGTGCTGTTAAACTGGTAGGCCGTCGTCTGGTAGATCGGCGTTGCACGCGCTCCGGTGGTCGGGTCGGCCTGTGCGCCGGCATGAACGGCTTGCGTGTTGAAGCCCAATTGTCTGTCGCTCATGGATCGTTTTCCTCGATTGTGATGCTCTTACGCCTGAGTTCGCCTTGCCCCGACAGGGATTGCTATGGGATGTCAGTCGCACAGTGTTCTTAATAACGAATGATCGTTCTTTATATCGAACGGTCTGCATGGTCAATCAGTTGCCGTCATACGGCCATTCATAAGGTAATATAATACCTTATTTGTAAGATACTGAATAAATTGAGCTTTTAACGATCATATTCGCTTGACCGGTTCAAGGGTAGAGCCTATAGAACGCGTGATCCTTGCTCGACCATCGGTTGTCTTGGAACAGTTTTTCTCCGCAAAGCCATTTGGGGTCCGGTATGTGCTAACGCGCGGTGCGGCGTTCTCGTTTCTGGCTTGAATGATTGGAACCAACGCAATGAAAACCTTTTCGGCCAAGCCCGCCGAGGTTGAGAAGAAGTGGATCCTGGTGGATGCCGAAGGCCTCGTTGTTGGGCGCCTTGCTTCTTTGATCGCCTCGCGCCTGCGCGGCAAGCACAAGCCGACCTTCACGCCCCATGTCGATTGCGGGGACAATGTGATCGTCATCAACGCCGACAACGTCTTGTTCACCGGCCGTAAGCGCGAGAACAAGACCTATTACTGGCACACCGGCTACCCCGGCGGCATCAAAGAGCGCACGGCGAAGAACCTTCTTGAAGGTCGTTTCCCCGAGCGTGTGGTGCTGAAGGCCGTAGAGCGCATGCTGCCGCGCGGCCCGCTGGGTCGCAAGCAACTCTCGAACCTGCGCGTGTATGCAGGTGCTGAGCATCCCCATGAGGCCCAACAGCCTGAAGTGCTGGATGTGAAGGCTATGAATCCCAAGAACAGCCGGAGTGCTGCCTGATGAGCGAACAGATCACCTCTCTTGATGAGCTTGGCGACGCCATGGGCGTGACGCCAACCGAGGGCGAGGGCGCCACGACACAGGAAGCCCCCGTTCACGTTCAAAAGCTTGACGATCAAGGCCGCGCCTATGCCACCGGCACGCGTTAGGATGCCCTCGCCCGCGTTTGGGTGAAGCCTGGCTCCGGTCAGATCACCGTCAACGGCAAGGAATTCGGTGCCTACTTCGCCCGTCCGGTGCTTCAGATGATCGTGCAACAGCCGATCGTCGCTGCTGCGCGCGATGGCCAGTACGACATTGTAGCCACCGTCAAAGGCGGCGGACTTTCCGGTCAGGCCGGTGCCGTTCGCCACGGCATCTCCAAGGCTCTAACTCATTACGAGCCGGAACTGCGCGCGGTGTTGAAAGCCGGCGGCTTCCTGACCCGTGACAGCCGTGTGGTTGAACGTAAGAAGTACGGTAAGGCCAAGGCCCGCCGTTCCTTCCAGTTCTCCAAGCGTTAAGGCCCAACGCCTTATCCTTCGGATACGTTTTGCAAAAGCGCTGTCTTCGGACAGCGCTTTTTCTTTTGGCCTGATAAACATCTATCGGGTGGCGAGTGGCTCGAGGAGTGTCGGCTCGCGTCTGGCCCAACGTTTGCCGGATTTCAGCAGACAGTCTTCCCGCGCTCGACGATAGTGGCCAGCACCTCGTCCGGATCGCGTTTCCACCAGTTGTCGGCCGAAAAGATCTCAACTTCATTGAGACCTGAAAAACCAGCTTCCTCAACCTGTTGACGTATCCGGGGGATATCAATCACGCCGTCACCCATCATGCCGCGATCAAGCAGAAGGTCGCGGGTCGGCACCAGCCAGTCACAGATGTGAAAGGCCAGCAATCGTGAAGCGCCTGCGCGTATGATCTGATCAGGCAACTCGGCGTCCCACCACACATGGTAGACATCGCACGCGACCCCAATCGCGCCGCTCGCCTCCGGATCAAGCCGGTCACAGATGTCGAGGGCCTGCCGCATTGTGTTCACGCACGCCCTGTCAGCGGCATACATGGGGTGAAGCGGTTCAATGGCGATGGGCATGCCGGCGGTCCGCGCGAATTCCAGTGTCGCACCGAGCCCGTCTTCGACAAGCCGATGGGCGGCAGCAATGTCCTTGGAACCTGCTGACAGGCCGCCCACAACCATCACCAGGCACTCGGCCTTGATCGCGACTGCCTCTTCAACAGCCCGCTTGTTGTCATCGATGACTTGAGATGTCAGCGCGCCGTCGGCCGTGTACCAACCGCCGCGGCAGAGGCCGGAAACCTTGAGACCAGCATCGGCGATCATCCGAGCGCCTTCATCGACGCCTGCCTCGTGCAGCTTATCGCGCCATGGCGCGATGCCGCCGATTTCATGTCGCACACATCCCTCTACGCATTGCCGCAGATTCCATTGTTCGCGCACCGTTGCGGTGTTGAGGGACAGATCAGCAGGCGCGATCACCCTCAAGCCTCCCAGCCGCGGGCGGCCATGATGGTCCGTACACGCGAGGCCGTTAGGTCGGGATCGGTGAACAATTGGGCCTCATTGGCCATGCGGACGATTTCAGCAAGGTGGACCGTGGAACGGGCCGACTCTTGACCGCCAATCATCGTGAAATGGTCCTGCAGACCATTCAGATAGGCCAGGAAGACAACGCCGGTTTTGTAGAACCGCGTCGGTGCCTTGAAGATGTGCCGGGAGAGGGGAACGGTGGGCCCAAAAGCCTCCTGGTAGGCGGTCTGTTCACCAGCCGCCAGTGCGCCAAGGGCACGCGCCGCAGCACCTGCTATGGGATCAAAAATCCCCAGCAGGGCATGCGAGTACCCATGATCATCGCCGGCGATCAGGTCGGGGTAGTTGAAGTCATCGCCGGTGTACATTTTGACGCTAGGCGGCAACCGCCGCCGCATGGACACTTCTTTTTCGGCCGACAGAAGCGAAATCTTGACGCCGTCTATCTTGGAAGCGTTGGCCTTAATGATCGACAGGCAAGTCTCCATCGCCATCATGTGGTCGCTGGAACCCCAATAGCCTTCGAGCGCCGGATCGAACATCTCGCCCAACCAGTGCAGGATGGCGGGTTGCGACAGGCCGCCCAGCACCAGATCATAAACACGGGCGTAATCGTCTGGTCCCTTGGCAGCCGCCGCTAGCGCGCGCGATGCCATAAGGATTACGCGGCCTCCCGTGGCCTCCACGGCCTCGCACTGCTCCTCATAGGCGGCGATGACATCATCAACAGTGATATCGGGGCCGGGCTGCAGATGATCGGTGCCGGCACCGCAAGCGATCAGATGGCCACCCGCTTTGGCAAGCGAAACACTTCGTTGGATGAGCTCCAAAGATGTCGGCCAATCTAGCCCCATGCCGCGCTGCGCAGTGTCCATGGCTTCAGCAACACCAAACCCGAGGGACCAAAGATGTTCCCTGAAAGCGAGGGTGCGATCCCAGTCGATGGCGACATCAAGCCAAGGGTCGTTGTCTGCCAGAGGGTTGGCCACCACATGGGCAGCCGCATAGGCCGTACGGTTCCAGCCCATTGCCGATGCTTCAGGTTTTGGGCCTGCCACCAGCTTGATCTGGTGCGATCCGCCTTCCGGACTTGGCAAACGAAGGCTGGTCGACGCGGACGTTTGGATGAGCATTGCGTATCTTTCGCCTCAGAGTTCGATCGGCTGGACGTCCAACCAGCGGCGTTCCTTCCAACTGCGATAGCCAAGCTCGGCCAGTTGAACGCCTTTGGCGCCTTCCAGAAGTGTGTAGGACCAGGGAGCATCCTCAGCGACGTGGCGCAGGAACTGTTCCCACTGCACCTTGAAACCATTGTCGAAAAGGGTGTTGTCAGGCACCTCTTCCCAGTCGCTCATGAAGTCCATTGTTTGCGGCTGGTCGGGGTTCCAGACCGGCTTTGGCGTGTTCACCCGATGCTGGGAATGGCAGCTATGGAGCCCGGCAACTGCCGACCCATGGGTTCCATCAACCTGAAACGTCACCAGATCATCGCGGCGCACGCGCACGCACCAGCTTGAGTTGATATGGGCAACAATGCCGCCCTCCAGCTCAAAGGTGGCGTAGGCAGCATCATCGGCATCAGCCGCATAATGCTCGCCTCGTTCGTCCCACCGGTCCGGGATATGCACCGCCCCCAGGCACGATACGGCCTTGACCGGCGCCACCACATTATCGAGCACGTAGCGCCAATGGCACAGCATGTCGGAGATGATGCCGCCGCCATCCTTGGCTCGGTAGTTCCAGGACGGGCGTTGGGCCGGCATCCAATCGCCTTCGAAGACCCAGTAGCCGAATTCGCCGCGTACCGAGAGGATACGCCCGAAAAAGCCCGAGTCCCGCAGGCGCTTGAGTTTCAACAAGCCGGGCAGGTCGAGCTTGTCATGAACGATGCCGTTCTTGACGCCTTTCGCCTTGGCGTAGCGCGCAATATCTATGGCTTCCTCAAGACCTTCAGAAACCGGCTTCTCGCAATAGATGTGCTTGCCGGCATCAATCGCCTTTTTCAGAAGACTCGGGCGCAGCTGCGTTGATGCTGCATCGAAGAACAGCGTATCGTCCGGGTTGGCCAAGGCGGTATCGAGATCCGTTGTCCAGCGTGCGATTCCATGCGCATTGGCAAGAGCTTCCACCTTGTCGGCATTGCGCCCGACGATGATCGGGTCCGGCATAAGGTAGGACCCGTCGGACAGCGCAACGCCACCTTGATCACGAATGGCGAGAACCGAGCGGATGAGGTGCTGGTTCATGCCCATCCGACCGGTCACCCCATGCATGATGATGCCGATACGCTGTGTCCTCATGGTCAATACTCCTGCAATGCAATTGGCGCGGAGGTGGTCCGCGCAGGGCTGTCTGTGATGTTCGAATGGGCGTGGAGCGGCGCTGATGCAAAGCCGACGCCGAACAATGATGAGAGGTCCACTTGGCCATTCTCAATGGCGAGCTGCGGCCCAAGTTTTCCTGGCCGATAAAGCCCAGGATGGCATTTAAGAAGCGCGGCTTTCTCCGCCTCGCGCGCGCCTTGCATGCCCCCGGCGAAATGGTGGCCGTTCCGCTCGACATGGCGCGCGCCGATACAGGTCGCCATCATCGTGTCTTGTTGCCAACCAAGTCCCGGTTGGCAGGTGAGGTCCTCAGCGGAGAGAAGCGCAGTATGCCCCTCGGCAACACGCTTGTCCGTGCGCACCTTGTTCAACAGGGAACGCAGCACGCCTTTGCAGCTTTTGACCGATGTGCCTGCCCATCCCAGTGACCAGGCACGGGGCAACGCATCGTCCGTAGCATCGCTTTCATCGATAACAATTGGAACGCCGAGATCGAAGGGGCGGTCGCGATCGGCAAGCGCAACATCGCGCGCAAAGGGTTGCTCAAAAAAGGCAACCGCCATGCGAAGGTCCTCAAGGTCTGGATGTCGCTTAAAGTGTGCGACGAGCTCGCTGAAGGCGTCTTCTTCATATTGTTCATTGGCATCGAGCGTGGCTGTGTAGTCGCCTTTGCCCGCCAGCAACGCCGCGATGCGCACCAGCCTGGACAGATCGGCATCGACATCGCCCTTCAGCTTGATCTTGAAGGCCCGTATCCCGGTGGATGAGATCACGTCGTCCAAAGCGACAGGGCGACCATCAGCCAGTGTCTGGTAAACCTCTTCGCGCACCAGCGGCGCGTCATAGCCAACGGTGTGGCGGATCTGAATGGACTCAGAGGCTGAAAGACCAGCAAGGGTGCTGCGTATTGTGTCGGCATCGATGTCGCTGGGCGCATCGTCTGCCAGACCAAAAAGATCGCCCCGCGCCGCATCGACAAACGGCAGGTCTTCGGACCGGCATGCTGCATCGATGATGGCCATTTCCAGAACGGCCGGGCCAAATCCGGCCGCAAGGTCGGGGCAATCGGCCGGAACGGCGTCTCGGACCAACATTCTGAGTTCGGAGGACACCTGGCGGACTGTTCCTGACAAACCAAGGGCCCGCCGCTGGGCGGTCTCAAGAACCATGACCAACTCATCGACGGTGTCATCGTTGGTAAGGTGTAGCCGTTTGTCGAACCAACGTGGGATCAGCATCTGCGCGCCGAGGCCGCGAAAGCAGCCGCTGGCCGCTTCGAGCTCCACGGTGACAAAAGCCTCACGCGCGTGGGTGAGCTGTGTTGATCCAAACTGGAACGGGAGGTGAAAGATCACCTCACGGTATTCGACACGAACATCCTGGATTGTGAAACGTGGAGCCAAGGTCTAGCCCGCCTCTGAATGAAGGTGGTTTTGCCAATGCGCTCGCATGGTGGCCGCCCCAATCGCAGCGGTTGCAACGGCGTTGACGACAGAACGAAATGGCTCGACGGCAATCGGCTTACTCCAGCCAACCCGTCTTAGGGCAGCGACGATGTCGTTAAACGGATCGTCGCCGGTCCCCGGCGCTCCCCGGTTGGTGTCATTGACCTGAATGTGCGCAATCGAGCCGCTCAGGACCCACGTCTCGATGAGGGCGGCGACAGATAGCTCCTCAGCCAGTCCGGCTGCACTGGTGTCAATCATGGTTTGGAAGGCAGGCGAACCGACCTGCTCGACAAGCTTCGCACCTTCCGCAACCGTGTTGATGAAGCCAGTCTCTAATCGCGAAAGAGGCTCGATGCAGTAGCAGACGCCTTGATCGTGAGCCCGGCATGCCAGGCGGGAAAAGAGGCCCGCGGCAACTTCCATTGCCTCATCGTTGGATACACTGGATGGTACTTGCCGTGACGATGGCGACCCGTGAACGAGAACCGTGCCGCCAAGGGCTGCGCATTGATCGATCAGGGATAAGAGGATGCCCTCAGTCTCGGTGACTTTGGACCGATCGACGATGGACGCATCAGGGTAGGGGGCCAGCAGCCAGTGCTGTCCGGTTGTCCGAAGGCCTTGGTTTTCGATGCGCTGGCGGACGTCCTTTAGGGAGTCCCTATCAAGCGTGTGGGGCTGCTTGCCCAGCGTTCCGGGCGCGAGCTCAAGGCCCTGGTAGCCAAGTGCCTTGGCGATCTCAGCCTGTTGGCCGATTGAGAACCCCTCATCGGCCAACATCTCATTGCAGAGCGATAGAAAAAGCGACGCTTCACCTGTCATGGCCCACCGCCTTGGTCATCGCCAGGCGGGCCTGGCCGCAGAAAGCGGATCACCATTTCGCCGATATCGCCACTGCGCTGTTTCAGCCAGGCTTCATCCATTGGGACGCCGAAGACGGCGCGAAGGGTGTGGGCGTTGGAAATTGGAAAATAGCAGAGCGACGCGATGGAGATGTAGAGCTCCGTTGGCTTAACGCCTTCCCGGAATAGGCCCATCTGCGCGCCACGCTCCAACAGGCTCTGCAACTCGCCAATCAGCTGCGCCTGGATTTCCGCAACCTCCTTGATCTCGCGGATCGTCGTGCCACCACGAAGGTTCTCCGTGTTGAGCATTGAGATGAACCAGGGTTTTTCCTGAAAGTGGCGCAGGGAAAAGTCGACCAAGTCGCGGATGGCCGTTTCAGGGTCCTTGTGATCGAGGTCCAACTCCTTCTCACCCTGACGGATTTGGACGTAGGCCTCGCGAAGTGCTGCAGCGTAAAGGGCATCCTTGTCCCCGAAATAGCTGTAGATCAGCGGCTTTGAGACACCTGCTCTCTCGGCAATGGAATCGATGCGCGCGCCGGCATGGCCATGCTCGGAAAACTCAATCAGTGATGCATCGAGAATGGATCGTTTCGAGCGGGCCGCATCACGCTTTGGCAAGCCTGTTTTCACACGCTTGCTCACCCGTTGCCCGGTATCTTTGACGTTTTGTGGTGGTGCTTTGTGTTGCGCATGCTCAGCCATCGGTCATCCCTTCCTTCTGACGCCGAAGAAGCGAATCCAGAGCTCTGGAGATCGCTCGGCGTACGGCGGGAATACCCAGCGCGATGCTAAGCGCAATGATGATGACGAAAGTTGCCGAGATCGGGCGGGTGAAGAAGGGCGTCAGATCACCGTCGCTCAACGTCAGTCCGCGTCGCAGGCTTTTGTCGAGCAATGCTCCCAAGATGATACCGAGCACCAGCGGGGCCATGGGATAGTTCATCTGCCGCAGCAGAAAGCCAACGAGCCCAAAGCCGACCATGACCCAAATCTCAAATGTGCGCTGGGTGAGGGCGTAGGGGCCGATGACGCACAGGGTGAAAACCAGCGGCATCAAGATTTCGCGCGGCACCTTCAATACGAGAACGAAGAAGCGTGTGAGAAACAGGCCGAAGACGGCAATGGCGATCGTTGCAAACACCAACATCACGGCAACGGAGTAAACAAACTCCGGCTGCTCGATCATGATCATCGGCCCGGGACGGACGCCATGGATGAACAAGGCAGCAATCAGAACTGCGGCGGGTGCTGATCCTGGCACGGCCAGGGTGAGGGCAGGAATGAGAGCACCAGGCACCACGGCGCTGTTGCCTGTTTCGGCAGCCGTGAGGCCCTCAAGTGAGCCCTTACCGAACTGATCACGCTCTTTGCTGGTACGCCTGGCCGCCGCATAGGATGCCCAGGCACCGATATCCTCGCCGACGCCCGGTATGATGCCGACCATCGTTCCAATCACACCGGACCGGCCAATGGTGAACTTGTAGCGCCACAGATCGACAAGCTTGGGCAGGATGCGGTCGCGCTCGGCAGGTTTATCGACGACCTTTGCCTTGCGGCGCCACATCACCGTCAGCACCTCCGCAAAGCCGAACGCACCAACCATGGCGGGGATGAGCCCGATGCCGCCGTTGAGTTCCTGTATACCGAAATTGAAGCGGATATGGGCATGGATGCCTTCCGACCCCACCATCGCAACCATCAGCCCCAAAAGGCCGGCGATGTAGCCCTTCAGCGGGCTAATGCCTCCGGTCAGCTGCCCAGAGATAATGATGCCGAACACAGCCAGCCAGAAGAACTCGAACGAGCCGAACCTGAGCGCGGCCTCGGCCAGCGGTGGTGCAAGCAACACCAGGAGCAAGATGCCGACCATAGTGCCGATGGCCGAGCCGGCGGTGGCAAGCGCCATCGCATAGCCGGCGCGTCCTGACTGGGCGAGCGGATATCCATCCAGGGATGTCGCGGCGCTGGCGGGCGTTCCGGGTATGTTGAGGAGAATGGCGCTGCGCGAGCCGCCATAGATCGCACCCACATACATGCAGATCAGCACAAGGATCGCGGCATCCCGGTCGAGCGTGTAGGTGAGGGTGGTCAGGAGCGCGACGCCCATGGTCGCGGTCAGGCCAGGAAGGCTGCCGACAAAAATGCCCAGCAACGTCGCCCACACCACATGGAACAGCATCTCGCTGGTGGCGAATTGCTGGAACGCAAGCGAAAGAGAGGCCAGCGCATCCATACTAGGGCAGCCTCACAAGAAAGCCGTGTTCAAAGAGCGTGGCGATGGCAAAAGCGCCGACTAAACCGAACGCAAGCCCCAAACCGGCGTGCAACAGACGTGAACGATTGGTCGCGTCCGCTTGCCAGGAAAAGTGGACATAGAAGACCGAGATGTAGATCGCCGTGGCGAGCCAGAACGGCAGCCAGCCGACAAGGCCGATGGCGTAAACCACGCTGTAGCCGGCGGCAAAGGCAAGGTTTTTGAGCGAGCCCTCGGAAATTGGGGTGCCGTTGGCTTCGGTTGCCTCACCGGCGCGATGCCGGGCTGACCAAAACAACAGGCCGGAGCACAACATCATAGCCGCACCAAGGATGATGGGAACGAGACCTGGAATCGAAGCTGGGTGAATCTGCCGGATTTCCAGCCGGTCCATCGTGTACCCCCCGACAAGCATGGCCGCGCCAAGAACGAACAACACCAGGCTTGTCCATTGGTCGGCTTTGGCGCTGTCGAGCGTCATTAGATGGGCCTTCGTTCAAGATGAGATCAAGACACACAGGCTCTCCTGAGCCTTGCGCTGTTGTCGCACGGCTGACCCAAGAGACAGGCATCGGGCGTATTCGTTCAGGCAAGACCAGAGGGCATAACACGACGCCCCCTGGTCGATGCGGGGACTTGGGAGGTTACATCCCCGAGCAGTCGATGCCGATCTCGGAAGGATCAACAATGGCCTCGCCACGCGTTACGCGGGCACAGGCTTCCGCGATGACCACCGGCATGGCCCGCTCCATGGCTTGATCGCCAAAGCTTGGATCAAAAACCGCGCCACGGTCAGATGCATAAGCCTGCAGCTCAGGCGAAGTCATGATGACGTCCTGCCAAACCTGGCTGACGGTGTCGTAGACCTCCTGCGGCGCACCAACGGGGATGAACACGCCGAAATAGTCGGCGGCAATGTGCATGTCGGGCAGGTACTCGGTGATCGGCGGGATGGGATCGATACCTTCAACCACCAGTGGCTGATCGGACAGCACGGCCAGACCGCGCAAGCGCCCGGCGCGGAGCATTTCCGTCTGCTCCACGGCAAGCTGTGTCGTGGCAATCACTTCGCCCGAGGCGGCGGCAATAACAGCCGGGTTGCCACCATCATAGGTTACCATGCGAGCGTTCAGATCGCCCGCAGCTTCTCCGATCGCCGCCAGCGCCATACCGCCGGAAGAGTTCACGCCGGCCGTACCAACCGTAACCGAGTCCATCTTCATGGCATCAAGAAGCTCGCTGAAGTCCTGATAGGGGGCGTCCACATTGACCGAAACCACCGGCACATTGGCAACGTGCAAGAAGATCACATAGTCCTCGATCGAGGTATCCTCGATCAGGCCCGTGACCGAATAGGTCGCGTTGTTGGCAATGGCGTTGGCTGTCCAGGTGTAGCCATCGCGTGGCGCATCCAGTGCGGCCTGTGTGCCAATGGAGCCAGATGCGCCTGGCTGATTGACGACGACGATCTCAGTCCCAAGCGCTTCTTCAAGACGCGGGGCGACCACGCGGGTCACCTGGTCGGTCGATCCGCCAGCTGACCAGGGCACGATGATGTTGATGGGTCGGTCAGGTTGCCACTCGGCAAGCGCAGCCCCGGCAAAACCAGTCACAGCCATAGCGGCAGCAGTACCCAGAGCAAAATTGGTGAGCTTCATATTTGTTTCCTCCCGTTGTTACTGACTAGTAGGTAATACCAAAAAATGGCCTGCGTCAACACGGCGGTTTCGTGCAGCGGGGCATGGGCAGAGCGAGGACGTACGCTTGCCGTCGTCAATCAGCCGGTTGGGATGGGGCGGTGAAGAAAAGGTTTGAAAACGCCGCGCTTGAAGGCGTGTTGGATAAGGTTATAGTGCCGCCAAACGACAGAGACGGATTGGCCTTTTTGCACCGTCACGGGAAGCCGCAAATGCCTCGCTATCGACCGCCTTCCAGTCCAAAGCCTTGTAAAGACGTGCGAAAAAGCGTCTTTCAATTTGCTCAACGCTAGCAGTTCTTCCCTTCTTGAGTTCGGGGCGGGGTGTTCGGCACCCCGCCTTTTTTGTCTGCCACGACCTAATCTGAAACCGCTGCCATGACCGATAAGACCATCAGAACCGCCATCCTCGGTGCCTCAGGGTACACCGGTGCCGACGCCATCCGGCTGTGCCTACGTCATCCCAACATTGACCTCGTGGCGCTCACCGCCAACACACATGCCGGCAAGCCGGCCGGTGAGGTGTTCGAGCATCTGCGTGGGTATGATCTGCCGGTTTTGACCAAACTGGATGAGGTCGATTGGAACAGCGTTGATCTTGTGATCTGTGCGCTACCCCACGGTACGACCCAGGCGACAACCAAAGCCATTCGGGCGACCAACCCCAACTGCACTGTTGTCGACATGTCGGCTGACTTCAGGCTACGCGATCCGGCCATTTACACAGAGTGGTACGGGGTCGAACACGGCGCGCCGGAACTCCAGCCGGAGGCCGTTTACGGACTGTCTGAGCATTATCGCGAGCAGATCGCGGGCGCCAAGATCGTGGCCTGCCCGGGATGTTTCCCAACTGCCGCACTCATGGCACTGCTGCCGGCGCTCAAAGCCGGCGCCATCTCAGGCGAAGACCTCATCATCGATGCCAAGACCGGCATCTCAGGCGCAGGGCGCGGTCTGAAACAGGGCATGCTGTTCGCAGAGGCAGGCGAGGGCACATCGCCATATGGCATTGGCCATCACAGGCACATGCCGGAGATAGAGCAGGAACTATCCGTAGCGGCTGGATCGGTCGTAACCATCGGTTTCACGCCGCACCTTGTGCCCATGGCACGGGGAGAGCTTCTGACCTGTCATGTCAGGCTGGGCGACGGTGCATCCATCGGCGATGTGCGTGCCGCGTTGGAAAGCCGCTATGCCGACGAACACTTTGTGCTTGTGCTCGACGAAGGACAAATCCCTAAGTCACAAAATGTGCGCGGCTCATACATGGTCCATGTCGGCGTCTGCAAGGACCGGCTGCCTGGTCGCGCGAGCATCATCGCCGCGCTGGACAATCTGGTGAAGGGATCCGCCGGGCAGGCGTTGCAGAACGTGAACATCGCGTTCGGGCTGCCAGAGACGTTGGCGCTCGAACAGGTGGCGATGTTCCCCTAACCGTCGCTTTCTCGCTTGGGCTTGAATGGCGCCATGCCGGCGCGCGCCAACTCATCGGCGCGCGCGGTCATCGGGTCGCCGGCATGGCCCTTAACCCAATGCCACGCAACGTCATGATTCAGAATCTCAAGATCAAGACGTTCCCATAAATCTCTGTTTTTAACAGGTTTTTTGTCCGCCGTTTTCCAGCCGCGCGCCTTCCAGTTCGGCATCCATTTCGTTATGCCGTCCTTCACATAGGATGAGTCCGTGTGCAGCGAAACGCGCGACCGGCGCGTGAGCGCCGACAAGGCTTCGATGGCCGCTGTGAGCTCCATCCGGTTGTTGGTGGTTTCCGCCTCGCCACCCTTCAGCTCTTTCTCGTGACCGCGATAGGTCAGAGCCACACCCCAACCGCCTGGCCCCGGATTACCCGAACAGGCGCCATCTGTCCAAATCTCAACAAGGGTTTGGCCGTCGTCAGTCAAAGTCGAGTCCGTAAAAGCGGGCGTCAAAAACGCCCTGATGGAAGGCGAGCTTGGTCGCGTACTCACGAGGGTCTTTCGGTACCACCAAGGCACCGTCCGGAACCGTCAGCCAGTCATAGAGTCGCGTGACCAGGAACCGAATGGACGCGCCTCGCGCTAGCAGAGGCAGGGCGTCAATCTCTTCTGGCTGGAGCGGACGAACGCTCTGATAGCCGGCGACGAGTGCCCGGGCTTTCGTCACATTGAAGGCTAGGTCCGGCTCAAAGCACCAGGCGTTGAGGCATATCACGAGATCGTAGGCATAGGCGTCGGTGCAGGCAAAATAGAAGTCGATCAGCCCCGACACCTCATGATTGAGGAAGAACACATTGTCGGTGAACAGGTCGGCATGGATGACGCCGGCCGGAAGACCCTTAGGCCACAGCTTGTCCATCTGTTCCAGTTCGCGTGCCATACGAATGCGCAGGCCAGGAAAGGCCTCATCAGCGGCTTTGGCCGGGATGGTATCGCACAGCGCGTGCCAGCCAGCCAGTGAAAGATCATTGGGCCTGGAGCCATCGAAGCTTTGAGTCGCCAGATGGAAGCGCGCCAGCACTTCGCCAAGCTTGCGGCAGTGCTCGGCTCTTGGCCGCCGGATCGCTACGCCATCGAGAAAGCTTATGATCGTCGCAGGCCGGGCGTTGAGCGTACCCAGAACCGCACCATCGCGGCGCTTGATGGGAAGCGGGCAGGTGAGCCCTTGCCCAACCAGATGCTCCATAAGGTCGAGGAAGAACGGCAGATCACCCGAGTTTACCCGTTTCTCAAACAGGGTGAGAATGTAGCTGCCGACTTCAGTGCGAAGCAGGAAGTTGGAGTTTTCGACCCCTTCGGCGATGCCTTTGAAAGCCAAAACCTCGCCAAGGTCATAGTCGGCCAGAAAGGCCGTCAGGTCGTCGTCGCTGACGTCGGTGTAAACAGCCATGGGGGAGAATCAGCCGTTCACAAATCGCATGTCGTCGGCGGTCAATTCGACGGAGCGGAGATCGCGCGCCACGGGGAAGAGTTCAGTCTCCTGCGCAGTCTCCACCAGATCGAGCGTTACCTCAAACTGGTCCCGGAAGCGACTGATCACGCCCTCGATAAGAATTTCCGGTGCCGAGGCGCCAGCAGAAAGGGCAATGACGTTGCCCGCTCGGACGTCTTCCATCGGGATGTCCTCTGGTCCAGCGATAAGAAGTCCATTTGTCGCGCCGGCGCGTTCGGCGACTTCGACCAGCCTTTTGGAGTTGGATGAGTTGGTCGCACCGACAACCAAGAACAAGTCAGTTCCCGGTGCAGCTGCCTTCACCGCCTCCTGCCGGTTGGTGGTCGCATAACAGATCGACTCTCCGGCCGGGTCGGCGATGGTCGGGAACCGATCTTTCAGTGCCTCGATGACATCCATCGTATCGTCAACTGAAAGGGTGGTTTGCGTGACATAGCCCAAAGCATCTGGGTCCGGCGGCGCATAGCTCGCCACATCCTCGACCGTTTCGATCAGATCGACAGCGCCCTTGGGCAACTGGCCCATCGTGCCAACAACTTCCGGATGCCCGGTATGACCGACCAGCACAACCTGCCGTCCCAGCCGCATGTGCCTCGCTGCCTGTTTGTGGACTTTGGAGACCAGCGGACAGGTCGCGTCGAAATAGAGGAGGTTCAATTCCTGCGCGTGCTCGGGAACTGATTTGGGCACTCCATGAGCGGAGAAGATAACTGGCGCGGACGTGCCGACGGGGATTTCATCCAGTTCTTTGACGAAAACCGCGCCTTTGTCGCGCAGACCGTCAACAACATAGCGGTTGTGGACGATCTCGTGGCGCACATAGACTGGAGCGCCATAGCGCTTGAGTGCCATGACAACCATCTGGATTGCGCGATCGACGCCGGCGCAAAAACCACGCGGACCGCAAAGGCGCAATGTCACACTGTTAGAACCGGAGCCCATAGTGTTCCCTAGGCGATGAAAAGAAGGCTTTCAAGCTAGCGTCACGCCGCACGCAACCTACATAACCAAGACCAAAAAGCATCGACAGGTTCCCAATGTCCCCTTCGCATTTCGCCCGCCCCTTGGCCATGACGTTCATGGCGCTTGTCTTCGGCGTTTCCGGTTCAGTCCAAGAGGGCGTCGCCCAAATATCAATTGGGGATGAGGCCTGTAGTTTTTCAAGCGTTATTGACCTGCGAACGGGCCTGCCAAGCTCTGCCGCCACCCTTTTTGGGGAAGCATCGGCGACTCAGATCATTTTTGCCGGCGAACGGCAAGGAACGCCTGAGCACGTCCAACTGGCCACCTGTCTGCTCGCGGCCAAGGATGGAAGCCGCCCGCCAGTGCTTGCGCTTGAGCATGTGCCGGCGAACAGCCAATCAGAACTTGACGACTGGCGGCGCAATCACGCGTTCGATCCTAATTTATTGGCCGATTTTGTCGGTTGGGAAGCACTGGGTTGGCCAGACTATCGGATCTATCGACCGCTGATCACCGAAGCCGGCCAGATCGGTGCGCATATCATCGGCACCGACCAACCAGCGCCTGGTGCTGGCGGTCCCGCACGCGAGACCCTTCTGGAGGTCGCTCCGGCCTATGGTTTGCAGACTGATGACATCGTTGCTGCTTGGGTCCCGGACATGATCGCTTCTCACTGTGATCTGATCGATGACGAAGCGGCCACGCGCATAGCGCTTACCCAGATGGAGCGCGACAGCATCATGGCTGGGCGTTTGATCGCCGGCCGCGGTCGTGGACCGACGACACTCTATTTCGGCGGCAAGTCCCACACGCGCATTGATCTGTCGATTCCCTATCTCATTGCGCGCACTGACCGACCACCAAGCATGCTGTCGGTCGCAGCGTTCACCGAGGACGAGTGGGAAACGGTTCTTCAGGGAACCGGAGTTCTCGGTCTTCGCGGCGTTTACGATTATGCCGTCATCGCCGGACAGTCCAACCCGACCGACGAAGCTCTCTGCGAAGACATGCGCTCAATGATGGGGCGTTAGGCGTTCTGCGCCAACATTCGCCGGGCTTTCAGACACCGGCTGGGCTTTCCAGGTCGCGTCAAGCACGCGGAGCCAGTTCCCGTGACAGATCTTCTCAATGAGGTCTGAGCCATAGCCATGGGCCTCCATGGCCTTGGTGAGCGCCGGTAACCCGGAGACGTCGCCAATCGCCTGCGGGACGAGCGCTCCGTCAAAGTCCGCGCCCAAGGCCACGCAGTCTTCGCCCATTCGCTCGATCATATGGTCCAGATGCGCCAGCATGTCGGCCAGCGGCGTGTCGGACCGCATCCGACCGTCGGCACGCAAAAAGGCGCCAGCGAAGTTGAGACCGACCATACCGCCGCTCTCAGCAATCGCATCAAGTTGCTTGTCGGTTAGATTGCGCGCATGCGGGCAAAGGGCGTGCGCATTGGAGTGCGTGGCGACCAGCGGCGCATCACTGGTTTTTGCAACATCCCAAAAACCCTTCTCATTGAGATGGGACAGGTCGATGAGAACGCCGAGTTCATTGCATCGCGCCACAAGACGAAAACCGGCCTCGGTGAGGCCCGGCCCAATATCCGGGGACGATGGAAACCGAAATGGCACGCCGTGCGCAAAGGCGGTCGGGCGTGCCCAGACAGGACCGAGTGAGCGGAGGCCGATCGAGAAGAAATAGTCGAGCGCTTCCAGGTCGGCATCAATCGCCTCAGCACCTTCCATGTGGAAGATTGCCGCCATCTTGCCGGCCGCAAGGCACCGCTCGATGGTTTTGGCGGTCGTGCAGATCGTGAGCTGCCCGGCTTCTTCCAACGCGTACAAAATGCCGATCTGATCCATTGCGACGTTGAAGGCGTGGCTTTTGTCCATGGCTGGCGAAACAGGCAGATCATACTTTGCCTTCTTCATTTCGCCCTTGGGGTCGCTTGTTTTTTTGCCTTGCGGCGGAATCCAGACAGCAAAGAACCCGCCACCAAAGCCACCGGCACTTGCCTTGGGCCCATCGACATGACCGTCAGGCCTGCCGTCACGAAAGGCCGCAACGCCGTCCCGGTCCTGATCCATGAACAGGCGCGCCAATACATCATTATGCCCGTCAAACACAGTGTACTGGCTCACTGGCCGACCTCCAGATTGACGATCAAGCGCTCCAAACCGTGGAAATGATAGGCATCTTTGATGCAAGGTTGTTCAGCCAGCTTGATCTGCGGCCAGCGTTCCATGACCATCGGAAGCACCGTTTCCATCTCAAGACGCGCCAACGTGTGTCCGATGCAAAAATGAATGCCAGCACCAAAGGCGACATTGCGGATGGGCTTTCGCGAGGGGTCGAAGAGCTGTGGGTTCGGCATGACAATTGGATCATGGTTGGCCATGCCGATATGAAGCCCGACCACATCACCCTGCTTGAAGGGCCTGCCAAACAATTCGCAGTCTTCCAGTACGTAGCGTGTGAACATATGGAGCGGCGGCCGGTAGCGAAGCACTTCTTCCACGAAAGGTGCCGGATCTTGCAGCCAGGCTTTAGTGGTGTCGCTGGGGGCTATGAGCAGCTGATGCAGGGCGTGGCCAAGCGCATGGACGGTCGCTTCGTGCCCAGCGTTGAGGAGCAGAATAGTTGTCGAGACGATCTCCTCGTTGGACAAGCGGTCGCCGGAGTCCCTCGCTTCAACCAGTTGGCTCAATAGATCGTCACCGGGCGCCTCGCGTCGTGCGAGTACCAGTTCCTCGACCCATTGGGCGAACTCTTGCGCCGCTGTGTTCGCCAACACCTCGTCCTGGTAAGTGCGCTCGGCTTGGTACATGCGCACCATGGCATGTGACCAATTTAGGAGCCGCGGACCTTCCTCCTCGCCGATGCCTAACATCGCCGCAATCGTGGTAACGGCCAGCGGCTCGCAAAATTGGGCAATGAGATCGACCGGTTCGCCCGATTGTAGATCATCAAGCAGCGCGTTTGCTGTCGCCGCGATGGAGGATCTCAGACTGGCGATGTTTCGGGAGATGAAGGCACGGTTGATAAGGCCTCGAAGTCTGGTGTGACTGGGCGGCTCCAACTCAAGCAGCGATGTTGCCTCAAGCGCATAAAAGTCAGACAGATGGTCCGGCATCCGCGGCCAGCCGAGCGTGTCACGATCCACCAGATGCGTGATCTGCCGCCCTAAGCGCCTATCACGAAACAGCGCATTGACGGTGTTGCTGCCGCCAAAAACCCAATGGCCATAGGCATCCCAATGCACAATTGGACCGGCCTCGCCACTCTGCGCATGCAGTTCGGCGTAGGTTGGGTAAGGGTTTTGGAAGAAGTCTGGATCTGAGGGTGTCAGCGATAGATCGCCTGTTGTCTCGTCAAAGCGATAACTCAACGAAGGCCTGACCGTGTTTGGAAAGGTTGATAAATTGGCGTTTGCCAGCACCACTGATGATGTCCTCTGTCAGGCCGCAGCGCAACGGCGATGTCCACTCCTATGTAGATAGGAAGAATGACCAAAATACGGAAGGTTTCCTTACGCTAAAACAGAGGCTATCCCAGTTTTTCTTAAGTTTTCTGAATTGAGTCCAAAGAAAAAGCCCGGCCAAAAGGCCGGGCTTGGTGCTACCGGAGTAGCTTAGTACACGCAGTTACACACGCAGGGAGGAGCCAAAATGAAATTTGGGAAAGAACCTCCTAGGAACAACCGCTGGTTGCTCCGCAAGTGTCGCATTTAAGGCATGTGCCGTTACGGACCATGGTGAAGTTGCCGCACTCCGAACAGTTCTCGCCCTCATAGCCTTTCATGCGGGCAATCGCCATTTGCTCTGCAACTGTGGTCTCTGGCTTGGCCACCGCCGTCTCCATGACCGGAGGTGGTGCCAACTGAACCGCGGCGGCCGAGCTTACGGCGGCCGATGAAAGCGATGCGGTTGTTCCCGATACCGGCGAGGTATCGAAGCTTGATCCACCAACAACCTGAAGGCGTTCGGCTACTTTGCCGCGCACCAGGCCAGCCGAAACGATGGAGTTTGCCGACGGCTTCTCAGCGTCTTCGCCTTTGCCAAGGGTTGTGGAGCCGGACTCGTCCGGCGTCACATGGGCAAGATCGTAGCGACCAAGGTAGGACACTGCCAACTCACGGAAGATGTAGTCGAGGATCGACGTCGCGTTCTTGATCGTCTCATTGCCCTGCACCATGCCTGCCGGTTCGAAGCGGGTGAAGGTGAAGGCATCGACATACTCTTCCAGTGGCACGCCATATTGCAGGCCAAGAGAGATGGCGATGGCGAAGTTGTTCATCATCGCCCGGAAGGCAGCGCCTTCCGTGTGCATGTCGATGAAGACTTCACCCAGCCGGCCATCTTCATATTCGCCGGTCGTCAGGTACACCTTGTGGCCGCCAACGCGGGCCTTTTGGGTGTAGCCCTTGCGGCGATCCGGCAGCTTTTCACGAGTACGCACTTCGCGCTCGATAATCCGCTCAACGATCTTCTCAGCCACCTTCTGCGCCCGCACCGACTGTGGCGCCGCGATGATGGCTTCTGCCGTGTCCTCGGCTTCATCATCATCGTCATTGTCTGCCAGGAGCTGCGCGTTGAGCGGCTGCGACAACTTCGAGCCGTCCCGATAAAGCGCATTGGCCTTCAGTGCGAGCTTCCAGGACAGCATGTAGGCGTTCTTGCAGTCCTCAACCGTTGCCGAATTGGGCATGTTGATCGTTTTGGAGCTCGCGCCGGAGATGAACGGCTGGGCTGCCGCCATCATATGGATGTGGCTTTCCACCGAAAGGAAGCGTTTGCCCTTTTTGCCGCACGGGTTCGCACAATCGAACACCGAATAATGCTCTTCCTTCAGGTGCGGTGCGCCTTCCAGCGTCATTGTTCCACACACATGCTCGTTGGCCATCTCGATTTCATCCGACTCGAAACCAAGGGCTGACAACATGTCGAAGGCCGGATCGTTGAGATCATCTTCGGAGAAGCCAAGCTCATCGCGAGCGATTTCATCGCCCAGGGTCCATCGATTGAAGACGAATTTGATGTCATAGGCCGAGGCGAGGGCGCCTTCCACCTTCTCGATAGCAGCATCGGAGAAGCCGCGCGCCTTCAAGCTGGTATGGTTGACCCCTGGCGCTTGTGCCAGCGAACCATGGCCGACCGCATAGGCCTCAATCTCGCCAATCTCAGCTTCCGAATAGCCAAGGCCGCGAAGAGCTTCCGGCACGGCACGGTTGATGATCTTGAAGTAGCCACCACCGGCCAGCTTCTTGAACTTCACCAGAGCAAAGTCCGGCTCGATACCCGTCGTGTCGCAGTCCATGACCAGACCAATGGTTCCGGTTGGCGCAATCACCGTTGCCTGCGCGTTGCGGTAGCCATGCTGCACGCCGAGCGCGACAGCTCTATCCCACGCCTTGGCAGCGTGCTTCACCATGCGCTCGTCCGGGCAATTGTCCTGATCCAACGGAACCGGGTTCACGCTCAGGCCTTGATAGCCATCCGCCTGACCGTGAGCGGCCTGACGGTGGTTGCGCATCACGCGCAACATGTTCTTGGCGTTAGCCTCATAGCCCGGGAACGGTCCAAGTTCTTTGGCCATCTCCGCGCTGGTTGCGTAGGAAACACCGGTCATGATCGCCGTAAGCGCACCACAAATCGCGCGGCCTTCCGTTGAGTCATAAGGAATGCCCGACGTCATCAGGAGGCCGCCAATGTTGGCGTAGCCAAGGCCCAGCGTGCGGTACTCATACGACAGCTGGGCAATCTGCTTGGATGGGAACTGCGCCATCGCCACAGAGATTTCCAGAACGATGGTCCACAGCCGTACCGAGTGCTCAAAAGCCTCGATATCGAACACATTACCTTCGCCATTGTATTGAAGGAGGTTCAGCGAAGCGAGGTTACAGGCCGTATCATCAAGGAACATGTATTCCGAGCATGGGTTGGAGGCCCGGATACGACCGCCAGCTGGCGAGGTGTGCCAGTCGTTCATCGTCGTATTGAAATGCAGGCCCGGGTCGGCCGATGCCCACGCGGCGTGACCGATCTTTTCCCAGAGATCACGCGACTTGACGGTTTTCGTCACCTCGCCGGTCGTCCGGGCAACCAAATCCCACTCGCCATCGTCCTCAACGGAACGAAGGAAGTCGTCCGTAATGGAAACCGAGTTGTTCGAGTTCTGGCCGGCAACCGTGCCGTAAGCTTCTGAATCCCAATCGGTATCGTAGGTGGAGAATTCAATCTCCTTGTAGCCCTGGCGCGCGAACTGGATGACCCGATAAATGTAGTTCTCTGGAACCAGTGCCTTCTTGGCCGCACGAACTTCGCGCTTCAGCGCCGGGTTCTTGGTGATCTCGAAGCAATCGCCGCCTTCGCCTTCGCAATTGACGCAAGCCTTCATGATGGCAGTCAGATGCTTTTTGACGATCTTCGACCCGGTAACCAGAGCAGCAACCTTCTGCTCTTCCTTTACCTTCCAGTCGATGTAGGTCTCAATGTCGGGGTGATCGACATCCACCACGACCATCTTGGCCGCGCGGCGCGTCGTACCGCCGGATTTGATGGCCCCAGCCGCACGGTCACCGATACGCAGGAAGCTCATCAGGCCGGATGACTTGCCGCCGCCCGAAAGCCGCTCGCCTTCACCACGCAGCATGGAGAAGTTGGAGCCGGTACCGGAGCCATATTTGATCAGGCGCGCTTCGCGGACCCAAAGGTCCATAATACCGCCTTCATTGACCAGATCGTCGCCGACGCCCTGGATGAAGCAGGCATGGGGCTGCGGATGCTCGTAAGACGAGGCTGAGCGGGGCAGCTTGCCGGTTTCGGGATCGACATAATAGTGTCCCTGGCCTGGGCCATCGATGCCATAAGCCCAATGCAGGCCGGTGTTGAACCATTGCGGGCTGTTGGGCGCCACGCGCTGTGTGGCGAGCATGAAGGCCAACTCATCGCGGAAGGCCAGCGCATCTTCTTCGCTGTTGAAGTAGCCGCCCTTCCAACCCCAGTAGGTCCAAGTGCCGGCCAGACGGTCAAAAACCTGACGGGAATCGCGCTCAGGGCCATAGCGCTCATCTTCTGGAAGCTCGGCGAGTGCCTCTTCGTCGGCAACTGAACGCCACAACCAGGATGGGACAGCGTTTTCCTCGACCTTCTTAAGGCGCGCAGGACCGCCGGCCTTACGGAAATACTTCTGGGCGATGCTGTCGCACGCGACCTGGCTCCAGCTTTCAGGAGCCTGAATGTCCTTTATCTGGAAGACGATTGATCCGTCTGGATTGCGCCTCTCGCTTATCGCCGTACGAAACGGAAGGTCCGCATATGCTGACTGTCCGTCCTTGGTGAAATGCCGCGCCACCTGCATGGATGGAATGCTCCTTTTAGCCCTTATAGTCTCACATAGCGATGGGGACACCGTAGGTGCTCCCTTGTGTGGCCGGCCCCAAAACCTGCCGTTGCAGCAGGTACCCAAACAGCCCGGGAAACACCCAGCCAGATCGCTACGATTCTGGTCCGACCGATAGCCTAACTACAACTAGATATGGTGTGTAAACAAAAAATTAACACCATATATGGGGGTATTGAGCATGGCGGAAGCGATGGCAGATCATCTCAATGCCAAAAGCTTAGATCCCGCGCTGACTGCTGCCCTTGCTATCTCCGGTAAATCCCGGAAACCGCTTACGTTTAACGCAGCGGTTGCCAAGAAGGCCCGACTCGTTGCCAGGCGTCAACCGTTTGATCGCGGCAAGGATCATCCACCGATTTGTCCACGGGAGGAGTGTGGAAAAACGTTTGAGCTGGCTGAGCGGTTCAATATCTAGGTGTCCGACTCAGCTGCCCGCTCGAAAGACGCCGCGAATCTGTCGACCGATTCTGCCGGGGCAATCGCTGTTGAGTGCAAGCATGGCCCTATGCTGGACAGGAACGCTCATTCAGGGCAGAACCACGACGAAGCGCGGCCCGTCCGCCCAGCCCATACAGGATCTATGATGAAGCAGTTCCTCTTGCGCGTCTTCACGTGGTGGCAGGATCAAACCTTTGGAACCATGCTGTTCACTGCCCGCCATGGCCAGAAGGTCGGGGAGGATGAATTGGGCAACATCTACTATCGCGCAGACGTTCCGCCCTTGGGCGAGCGCCGTTGGGTTATTTACAAGGGCGAGGCAGATGCCTCGAAAATCCCACCGGGCTGGCATGGCTGGATCCACAAGAAGACCGACGTCGCGCCCAGCGATGAAGACTATGCAGAGCGCGAGTGGCAGCTTCCCCATAAGCCAAATCTGACAGGAATGCCGGGAGCCTATCGGCCTGATGGTTCCATCCTGACGCCGGCCTCCCGTCCGGCTGCAACCGGCGATTATGAGGCGTGGTCGCCCGGCGACTGAACCTTACTGGCTTGCGCGCCCAAGCAGGGCATGCATTTACCCCAGCATCGAATCGCCACAATGTGCGCCCAATCGACGCCGCGACGTCAGCCCCAGGATTGGCCCGATCTCTTTCGACATGCTCGTGAACCGACATTTCCCCCGGCTCAGCCATTGGGCAATTGCCCTTTGCTTGATGGTCTTTGTAGCACCCATCCAGGTGCAGGCTCAAACGGCCGACCCTGTATTGCGCAACAACCATTCTGTTGCGCTTTTTGCAGGCCTCGACAAAATCACCGGCGAACTCCACGAGTTCTATGTCTTTGTCGATGAAACGGTGCAGTTTGGCGCGCTACAATTGACCCCGCGTGTCTGTTATGACCGTCCGCCATCAGAGCCAGAGCGCACAACAGTGTTCCTGGAAGTCGATGAGTTGACCCTTGCCCGTCGCATCCGCCGCATCTTCACCGGCTGGATGATTGCTGAAAGCCCAGGCCTCAACGCGATCGATCACCCAGTTTATGACGTTTGGCTCACCGGTTGCAGCGACGCTGCGCCCGAATCACCTTCCGCCGGCCAACAGTAAAAGCCAGCCTCTGCGACCACTGTGTGGCGCAGCACCTGGCGGTAGGCGTCCGCTGGGATTTCCACGGCACCGAACTGTTTCAGATGGCTGGTGATGAACTGTGTATCCAGCAGCGTGAACCCCCCGGCAATCAGCCGCCCAACCAGATGAACCAGCGCAACCTTCGAGGCATCGCGCTCGTGTGAGAACATGCGCTCTCCAAAAATGGCTCCACCTATCGCCACGCCGTAAAGCCCGCCAACCAGCTTGCCATCCCGCCATGTTTCTACCGTGTGGCAGATTCCACGCTGAAAGAGGGCACCATAGAGGCGACGAATGTCGGCGTTGATCCATGTGGAAGAGCGGCCGGGTGCCGACGCGCTACACCCCTCGATGACGCCAGCGAAATCACTATCCACCTTCACAGCAAAAACGTCCTGCCGACCCGTGCGGGCCAAGCGCCGCGGCACATGAAACCCGTTGAGTGGGAGAATCCCGCGCATCGGCGGGTTCACCCAGAACAGCGCCTCATCCTGGGCATCTTCCGCCATAGGAAAGAAGCCAGCCTGATAGGCTTGGAGCAGTAAGTCGGGGGTGATTGTTTTGCTCATCGCGGCGGTCGATCAAGCATCTGGATTGAAGCACTGCAACGCGAACGGAAGGCCCCCCGTCCTTTATCGACAGGCGCGGCCCAATCTGTTCGTCAGCTTTACTCGTTTGCCAACCAGCGCTCCAGCCAGTGAATGGAGTAGTCGCCTGCACGGATGTCTGGCTCTTGAACCAAGCGCCGGAACAGCGGGATGGTGCTTTCAACGCCAGTGATAACAAATTCATCGCGCGCACGAGCGAGCCTGTTGATTGCCATCTCACGCGTCTCACCATGCACGATCAACTTGCCGATCAGAGAGTCGTAGTAGGGCGGAATGGCGTAGCCGTGATAAACGGCCGAATCGACGCGAACGCCGAGGCCGCCTGACGGATGATACTGTTCGACGACGCCTGGCGAGGGCCTGAATGTCTCCGGATGTTCGGCATTGATCCGACATTCAATCGCATGGCCGTTGAAGCTTATGTCCTCTTGCTTGACCGATAGGCCTTCACCGGCCGCAACACGCAACTGTTCAGCTACCAGATCAAGTCCTGTGATGGCTTCTGTTACCGGATGCTCCACCTGCAGGCGCGTGTTCATCTCGATAAAATAGAACTGCCCATCCTCATACAAAAATTCGATGGTACCAGCGCCCGAATAGCCAAGGTCACCAATCGCTTTGGCGGCGATGTTGCCGATTTCCTCGCGCTGTTCAGGGGTAATGACAGGGGAGAGAGCCTCTTCCCAAACCTTCTGATGGCGGCGCTGAAGCGAACAGTCACGCTCTCCCAGATGGATCGCGCCACCCATCCCATCGCCGAACACCTGAACCTCAATGTGCCGTGGATTGCCGAGATATTTCTCAAGGTAGAGCGCGTCATCGCCGAAGGCCGCTCTGGCCTCGGCACGTGCTGTTTCCACCGCATCGGTCAGCTCTTCTGATGAGCGCGCGACCTTCATGCCGCGCCCGCCACCGCCGGCAGCTGCTTTGACAAGCACCGGATAGCCCATTTCGCTGGCCACCTGACGCGCTTGATCGACACTGTGGATCGCGCCGTCAGAGCCAGGAACAACGGGAATTCCAAGCTTCTTCACGGTCGATTTGGCCGCAATCTTATCGCCCATCACCTCAATGTGTTCAGCCTTCGGCCCGATGAACGTGATGTTGTGCGCCGCCAAGATCTCTGAAAAGCGAGCGTTTTCAGAGAGGAAGCCGTAGCCAGGGTGGACCGCGTCCGCACCGGAAATTTCGCAAGCGGCCAGAATTTGTGGAATGTTGAGATAGCTCTCCCTGGCGTCCGGTGGGCCGATGCAAACGCTCTCATCGGCAAGACGCACATGCATGGCGTGGGCATCTGCTGTTGAATGGACAGCAACCGTGCCAATACCGCGCTCCTTGCAAGCGCGTAGAACCCTCAGGGCAATCTCACCCCGGTTGGCGATCAGAACCTTGTTGAACATCAAATGAACCCCGCGCCGGCGCTAAGCGATTACGACCAGCGGATCGCCATACTCACCCGGTTGCTTGTCGCCCGCCAGAATTTCCTGAATGACGCCGGCCATCGGGGCAGGGCTCTGGTTCATGGTTTTCCTCGCTTCAACGATCAGCAGCGTTTGCCCTTCGCGGCCCGTATCACCCACCTTCACATAGGCAGCTGCTCCTGGTTCTGGTGAGAGATAGGCCGTACCGACCATCGGCGAACGAACCACTTCGCCATCTGCCTGGTTTGCGGTGCTTGGCGCCTCTGCCGGGGCGGCGGCCGGATGTGCAGCAGGTGCTGCGACCGCCGGCGCTGCAGCAATCGGAGCCGCAACATGGGCGGTGTGGGCAACAGGAGAAGGCGTGCGGGCAATGCGAACCCGTGTGCGGTCTTGCTCGACTTCGATCTCTGTTAGATCAGTTTCATTGAGAAGCAGCGCCAGCTGCCGAATAAAATCCTGGTCGATTGTCGCTTTGGCTTTGGACATGAAAACTCTTCTACTGATGACCGGTCCGCTCGCCCCGCGAGCCCGGTACGGGCGCTCGGAGTGATCCCACGCCGGCGCCATTGTTTGACCGGCGGGATATAGCGATTTGATCCCTACTCGTCCACCGCGTCAATCAAGTCGGCCATCGCCGTCAGTGCGAGCCGGTATCCCATCGACCCAAGACCCATGATCGCGCCCTTGCTGGCGGCTGCCGTGTAGCTTGTGTGCCGATAGCCTTCGCGAGTGTGAAGGTTGGATAGATGGACCTCAATTGTTGGAAGTTCAGCTGCTTTCAGAGCGTCATGCAAAGCAATGGACGTGTGGCTGTAAGCGCCAAAGTTGCAGATCAAACCATCTGCCAGCCGTCGGGCTTCATGACCCCAATCGATCAGCACGCCTTCATGGTTGGATTGCCGGAAATCGACGTCGCGCCCTAAGTCAGTCGCATGGTCCCGGCACATGGAATCCAAATCGTCGAGTGTTTCATGCCCATAGATATGAGGCTCGCGCTGTCCAAGCAGGTTAAGGTTTGGCCCGTTAAGGATGAATACGGTCGCCATCGATGAAGCCCTGCGAACGAATGGATGCCGGGCAAACGCGCTAGGGGGAATCGCTAACGCGCTGCCAGTCGGTCACGTTCAACTTGCAGCGCCTGTGTCAGACGGTCAAACCCGACGGCGCCCATGATGCGTTCTTCGCCGACAATGAACGCCGGCGTACCGCGAATGCCGAGTTGTTCCGCGAGCGCGTAAGCCTCTGCAATCGGCTCCATCAGGGTGGGGGATTCCATAGCGGCAGTAAGCGCATTGGCATCGGCGCCAAGGTCTGATGCTATCCGTCGCGCCAGATCTCCGCTCGCCGGCTCATCCTGTTCGCGCATCATCGCATCAATGAACATTGTCATATCCCCACCCATGGAGCGGTAGGCGACGGCAACTTGCGCCGCCTCCAGCGACCCTGGCCCAAGCACCGGGAAGTCTTTGACGACCACGCGCACATCCGGGTTCTCGGCGATCAGACGCATCACATCGTCATGAGCCCGTTTGCAGAACCCGCAATTGTAATCTAGGAATTCCACCAGAGTGATGCTGCCGTTGGGATTGCCGATGACGGATGCATTGACGTCGTCGAACAAGAGGCCGGCATTGTCGGCAATGATCTGGACCACCTGTTGGGTCTCTTCATTTGCACGTAGCGTTTCAAGCGCTGCTATCGCCTCTTCCAGTATTGTTGGGTCATCCAAAAGGGCTTGACGAACCAGAGCCACGGCTCCCTCACGATCCTGTCCTGCAAGTTCGGAGAGGGAACGAGGCATTACCGTAAGACTGTCCGACGCGCCGAGTTCCAGCGGAGGGGCTTCGGCCGCGATGCTCTGGCCAACAAGCTGGGCGTCTAGTTCTGGCAACTCGGCCGACGTTTCGACCCGCTCGGTCCACCAAAGCACGCCGCCAACAGCGGCGGGCAAGGCGATGAGCAGTGTTACCGCGACAACCAATACCGTACGCATTCACTCCGCTCCCTTTATTCGTCGTAAGCGAGAATATCGGCCGCCCTGAGCCAACCGGTAGAACCGCGCGCCAGATTTTGCTGAGCTCGGCGGGCAAATCCCTTGGCCCCTTCAATATCGCCTCGTGCAAATGCTTCAAGGCCTGATGCAAGCTGCGCCATCGCCGTATTGCCCTGCCGCGCATAAGCCTGACCGAGAAAGCGGTAGCCAATGGCAAGTGCGGCGTCAGAGGAAAGACCGCGCGCTAGTTGGCCAATAGCAGTGTCCAACAGGCCGGCATCGCCGGTTTCCACCAGAGCAGCGCCATAAAAGACGCGCAGCGCTGGGATGTTCGGCGCTAGTTCAAGGGCTCTCTGCCAACTGCGCGCGGCCTCACGCGGTTGCCCAGCTTCGAACTGGATGGTGCCTTTGGTTTCCCAAAAGAAAGGATTGCTCGGTTGCTGTTGGATGAGACTGTCCAACTGCTGGATTGCCCGACGCGGCGATCCCGTCTGCCCTTCGACCAGAGCGCGCGCGTAGCGCGCGGGCAGAGAAGTATCGCTTGAAGGATAACGCCGCGCTACGGTGCGTGGGGATTCCAGACGCGCATTCAATCGAGCGACCGCCAGATCATGTCGCAGTTGAAGTTCCGGCGGGTCGGACCGACCGAAGTACTGACTTCGGCGCGCCAGCGTTTCAATCTGTTGTATTCGCTCACGCGCCATGGGATGCGAGCGCGCATAGGGGTCGATGAAACGACCAGTAAACATCGTCTGATCGGCAAAACGCTGGAAGACCCGCAGCATGCCCTCCGGCGATTGTCCTGCTCGTTCGAGGTAACCAAGAGCAGCCCGGTCTGCCGCCAGCTCTTCATCTCGCTGGTAGGAAAGCAATGATCGTTGCGCGGCGTTTTGCCCACTAAGGGCAATACCAGTGCCCAGAAGGGCGGCCTCTCCGCTGCCTGACGCCGCCGCCGCGGCCATGGCGGCCGCGCCAAGCAGCATGGAGGCAGCGGCAATGAGCTGGGAGCGACTGAGCTGTTGGCGAAGGCGGGAAAGGTGTGCACCTGCCAAATGGCCGGTCTCGTGGGCCAGAACGCCGATGATCTCGTTTGGTGTGTCGGCCTGCATGACGGCACCGACGGTGACAAACATACGTCGTCCATCAGCGACAAATGCATTGAACTCACGGTCGTTGACCAGCACGACCTGGACATTGCCCCCACCAAGTCCAGCAGCACTCAGAATTGGCGACATATAAGTGCCGATAAGCGCCTCCACTTCAGCATCGCGCAAGACGGAAATAGACCGCTGTGCCTGGGCTGTGGACACCAACACCTGAGACGTCATCAATAGAGTGCTGACAAAGATAGCCAGGGCGCGTCCAAGGCGGCGGCGAGATAGGAATGCGGACAATGGTTTTTTCATGGCTGAAAGGTCTGTTCGCTTGACGGCGAATTTGGGGCGAAAAATCCCGCTGGCCCTAACAATCGCTTGCTGCTGGTCAATGATTGCGCTCCTCGGTCCTGCTGTTAGTTGGATCACTTCTAGGCGAGCGCACCTTCGCATTGCGATCTGAGGGTAAAGCTGCCTAGAAAAAAGCCCCCAAGCCGACGAGCGATGAATTTTATGACAGCCAGCCCAGCAGAGCTTCAGAACCACCACGGCAAGGCAGCGCCTCGACAACGAGTTCTCGCGGCATCTCGCCAGGTCGACCCCTTCCTTGCCATGGACGTTTTGAAAGCAGCAAACAATCGCGAAGCGTCTGGGCAAGCAACGTACCATCTGGAAGTAGGGCAACCCGGCGCCCCAGTCGCTACCGCGATACGCCAGGCGGCGGAGACGCTGTTGGCTGACGGGCTTGTTGGTTACACCGAGGCGAACGGGACTGGGAAGCTGCGCGGCCGTATCGCTGCGCATTACCAGGATCACTACGGCTTGTTGGTCGATCCCGCACGCATCGTGGTGACCACAGGGTCTTCTGCTGCCTTCTCGCTAGCCTTTCTACTGACCTGTGACCCTGGTGATCGTGTTGGCCTGCCGCGACCAGGTTACCCGGCATACCGCAACATTGTGCGCGCGCTCGGCCTGGAGCCTGTTGAGATCGCGCTGGAGGCTGAAGATGATTGGCTTCTGACATCGTCGTCCGTCCTAGAGCACCATCGAAATGCGCCTTTGAAGTGCTTGCTGATGGCATCACCAAACAACCCGACTGGATCGACCATGCCTGCCGACCGTTTGGGCGATCTTGTTGCCACCTGCGCCCATGAGGGTATCTGGTTTCTATCCGACGAAATATATCATGGCCTTATCTATAAAGGCGATGAAACTTGCGCACTGGTTCATGACAGTGACGCGATCATCATCAATTCCTTCAGCAAGTACTACGGTATGACCGGCTGGCGTATCGGCTGGATGATTGTGCCGGAGCATATGGTTCGGCGGACGGAGGCTTTGGCGCAAAACCTGTTCATCTGTCCGCCTGCAATCGCGCAGGCCGCTGCCATCGGGGCATTTGAGGCAACCAGCTATCTGGACACGCTTAAAGCCGGGTATGCGCGCAACCGTGTGCGTTTGCTGGAAACATCAAACCGCCTCGCTCTGACCGGCGGACCGAGCCCGGATGGCGCTTTTTATGTCTATTGGCCAGTCCGGAACCTGCTTCGACCGGGCGAGACCGCGAGCGCACTCTGCCAGTCGCTATTGACCGAAACAGGTGTCGCCATCACGCCAGGCGATGATTTTGACCCGGTCAGAGGGCATGAATGGGTACGGGTCTCCTATGCCGGTCGCGAAGACGACATAGCGGTGGCGGCCGAACTGATGGAAGGTTGGTTTTCCCAGCGCGCCTAGAGAACAAGCCGTTCCAGAGGATCATAGGGTGCCTGGGTATTGCCAAAGGCCATGGCAGAAAGGCTATCGGGCTTGTACCTGAGGTTGGCCAACTCGGTTCCGGTAACCCATTGACGCTCAGTAACGATCCCTTCCGGGTCGGTCCAAGCCTCGTTGAGGGAGCCGGCTAGGCGATGCGCACGGAAAAATAGATCAACCTGATGGAAATCGCTGTCGGGATCATGAAACTCGTTGATCCCGGCAAGTCCATCGAGAGCGATGGTCAGGCCGGTTTCTTCATGCACCTCCCGCAAGAGATTGTCGGCAAGACCAACATGACGCTCAACGCCACCTCCTGGGGCGCACCATAGATCCGATACGCCGCCGGGATAGGCATTTACAATCAACAGTTTGCCATGCTCGACAATCAAGGCGCGGACGGCCAGCCGCGGCCCGCGATTAGCCGGCAGGAACGTCATGGTGACGCCCCTAAAAGAATGACCTACGCTGCCACCAGCCTTGTCGTTTGGGCCGGTCATCCGGCTGGCTGCTTTCCAGCACTGGCTCGTTTGGCGTGGTCGCTTTTGCTTCCTCATCATCAGCTTCGGCATCGCCATTGCTATCTGAATCGACTGGCTCAGCAGCTGCCTCGACGGTTTCCTCTACCGTTCCGTTGGCCAGGGGCGGAGCTTCGTCGACAACTGCTTCCAAACTCGGTGTCTCAGCCTCCGACTCACCGTCATCGGTCGATAGTGGCTGGTCTGATGCCGCCTCGTCCGACTCTGACGCCTCGGCGGAAGCAACAGTCTCCTCGCCGTTTCCACGGCCGCCGCGGCGGCGGCGGCCACCACGGCGGGAACGCCGCCGTTTTTTCGGCT
This sequence comes from Cohaesibacteraceae bacterium, assembly GCA_050043025.1. Classification (GTDB taxonomy): domain Bacteria; phylum Pseudomonadota; class Alphaproteobacteria; order Rhizobiales; family MH13; genus MH13. Next base: position 33,835 of record JBHJIX010000040.1, read on the forward strand.
CGCCGCCATCCTCATCGGTTGCGTCGTCGCTGGCCTCGGCTTGGTCGCCGTCGGGCTCGGGCGTACCCTCAACTTCCTGCGCTTCGACCGTTTCGGAAGCGTCGTCCGATCCGGAACCACGCCGCCGGCGCCGACGACGGCGACGTTTGCGGCCATCGTTTTCGCCATCTGACTTTGCGTCATCCACCTCGGCCAGGATGTCGGCCTCGTCCTCTTCGGCGATATCGATGGTATCAGGGTCAACGCTCATTGGCTGAACAAGCGCCTCGCTAGCCGCGGCGATTTCGTCCGGATCGGCCGCATCGCCTCGGCCGACGACAAAGCCGTCAGCCGCTAGGCTGGCATCCACAAGGAAATTCACCTTGCGGCCATAACGGGCTTCAAGGTCAGCAAGTATGGCCCGCTTGTTGTTGAGAATGTAGAGCGCTGTTTCTGAGCGAAGTGCCACCTGCGCGTGGTGATTGCGGTGGCGCAAGAGCTGAGCTTCCGCCTGGCGCAACACCTGCAGCGCAACAGCCGAAGGCGCACGGACAAAACCTGTGCCCGAGCAATGCTCGCAAGGCACCATCGTGCTTTCCAGAAGCGATGTGCGGATACGCTGACGCGACATCTCCAGAAGACCGAAATGCGAGATGCGACCCACCTGAATGCGCGCGCGGTCGCTTTTCAGCGCCTCTTTCATACGCTTTTCGACCGCCCGGTTGTTACGCTTCTCCTCCATGTCGATGAAGTCGCAGACCACCAGGCCGGCCAAGTCTCGCAACCGCAATTGGCGGGCAAGCTCATCGGCGGCTTCCAGATTGGTCTGGAGCGCCGTGTCTTCGATGTTGTGTTCCTTGGTAGATTTGCCCGAGTTTACATCAATCGCGACCAAGGCCTCGGTCTGGTTGATCACCAGATAGCCGCCCGACTTAAGCCGAACGGTTGGCTCGAACATGGAATCAAGCTGATCTTCTACGCCGTGGGCCGTGAACAGTGGCGTCGGATCGCGGTAGGGCTGCACATTGCGCGCATGGCTCGGCATGAGCATGCGCATGAAGTCCTTGGCCTCACGGTAGCCGTTATCACCTGCGACAAGCACTGAATCGATATCCCGCGAGTAAAGGTCGCTGATCGACCGTTTGATTAAGCTGCCTTCCTCATAAACGAGAGCTGGCGCTGCGGATTTCAGTGTCAGATCACGCACCGTCTCCCACAGCCGCATCATATATTCAAAATCGCGCTTGATCTCGACTTTGGTGCGGTTGGCGCCGGCGGTGCGCAGGATGACGCCCATTCCGTCTGGAACATCCAGATCGCTGACAATCTCTTTCAGCCGTTTGCGGTCCGAGGCCGAGGTGATCTTGCGCGATATCCCACCGCCACGAGGCGTGTTGGGCATCAGAACAGCATAGCGGCCGGCCAGAGACAGGTAGGTTGTCAGCGCCGCGCCCTTGTTGCCGCGCTCTTCTTTGACGACCTGGACCAGAATGATCTGACGACGCTTGATGACCTCTTGAATCTTGTAGTGGCGGCGGTTGGCGCGGCGGCGCGGACGCGCTTCCTCAAGCGCATCGTCAGACCCGCTCTCGTCAACATCCTCGCTCTCTTCGCTTTCAGAATCAGCATCATCGCTGACAAAAAGCCCGGCTGTCACAGCGGCCTTCTGGCTCAAGCCTTCAGCATCATCCTCAGAAACGTCGTCAACGGTCGCGTCGTTTTCTTCGCTTTGCGTTTCAGCTTCCTGTTCAGATGCCTGTGGAGCCTCGTCGTCACTGGCCTCTTTTTCTTCGGCCAGCAGCGCATCGCGATCGGCCTGTGGGATCTGATAATAGTCTGGGTGAATTTCCGAGAAGGCCAAAAAGCCGTGGCGGTTGCCACCATAGTCGACAAACGCCGCCTGAAGCGACGGTTCGACCCGCGTTACCTTGGCCAGATAGATGTTGCCGCGAAGTTGTTTCTTGGCTGCGGTTTCGTAGTCAAATTCCTCGACACGATTGCCGCGTTTGACCACCACTCGGGTCTCTTCCCGATGGGTGGCATCGATAAGCATTTTCGATGACATTAAAACGGTCCTTAGGCCTCAAAGCCCGGCGCAGCGAAGCGCGGCTATGGGAGGAGGCCAATTGTGAGATACGACCGGAAGGGCTGGCGCTGTGCCTCGGCTCTTTTCGAGCAGCGTGCACCGCACGGTCTTGCGCGGGCGACAGTCTTCCAATCGAAAGGAAAGGGAGGACATTGGTCTGGGACGCTGAAGAAATGGCCGCGTGTTGGAGCAAAAGCTGCCCTTCGTTCGAAGGACGGCGCAGAGCGGAATGCACGAGGCGCGTCACCATGGACCAAATCCGGTTTGTCAAAGCCGGCAACACGCAACCTGTGCCGAGCTTCAAAAGTCTTTGACTTGCCAAAGGCGTGCAGCGTGCGCTGTCACGAGGGGCTCCCTGGCTGCGACCATGGGTCGATCATCATTGTGATGGACATGCCGCACCGAGGGTCGGGGCTTCCCGATTGCCCAACAAAGCCGATGGAACCCGATCATGGGAGCACACGAAACCTTGCAAGCTCTTTCGCATGTACGCGTCAAATCATGGATTTGCAAGGAGCGAACAGAAAGCCGGCGGTCTTTGGCGTTATGTGCGCTAAAGAGCACAGGGACCGCAAAACCGCCTGTAAGGCGGCTTTGTCGAACCTGTTTGACATTGGTTTACCATCAATCGATAGGCTAGGTTTTTGAAGGTATGGCAGGTCCGACGCGTCGGCCGCTGCCAAGAAAGCAATCGGGCCGGATCGTTGGGCATCTCCATCACCAGAGACCAGCACAATATGGGCAGCGTGATCGCCCTCGCGCGCCTTTTGGGCGCAATGGTCTGCGCGGTGATGGCTATTGTTGGGTTCGCGCCCTCTGCCAACGCCGATGACGGCGCGTCGTTCGACCAGCTGCCTTTGGCAAATGCCCTGGCTGCACGCGTTGCCGGCGATTTGGAGCGCACCCGAATCGTGGTGGATGTCGAAGGCGAGGTCACGCCGGCGGTTTATGTGCTGCCACAACCCAACCGGCTTGTTCTTGATCTTCCTGGCCTTTCTTTTACTCCAATGAACCAGTCCGAAGTGGAAGCGCGCGGCTTGGTTAGTGCCTTTCGTTATGGGCCGTTCGCGCCCGAACGCGGGCGTGTTGTTGTTGATCTTGCGGACCATGCCGTCATTGATGACGTCTTAATGCTGGCCGCCATTGATGGGCAGCCGGCGCGGTTGGTTCTTGATCTGGTGCGGTCAGATGAAGCTGGCTTTGAGGCTGAAGTTGAGCGCACCCGCGATGCATTCCTGGCAAGCGTTGAAGCACCCAAGGAAAACCGACTGGACATGGTGTCGGGCACCGGTCGGCCAATTGTGGTCATAGATCCTGGCCATGGCGGCATTGATTCGGGCGCTGTCAGCCGCTCCGGCGTGTTGGAGAAATCAGTTGTTCTGAACTTTGCTCAGGCCTTTGCGGATCGTTTGCGCGCTTCTGGGCGTTTTGACGTGCATATGACCCGAGATGACGATGTGTTCATCCCGCTGGCTGGTCGCGTCCGCTTCGCTCAAAGCCTGAACGCCGATTTGTTCATTTCAGTCCACGCCGATTCGCTGGTGCGCCATCGTGATCTTCGCGGCGCAACCGTCTACACGCTGTCAGATCGTGCGTCTGATGCGATTGCCCAGCAATTGGTCGATAATGAAGCCCGCTCGGAAATGTTGGCCGGCATGGATGTGCGCGAGACGGCGACAACCGAAGTGGCCGACATTCTAATTGATCTGACCAGACGGGAAACCACACGCTTCTCCCTTGCTTTCGCCGAGAATGTGGTGAGCGAAATCTCGACCGCCACCCGTATGGTCAACAATCCGCACCGCTCAGCGGGCTTCCGCGTCTTGAAAGCGCCGGAAATTCCCTCGATTTTGCTTGAGTTGGGCTTCCTGTCGAACGAAGACGATGTGCGCCTTCTGATCGACGAGGATTGGCAGGCGCGAACTGTTCAGGCGCTGAGCACCGCTGTTGATCGTTTTTTTGAGCAGCGTGTGGCGAGCGCGCCATGATCGCCTTGTTGCGATCAAAGGTTGATGCAAACAGGCGACAGTGCCGTATTGGCGGCTGATCCGTCGCCAACACATTGGAAACCCGCCCTATTTCTGCCGCATGCGGGGCTCTAGGGCTAAGGTCATAGAAGGCGGGCCAAGTGCCTGCGGTCACCATCTCACGGCTTCAAGCCAAGCGGTGGCAGAGAATTCGCACAGATCCCACCCAACCGGTTCGAACGGTAGGGGGACGGAAGGACACAATGTTCACACGGCTTTTAGGCTACCTGTTTGGTATTGGCGTTGTTGGCGCGGTTTTGGCTGCCGCCGGCGTAGCCTATGGCATCCATTACTATTCGCACGACCTGCCAGACTACACGGCTCTGAGCGACTACGAGCCGCCCGTGATGACACGCGTCCATGCCTCTGATGGGGCGCTGATCGCCGAATATGCCTCCGAGCGGCGCTTGTTCCTGCCGATTCAGTCCATGCCCGATGTTGTGCGTGCCGCCTTCCTGTCTGCCGAGGACAAGAATTTCTATGATCATGGCGGTCTCGATTTCACCGGCATTGCGCGGGCGGTGGTCGTTAATCTTGAAAATCTGGGTACCAACCGCCGTCCGGTTGGAGCCTCGACCATTACACAGCAGGTCGCAAAGAACTTCCTGCTGACCAGCGACGTTGCTATTGAGCGCAAAATTCGTGAGGCCATCCTCGCACTGCGGATCGAGCGCACCTTCTCCAAGGACGAAATCCTGGAGCTTTATCTCAACGACATCTATCTGGGCCTTGGCGCATATGGCATCGCCGCCGCGTCGCTCGTGTACTTCGACAAGTCAGTCCACGAGCTGACCTTGGCAGAGGCAGCCTACTTGGCCGCGCTTCCCAAAGGTCCCAACAATTACCATCCCTTCCGCCAGACAGAGCGGGCGATTGAGCGCCGTGACTGGGTGCTCGAGCGCATGTTCGACAATGGCTACATCACGCTGGACCAGATGGAATCCGCGCAGGCTGAAGGGCTTAATGTGCTGCCCCGCTCGACCGGGACTTTCCTTCAGGCATCGGACTACTTCGCTGAAGAGGTACGCCGTCAGATCGCCCAGCGCTACGGCGACAACGGTCTTTACGAAGGCGGCTTGTCTGTCCGCACAACGCTTGATCCCATTCTACAGGGCCACGCACGGCATGCCTTACGCGGCGGCTTGGAAGAGTATGACCGCAACAGCGGGTGGCGTGGCCCGGTGACAACGGTGGATGTGAGCACCGATTGGGGCACCACTCTCGCCGAGGTCGATGGCCTGTCTGACATTCAAGAATGGCAACTGGCCGTTGTGCTTTCGACCTCCGAGGAAGGCGCAGAGATCGGTCTTGACCCGGCACGGCTGGCCTCCGGCGAGTTGGCGCCTGAGCGGCAAATTGGTTTCATCCCACTCGCTGAAATGAGCTGGGCTGAGTGGGCAACTGGCGACCGGGCAGGGCAGTCGGTCTCCTCGGCAAGCGATGTCCTCAACATCGGCGATGTCGTCTATGTGCGCCAGCATCTTAATGAGGCAGGCGCCGCCTATTTCAGCCTAAGGCAGGTGCCGGAAGTCTCCGGCGGCATGGTGGCGATGGATCCCTATACTGGCCGTGTGCTGGCAATGGTCGGCGGGTTCTCGTTCGCTGACAGCCAGTTCAACCGGGCCACACAGGCACAGCGCCAGCCAGGTTCTTCCTTCAAACCGTTCGTCTATGCTGCTGCGCTGGATAATGGATACACGCCCTCCAGCGTGGTGATGGATGCGCCGATCGAGATTGATCAGGGCGCTGGTCTGGGCATCTGGCGACCGCAAAATTACTCCGGCGATTATTACGGCCCGCAAACGCTGCGCGTTGGCATTGAACGCTCGCGCAACGTGATGACCGTGCGCTTAGCACGCGATATGGGCATGCCGCTGGTCTCAGAGTACGCCCGCCGCTTCGGCGTTTATGATGATCTTGATCCGGTGCTGGCCATGTCGCTGGGCTCCGGCGAGACGACCGTTATGCGCATGACGGCCGCCTATGCGGTGCTCGCCAATGGTGGTCGATCTATTCAACCGACGCTCATTGACCGCGTGCAGGACCGCTATGGCAGCACCATTTTCCGTCATGACGCACGCCTGTGCGAAGGCTGCCGTGTCGATAGCTGGCAGGGCCAGGACGAGCCGCTTCTCATCGATGAGCGCGAGCAGGTTCTCGATCCAATGACGGCCTATCAGGTCACCTCCATGATGGAGGGTGTGGTGCGCCGGGGTACAGCAGCTGGTATTTCCAGCGATCTGTCGAACTGGGCTGTTGCCGGCAAGACCGGGACCACCAATGATTACCGAGATGCCTGGTTCGTCGGCTACTCCCACGACATTGTCGTCGGCGTTTATGTCGGCTTCGATACACCGCGTCGTATGGGCCGTTCAGCGACCGGTGGCGGTCTGGCAGCGCCAATCTTTTCAGAGTTCATGCAAGCCGCTCTGGAAGGCCAGCCACGCACCGAGTTCCAGGTGCCGCGCGGTATTTCGCTGATTCCGATTGACCGGCGCACCGGATTGCAGGTCGCAGCCGGTACGGACGGCTCCATCCTGGAAGCCTTCCGTCCGGGAACCTCGCCGCCATCCTCCTACTCCATCATCGGCTTTACCGATGATATGGGACGCCAGTTGACGGTCGATCCACAGGCGGACCGGGCAGTTGTCTCCGGTACGGGCGGCCTGTACTAGTCTCACCAATATGCTATTTCGAAGACGCGCCCGTTTCGGGCGCGTCTTTCGTTGAACCAAGGACATTTCTTCATGCGCGCGGAAGCTCAGCGCCTCGTAGATGACATTGAGCAGGCGCTCAGCCTGCTAAGGAGGCATCTTTGACTGGGATGCTGCCAACAAACGCTTAGACGAGTTGAACGCGCTCGCCGAAGACCCGCGCCTTTGGGATGACCCTCAGGAAGCCCAGGGGCTGATGCGCGAACGCCAGAAGCTTGATGAAGCCATCAATGGCCTCACCAGCATGGGCACCGACCTTACTGAAACCGTCGAACTGATCGAACTTGGCGAAGCCGAGGGCGAGGAAGATATGGCTGACGAGGGCGTTGAAGTCCTCAAAGAGCTTTCTAGCAAAGCCAGGCGTTTGCAGATCGAAGCCCTTCTGTCCGGTGAGGCCGACGGCAACGACACCTATGTGGAGATTCACTCGGGGGCAGGCGGCACGGAAAGCCAGGACTGGGCCTCTATGCTGGCACGCATGTATACGCGTTGGGCCGAAGGATCTGGCCGCAAAGTTGAGCTTCTGGAAGAGCAGGCCGGAGAAGAGGCGGGCATCAAGTCAGCCACACTCTTGGTCAAAGGCGATGATGCTTATGGCGGGCTGTAAACCGATGCAGGCGTCCACGGGTTGGTTCGCAGCTCTCCTTATGATTCCAATGCGCGGCGGCACACCAGCTTTGCCAGCGTGTGGATCTATCCGTTGATCGACGACACGATCAACATCGAGATCAACGAGAGCGATTGCCGCATCGACACCTACCGCGCCTCGGGCGCTGGTGGTCAGCATGTCAACACGACCGATTCAGCGGTGCGCATCACCCATAACCCGACCGGGATTGTGGTGCAGTGGCAGAACGAACGTTCCCAGCATAAAAACCGCGCCACCGCATGGAACATGCTGCGCGCCCGCCTTTATGAGCTGGAGCTGCAAAAGCGCGAGGAAAAGGCAAACGCGGAGGCCTCCGCAAAGACCGATATCGGCTGGGGCCACCAAATCCGCTCCTACGTGCTGCAACCTTATCAGTTGGTCAAAGACTTGCGCACCGGCCATGAAAGCACCGCGCCCTCAGATGTGCTCGACGGCAAGCTTGATAGCTTTATGGAAGCCACCCTTGCTCAGCGGGCCTATGGCGGGACTGCCGAGGTTGAGGATTTGGACTAGACCTAGCCGGTCGATGCAGCTGCTTGGCGACGCAGGGTGAGGAACATCATGGTGTGATACGCCATGGCGAACGGTACCAAGAAGTACGGCAAAAGTGCGAGTGGTAGCAGCGACATAAGGTGCGTTTCGTCGCGCGCCAACAGGTTCAGTACAGTGCCTGCGGTGCTCATGAAGCTGAGCGTATAGGCGACCAAAAAGTCAGCCGTTCCGAAAATGACAAGTGCGTAGAAAGCAAACTTGCCTGGCCTCTCGCCGGCCCACATTTGCAGCAGGATCAATGTTGCGATGATGGCTGCGGCGAAGTCGCCGAATCCTGCGGTGTAGGCGAACACTGTTCCGGTGTGGCCTAGGACATTCTCCAGAATGAAAAGCACGCCCATATAGCGAAAAGCCTGCGGTAAGGTGAGCCAGGCCAAAGACAATCCGTTCCCAACGAAATAGTCGCGAAAGATAAGGACGATGATTGAGGGCGCTGCAAAGTTTGCCAGAACAAGAACCCACACCACCGTCGGACTGGAAACCTCAAACTGACCAAAGCGTGCGAACAGCAGAACAGCGACGCCCCAAACCGCCACGCCAAGCGCAATCTGCAAGGCTTTACGCAGCGGCGCGCCAGACCCCCAATAGGTGCCAAAAGCCAACAGCGGAACGACCAGAGACCCTCCGATTAGGATAAACGAGCTAAGAGGGTGCGCAGGCACAATGTCCATGGACCTTACCTTCTTATCGAGTTGGTCGAGACCGCCTGACAGATCGACGCGTCACAAGCTTGCAAAATACAAGTATGATAGCCGTCTAGATCGGTGACTTGCAAATTGCAAGTCCAATTGGTTGCATTCTAGGAGGCGTCGTTGTCGCTCGACTGGAGCCGGAGAGCCGCAGCAGCAGCAAATCCAGCCTTGTCCGCTTTCACCTTTGTAAGAATGGTTTGGACATGCTCCGGGATTGGGTAGTGCTTCTCGGTCCAAAGATAGACCTCAAGCATCATCGGCAGCATGTCGATGCCCTTTTGCGTGAGGTGATAGCCCTTTGTGCCTAGATCTGGCGAACCCGACGCTACGATGATGCCGACCTCCTGAAGGGACTTTAGACGCGCCGCCAAAATGTTGGTTGAGATCTTTTCCGGTGACTTCAGAAAGTCTCCATAGGTCCGTTTGCCTTCGAACATCAGGTCGCGAATGATCAGAAGGCTCCATTTGTCCCCCCAAGCTTCGAGGGACAGATTGATCGGACAGTCTGATCGGTTGGTCTGTTTGGTCATGATGCGGCGCTGAGATCGGTACTTGCAACGCGCAAGTATGCTCTTGCTTAAACCTGCAACAGATTGACCTCAAGCAGATGCGGGGATGTCGTTTTTGGTCGCTGTTAGTGGCAAATGCCTTGGGGACTATGTCAATCGGTTCAAAGGATATCCGCCAAGGCACTTCCCGCACGCACATAGGGCATCGGATCAACGGCACGCGTGCCGCGACGCACTTCGTAGTGCAGATGCGGTCCGGTGCTGCGGCCCGTTGAGCCGATCCGTCCAATCACATCGCCAGCACGCACCTGCGTACCCACGCTGACATGCATGCGGCTGAGATGCGCGAACCGCGTCGAAAGACCGTGTTCGTGGTCAAGCTCAATCATCAGCCCATATCCTCCACGGCGTGCTGCGCGCGTCACCACGCCGTCGGCGGGTGCATAGACCGGCGTTCCACGGGGCGCAGCGTAATCGATGCCGGCATGAAAAGCCGTGCGGCGCGTGAAGGGATCGCGGCGATTTCCAAAGCGCGAGGATAGCCGAGCGCCGCGCGCCGGTGCCAAAACAGGGACCGCATCGACCGCGTTGCGCACCTGCTCAAGGTCCTGCAGCGCCCGCAATGCATCCTCAGCATAGGTGTCAAAAGGATCGGTTGCGCCTCGCGCGGGCAACAAGGGGCCGCCAACAGCTTCACCGCCGGACAGTGCCTCGGCGGAAACAGGCGCGTCCGGCGCGACCCGCGGCAGACGAATGCCAAGCGCAGATACCTGGTCGGCAATCACATCTGCCTCGCCACGCGCCTCCAAAGCCAGACCGGCCAGGGCGACAAGTTGATTGTGCGCGCGGGCCTGCACAGAGCCATCGAGATTGGTCAAGATGCCAGCCGGATCGGCCACCGCTCGTTCCATAGCGCTGAGACCGCGACGCAGCGGGAGTTCCGGCACACTGCCTGTGATCAATTCGCCATCCGGTATGGCCGGCAGGACCATTGAACCAAGGCTTGCCTGCTGGTTGGGCGGAATGACGGGAGACGGTGGTGCCGGACGTGGCACCAGTCCCAGCGAGCCTGCCCGGTCCAGCAGAACGTTGAGACGCGCACCTTGCTCATAGAGTTGGACATGCTCGGTGAGGAGCCGCTCAACGCGAGCCTCGTAGCTCTGCTGATTGAGGAGCTGACGGCTGGTTATTCGGTCGATCTCTCGACGCAGATCGGAAATGCGATCCTCATAGGCAACCTGAATTTGGTACTGGCGCTTGATGCTGGCGGTGAACAACTCATCGCGGAAAAACAAATAGCTGGCCGATCCAATGACAGCGACTGCGCTCGCTGCAACCATCAAAAGCAGAAAAAAGCCCATCCACGGTGCAATGCGGACGACCTGAACACTGTTACCATGCGCGAAGATGATGCGCCGGTCTTTGGCCTTGCGACGGTCCGCACTTGCCTGCGCGGACGACCTAAAGTCGTCACCCGAGCCCGATTGCCCCATTGCAGAACCCATATCCACTCACCGCAAAAGCTTGCTACCTAAGCGTTTTTGCCGGACGCATGGTTAATGCTTGGTTGAATTGTGAAAAACAAATGCGTTTTCAGGGCTTTATAGCTTACGGGAGAGCAGCGGGGCTGTCAGTGTCCGGAAAGTGGCATCAGCGGTTTATAAAATCCCGGGGTTAGGCCAGCTTCAGCCCGCGCCCGATCATTGGTTGGCGGCTTGATCGCGCCCTTGAAATGCTTGCGCACCAGTTCCTGGAAGGTTGGCTCAGGCCGAACTTGATCGCGATCGCATAGATAGCGGAACCATTTGGCACCAAACGCCACATGCTTTTTTTCATCGTGATAGATGGTGCGCAAAATGTCCGCGCTCTCCTCGTCGCCCGACTGCGAGAGCGATGCGACCGTGGACGGTGTAACGTCCAACCCCCGCGCTTCGAGCACCAATGGGATGATGGCCAGACGCGCCTTGAGATCTTGACCAGTGGATTGGGCGGCTTCCCACAGACCGGCATGGGCGGGCAGTGCGCCATAAAAAGAGTCCATACTTCTCAAGCGGGTGGCGAGGAGTTTGAAATGTTTGGCCTCCTCCAAACCAACCTGCACCCAGTTGTCGAAGTAGGAGCTTGGCAGGCGCGTTCCGGCTGAGCGTGCAATCATATCCCAGGTGAGATCGACCGCATTGAGTTCTATATGGGCAAGGGCGTGGAGAAGAGCCGCGCGACCTTTCGCACCGCCCTTGGAGCGCCGCGGCATTCGGCTTGCGGGCATCAGAACTGGTTGAGCCGGTCTGCCTGGGTTCTCCGGGTAGGTTAGCCGGGTGCCAGAACCCAATCCAATCCGGCGTCCAAACCAAGCCTTGGCAACGCCATAGGCAAGGTCGGCCTTGGCATCCAGATCAGCGGTGGCAACAATTGCCACCGCTTCTTCTGCGAGCGAGCGCACTGGTCAGAGTGCTTTGGCGGCATCCAACACAGCGTCGACATGGCCGGGTACTTTGACCTTGCGCCATGCCTTGGCGATCACACCGTTCTTATCGACAAGGAAGGTCGAACGCTCAACGCCCATGTACTTCTTGCCATACATGCTCTTTTCCACCCAAACACCATAGGCTTCAGCCGTTGTTTTATCTTCGTCCGCAGCCAGTTGGATGGCCAGATCATGCTTGGCGATGAACTTGTCGTGCTTGGAAACCGAATCGGGCGAGATGCCGATAATCGTCACCCCAAGCGCGTCAAAGTCTCCCTTGGCTTCCGTGAAACCAATGGCCTGCTTGGTGCAGCCAGACGTGTCATCCTTTGGGTAGAAATAGACCACGACCGGATGCCCCTTTAGGCCTGAGAGGGTCACAGATCCATCGCCGTCCGTTGGGAGCGAAAAGTCCGGTGCGGACGCGCCTTCTGTGACGGTGGCTTGAACGGTGCTGACGTCGGTCATGAAATCGCCTTTGGTTGGGGGTTGTGTGGAGTGTCTGCCAAAGCCTACGGCTTAACGCAACGGACGGATTGCCGCTAAGCCAGCTTTGGCATGCTTGCCTGGAATCAATGCCTCGTGCACAAGCTTGGGCAACGAACAAAACGGGTTGTCGGCCAGGTCGAGTTGTCGTCCTAACGGCGATGCTTGCATCGCGAGGATCTATGACTGGCGGGCCGTCGCCAGAGTAAAACTGCACCATCGGTTTGCCGATCGGGTGACCCACCAACCGGGAGCGTCGAAACGCTGTGACGTCCAAGTTGCCAGCGCGTGGCCAAGGGGTCGATACCATTCTTCAGGAGCGTGCGGTTAGCCAAACGGATAGCGACCGCGACGCGCCCGATGAGGCAATGGCTGAAGCCCCGGAGACAGCTGCCCCGCAAAGACGGTGGGTGAAACGCAGCCTTGCAGGTCTCTTAATCGTTGTCGGATTGGTTATCATCCTGCCGGTAGCCGCCATCCTGACCCCGTTAGGGCAGCGATACGTGGAACGCGCCATCGAGGCACCGCTGCTGGCCGCACTTCAAGGAGCGCAACCTGGCAATCTGGCGCTTGATGCTGATGCGCTCGAAACACGTGTGCGTCCAAGTTCCATTGGCGTGTCTCTAGTTGGCGCTCGGCTTACTGGCCTTGGTCTGACAGTCGAACTGGACGAGGTGGATATCCGAGTCCGTTACATAGATGTTCTGCGTCGCAATTTGGCACCGCGCAGCATTGTTGTCGGAGAGGCGCGCGTGACGCCCTTGGAACCAGCCGCAGATTTGGATCGCGCGTCGGCAGTTGGCGCTGCAACCATCGACGGCGTGGAGGTATCTGCAACACAGGGAGCCGCAACGACAGGGCAAGCGCCATCAAGCCGGCGCATGAATGCTTTTCTGGAATCGGTGACCATCGTCGATCAGTTTCTGACTGACATCACATTGGAGCCGGTTTGGCAGAGCCTTCGCACCATAAACGTTGCCAACATCATCGTTGAGCCCAATATCGACGCGTCTATGCCGTTGCTCCGCGACCCGGATCCCCTAACCCTAGCAATAAACAGGGAAAGCCAGACAGAAGTTGTGGCGCGGCTGACCACACAAGGTCGGCCCGATCCCATCCGTATCGTGGTTCGCCATGCCGAGGAGGGGGTTCCCGAAGGACCGGCGGCTCTAGCCGAGCGCGTGGGCCTTACGCTGCGCGACAAGGCGTTCTCTCATTTCCTGCTCTTCGGTCTTCGCGTCAGTGACCTGACTGACGCTTTTACTGGCAATGGCCCAGTGGTTTTCGATTCAACGCTGGCCGCCGAGGCGGTCGTAACGCGTGAACCCCAAGAGACGCGAATTGATGAGATCGCCGCTCTCTTCGAGGTAGATGCAGGCTATCTGGTCGCCAGCCAGAAAGATGCGACGATCTTGGAGTTTGTATCCGTCCCAATGATCTACTCTCGAGAGTCCGGTCGCTTTGACATCATATCGGCTCGCGCCCAGTTTCAGGAGACGGGCGGTGTTTTCGACGGCACGTTGGGACCGGAAGTACGCAATGGCCAGGCTGGATTGGCATTCCGATTGGAGGCGCCACGTTACCGATTGGCCATTCCTCCCGAGCCTAGGGTCGGGCGAACCTTGCAACGGACCACCGCCAACATCGCGCTTGATGCCTTTGCGCCCGATGATCTGCCCCAGATCGACTTATCAAGTCTCGAACTCGCGATGGGCGATGTGCGTGTTTCTTACTCCGGGCTCCTGGAGATGACCGAGCGCGGTCCACGCGTTTCAGCCATAGCCCAGTCGACGCCCATGCGTGCCGTTCATCTTGCTGCGATCTGGCCGCTGCCAATGGCGCCAAACGCCCGTATTTGGTTCCTAGAGAACGTCGCCGAGGGGCAGATTGGCGAGGGAAGTTTTTGGTTTTCCGCCTATCTCAATGACATTGAGGTGCGCGATGGCAGAAGCTTCCTCGATGATGAGATGATGATGGTGTCCATTCCGTTCGAGAATGCGGTCATGCGCACCGTCGGGGATTTACCGCCGATCTTTGGCGTCGATGGCACGGCCACGGTCACCGGTCGGACCGTCAGAACGGTCGGTGCAGGCGGCGTCGGGCGTCTGCCCAATGGGGACGCCGTCACGGTGCGGCAGGCCGAGTTTTACATTGGCGATCATGCCCAACCGAATCCGATGGCCTCTTTGAATCTCACGCTGGAAGGACCAGTGTCAGCCTTCACCTATATGACAGCGCTGGACCCGATCAATCTAGAAGATGTGCCGTTTACGGCTGATGCCGTCTCCGGGCGGGCAGTGATGACGACACGCCTTGAGACGCCTCTGACCGACACAATCCAGCGCGATGCCGTCACCACAACGGTGGAGGCGCAGATTACCGATTTTGCAAGTGAAACGCCGATTGAAGGGGTGAGGGTGACCGATGGTCAGCTCTCGCTGACCTCCGACAACGCGGGCATGCGTGTTTCTGGTCGCGCCCGACTTGATGGTGTCGCCACTGATATTGACTTTCAGACAGGTGATGGTGCGTCGGCCAATTTCGCAATGCGCCTGAACGCCGAAGACCGTAGTCAAATGGGGCTCGATCTTGAGCCTTATCTAACCGGTACTGTTGGCGTGAACATTGGCGGCCAGGACTCCGAAGGGCGTCGCCTTTTCACCATCGATCTGGCCGATGCCCAAATCAACATACCGGAGCTGGGTTGGACCAAACCCCCGGGCCAGCCAGGGCAAGCAAGTTTCCAGATGTTGGAGGACGGCGAACGGATCCAAATTCGCGACCTTACGCTGGCGACAAACGGGCTGGCTGTTCGTGGCAACTTGGACCTTGATGGCGGTGACCTGCGTAATGCCGATCTGGAAAGCGTGGCGATTGAGGGTATCGGGCGTTTCGCACTCGCCCTGACGCGCAATGCGAGCGGCAGCGCAGCCAGGATTACCGGCGAGCGGTTTGTATTGCGCCCGGAACTCCTGCGTGGTGATCGGGAGGATGCTGGCAATCTGACCTTGGACATTCGCCTTGAAGAGTTGGCAACTGCAAGCGGAGCCGCTCTTCGAGATGTCAGCCTAACCAATGCTCAGTCCTCAGACCGAATAACAGCCTTCGATATGCGAGCCCGTCATACTGATGGAACGGAACTGGTCGGCACGCTTAGCGACCAAAACGGCGCGCAGAACCTTGTAGTGTCCTCTGGCAATGCGGGCACATTTTTGCGCTTTTTGGGACTCTATCAAAGAGCAGAGGGAGGCCGTGCGACACTGGTGCTTGATCCGGCTTCCGTTGGTGGGCGTTTGGCGGGCCAACTGCTGCTCAGCGACTTCGTCATTGTCGATGAGCCAGCTATGGAATCACTTTTCTCCAGTGGTCGAGCTGACGCCAATGCGGGCGACATTGTCCTGCCAGGGGAATTTGAAACCGCCGAACGCGTTGAGATTCAGGCAACACGCATTGCATTCGATCGGACACCGGAGCGACTGGAACTGACACAGGTCGAAGGCTGGGGGCCGTCGCTTGGCGCTAATGTTCGTGGAACGATCGATTACGAACAGAACCGTGTCAATCTGCGCGGGACATTCGTGCCATTCTTCACGATCAACAATGTGTTTAGCCGCATCCCAATCCTCGGCGCGGCGCTAGGCAATCGCCAGACCGAAGGGCTTCTTGGGATTACCTTTGAAGTTGTTGGCCGACCTGATGCACCGCAGCTTCGCATCAACCCGATGTCGATCCTGGCGCCGGGCGTAATGCGCAACATCTTTGAATTCCGCGATCAGGGCGGCTGAGCCTTTACCAGTCGCGGCGCTTTAAACCGGCTTGATCAGCACGTGCTTTTTCTTGCCGAGCGACAGCTTGATCACGCCTTCGACCAGATCACGCTCCGTCAGTACCCGACGCTCATCGGCGTTCGGCGCGTCGTTGATGCGCACCGATCCACCTTTGATGTGCCTTCGAACCTCGCCGTTGGAGGAGGCCAGGCCCACAAGCACATAGGCATTCAATACACCTAAGCCGTCGGCAAGATCGCTGGCAGCTACTTCAACAGTCGGTAATTCGGCCGAAAGACCACCTTGTTCAAAGGTCGTTTCAGCTGTCGCAGCGGCTTTATCTGCTTCCTCGCGACCGTGCAGGAGCGCTGTGGCCTCGTTGGCAAGCGTCTTTTTGGCCTCGTTGATCTCGGACCCTTCAAGTGCCTCCAGACGCGCGATTTCGTCGATCGGGAGTGTTGTGAAGAGCTTCAGGAAACGACCAACATCCGCATCTTCGGCATTGCGCCAAAACTGCCAGTAATCGTAGGGGCTGCGCATCTCGGCATTGAGCCAAACGGCACCTGCCTCTGTCTTGCCCATCTTTGCACCGGACGCCGTCGCCAACAGAGGCGTAGTCAATGCAAAGAGCGATGCATTTTCCATGCGCCGGCCTAGGTCTACGCCGGAGAGGATGTTGCCCCACTGGTCGGACCCACCCATCTGAAGGCGGCACCCTGTTCGCCGAAAAAGCTCAACATAGTCATAGGCCTGAAGGACCATATAGTTGAATTCAAGCAGCGACAAATGCTGCTCGCGCTCAAGACGCAACCGAACGGAATCACGCTGCAGCATCTGGTTCACAGAGAAATGCCGGCCGACATCACGCAAGAGGTCAAGATAGCCCAGCTCAAGCAGCCACTCGGCATTGTCGAGCATAATCGCGTCGTTTGAGCCTTCGCCAAAGGTAAGAAATCTGGCAAAAACCTTTTGAATACCCGCCTTGTTGTCTTCGATGCGCTCCGGCGTCAAAAGCTGTCGGCTTTCATCCTTGCCGGTTGGATCTCCAACCTGCGTCGTACCGCCACCCATCAGTGTAATGGGGCGGTGGCCGGTCTGTTGAAACCAGTGCAGCATCATGATCTGCACGAGCGAGCCGACATGCAGCGAGGGTGCCGTGCAATCAAAGCCGATATAGCATGTCAGGGTTCCTTCCTGCAGTGCAGCGTCTAGTCCGTCGGCGTCGGACAACTGATGGAGAAAGCCACGCTCTTGCATGACCTGCAGGAATTCGGAACGGAATAACTGGGACATCGATCTGGTTTTTGGTCTGGAGAAAAGACGCGCGGTCTTGCCATGCGGTGCGACGCATTGCAACGCACAACAAGGCGGCGACCGAAGAGCGAGGGCACCATGCGCGCAATTGGAACAATGAGCGGCACATCCATGGATGGCGTCGATGTCGCGCTCATCGAAACCGATGGCATGGCACTTGTTGATCGCGGGCCCGCCGCCAGTCTTTCCCTTGCCTATTCACCTAACGAGCGGAAAGTCCTGTTCGACGCTGTGGCAATCGCCCTGGACATCAATAGCCCTGAATGCCTGAGCCATCCAACGGTCTTGGAAGCAACGCAGATCTCAACGCAGCGCCACGCTGAGGCTCTGGTAAGGTTGCTTGATAGGCTGGATTCTCCCGCGGAGATGGTTGGCTATCATGGCCAAACCATCCTGCATCGCCCTGATCCCAAAAACCCATCGGAGGCATTCACGCTTCAAGTCGGCGATCCGCAGGTGCTCGCTGATGCGACGGGCCTTCCAACGGTCTACGATTTTCGCGGGGCAGATGTTGGAGCCGGCGGACAGGGCGCTCCGCTCGCGCCGCTTTACCACCAAGCGTTACTGACGGGCCGGACAGAACTCCCGGCGTTGATCGTCAACCTAGGTGGCATCGCCAACATAACTGTTGTGCGGGACGACGACCCAACACATCTGATGGCAGCGGACATCGGCCCGGCCAATGTCTATCTAGATGATGAGATGATGCGTCGGAAACATGTGCCCTTTGATGAAGGTGGGCGGCTTGCCGCAGCTGGCAGTCCGGACGAGGCCGTCATCGACACCTTCTTCGATCAACCATTCTATCAGAGCGCGAGTGCTGGCCCTGCTTCGCTCGATCGATATGGGCTGGTCGCGCCAGATGTTGCGCACCTTTCCAATGAAGACGCGATGGCGACGCTCTCTGAGCTAACCGTTCGAAGCGTGGAGCGTGCGGTCGGAACTCTGGATGATCAACCGCGTTCAGTCTTCGTAGCGGGCGGTGGCGCGCGCAATCCTCATCTCATGTCAAGATTGTCGGCTGTCCTGCCATGCCCAGTTGAAGCGCTGGATGCACTTGGCGCCAGCGCGGCCATGCTGGAAGCAGAAGCCTTCGCTTATTTGGCCGTGCGGCATATCAAGAAGCTGCCGCTGACCTACCCCAACACCACCGGTGCACCGCGACCTTTGCAGGGCGGACGGCTTGTCCGCCCTAAGGGGTATTAGCGCATGCCTGGATTGGCGAGCCGGAAGTCCAGATAGTCGCGGCAGCGCTGATCGAGCTCTTCTAGTTTGCCCTCAAAAAAGTGGTTGGCACCTTCCACCGTTTGGTGGTCGATGGTGATGCCCTTTTGCGTTTTCAGCTTATCAACCAGCGCCTGAACGTCCTTCTGCGGCACCACCTTGTCCTGGTCACCATGGATGATGAGACCGGAGGACGGGCAGGGCGCGAGGAAAGAAAAGTCATGCAGGTTCGCCGGCGGGGCCACGGACATAAAGCCTGCGACCTCCGGACGACGCATTAAAAGCTGCATGCCGATCCAGGCACCGAAGGAAAATCCGGCAATCCAGGTGAAGCGCGAATCTGGGTTCAGGCTTTGCAGCCAGTCCAAAGAACCTGCCGCATCGGCCAATTCGCCCACCCCATGATCGAAATAGCCCTGGCTGCGCCCGACGCCCCGCGAGTTGAACCGCAACACCGAGAAGCCTCGTTCTACGAACATGTAGTAGAGTTGGTAGACGATAGGGTTGTTCATCGTCCCGCCGAACTGCGGATGCGGGTGTAGGATGATAGCCGTCGGTGCACCGCGCTCGGGGGCAGGGTGCAAGCGTCCTTCCAGGCGACCGGAGGGGCCTTGGTAGATCTGTTCGGGCATGGTGAGCTTAGTTGCCTTTTCGTTGTCGTCGCACAAACGGCTTGCGCCTTGACGCGCCGCTGCGGGTAATCATAGAGCCTGTCAAACAAGCCGCAGACCATGACCCTGCCGGCAAAAGCAAGGAGCAGGAGGCTTGGCCTTCTGGCGCTGGCGCGCACTTAAACCCAAGCACTTCGAGAAAAACAAGATTTTTCGAGAGTGTTGGCCGCCCTGCTGTCATGGATGCGGACATTCCACGTCCAGGAGGTGGGAAGACAGCGTGAATTTCTCAAGTCCAGAAACAGCATCGGCTGTCTATGCCGACTACAACGCCACCAGCCCTCTTCGGCCTTCGGCACGTGATGCCATGCTCGGTGCCCTTGATGATGTCGGTAACGCCTCTTCGATTCACAGCTACGGGCGGGCGGCCCGCCAGCGGCTGGAAGGGGCGCGGGCCGACTGCCTTTCCGCGCTGGGAAAGCCGAACCATCGCCTGGCGTTCGTGTCCGGCGCCACAGAGGCGCTGTCCACCTGCCTGCGTCCTGGTGTGCAAAATCTCAGCTCCAAATCATCGGTTTCCCGTCTTGTGATCGGCCCAACGGAACATGTTGCAGCGTTGGATGGTCATGGGTTCGCGGAAGACGTCGTTCACCGCCTATCGGTTGACGACCAAGGTCGCGTTGATCCGGCCGAAGTTGCAACTCTGCTGACGACGGAGGAGGATGCTGGCCAGACGCTTGTCTGCGTTCAGGGCGCCAACAACGAATCCGGTGTGATCCAACCGGTCGCCGAGTTGGCCGCGCTTTGCCGCGAGCGTGGCGCGCTGATGGTTTGCGATCTTGTCCAATGGACCGGGCGCCTGCCGATGCCGGATGTTCTTCCCGATATCGCTATCGTGTCGTCCCACAAGCTCGGCGGCCCGAGTGGAATTGGAGCGCTTGTCTTCGACCCCCTGCGCGTCCACATCGCGCATCCTCTGCTGCGCGGCGGTGGCCAGGAGCGCGGCATTCGCGGTGGTACAGAAAACCTTCTGGGCGCGATTGGTTTTGCGGCGGCGCTGCGCGAGGCAACCACCGACTTACCGGCCGAAGTGCAAAGACTTCGCGCTTTGCGAGACGGCCTTGAAACCCAGCTTCAAGCCGATGTTGAAGATGTCGTCATCTTCGGTGAGGACGCCGAACGGGTTCCGAACACGTCGAGCTTTGCCATTCCGGGCAAGGAGGCGGCTTTGGCACTGATGCAGCTTGATCTGGCAGGGGTGGCGATTTCCTCGGGCTCGGCCTGCTCCAGCGGCAAGGTGACTGAAAGCCATGTGTTGCAGGCCATGGGCGTGGAACCTGAGCTTGCTCGTTGTGCCCTGCGTGTGAGCTTCGGCTTCGGGTCAACCGACGCGGATGTTGGACGTATTCTGTCCGCTATCAAGACGCTCAAAAAGCCGGTTTAGCGCGGCAAACGTCGACCGTTCTGGCGGGTTACTTCGGCGCCTCACAAAAACCTGCAAAAAAAAATCAAAAAAAAGGTGATCAGGCATTGGTGAATGTGCGTAGCTGTTCTATGTAGTTTGGAACGATTGTAAGGTGACTGTGCAACCACGCCATCACCGTTGCTCTTTGAGGAGACAGGGGGCCCATGCCAGCGGTTCAGGAAACCATTGATCAGGTTCGCGAGATTGACGTCGACAAGTACAAATATGGCTTCGAGACGGACATTGACACTGCGCTTGCGCCGAAGGGTTTGAACGAGGATATCGTTCGCTTCATTTCGGCCAAGAAGGGCGAACCGGACTGGCTGACCGAATGGCGCCTTGATGCGCTTAAGCGCTTCGAGACCATGAATCGGCCAGGTTGGTCTCGTGTCGATTATCCTGAGATTGATCTTCAGGAACTGCACTACTACGCCGCGCCAAAGTCGACCGAAGGCCCGAAAAGCCTCGATGAGGTCGATCCAGAGCTTCAGCGCACCTATGAGAAGCTTGGTATTCCGCTGAAAGAGCAGGAGATTTTGGCTGGCGTCCGCAAGATGGACGAGCCCTCCCAGCTTGATGGGTCCCTGGACTCCCTAAAGGGCAAAGTTGCCGTGGATGCGGTGTTCGCCTCCGTCTCCGTCGTCACGACCTTCAAGGAAGAACTCGCCAAGCACGGCATCATCTTCTGCTCGATTTCCGAGGCAGTTCATTCGCACCCCGAACTGGTCAAGAAGTACCTTGGCTCGGTCGTGCCGGTGACCGACAATTATTATGCGACGCTCAATTCGGCGGTCTTCTCCGATGGCTCATTTGTGTACATCCCAGAGGGCGTGCGTTGCCCGATGGAGCTCTCCACCTATTTCCGCATCAACGCCGAAAACACCGGCCAATTCGAGCGGACGCTGATCATCGCCGACAAGGGCTCTTACGTCTCCTACTTGGAAGGCTGCACCGCGCCGCTGCGCGATGAAAACCAGCTTCACGCCGCAGTTGTCGAACTTGTTGCGCTTGACGACGCGGAGAGCAAATACTCGACGTTGCAGAACTGGTACCCAGGCGATGCCGACGGCAAAGGCGGCATCTACAATTTTGTCACCTAGCGCGGTGATTGCCGCGGTGACAATTCCAAGATTTCTTGGACCCAGGTCGAAACCGGCTCTGCTATCACATGGAAGTATCCCTCCTGCATTTTGCGCGGTGACAATTCAGTCGGCGAGTTCTACTCGATCGCCATCTCCAATGGTCGGCAGCAAGTCGATTCTGGGACCAAGATGATCCATCTGGGCAAGAACACGTCCTCGAAAATCATCGCCAAAGGGATTGCAGCGGGCAAATCGGACTCGACCTATCGGGGACTGGTTCAGGTGGCTCGTGGTGCCAAGGGCGCACGGAACTTCACCCAGTGTGACTCTTTGCTGATTGGTGACCGCTGCGGCGCCCACACCATTCCCTATATTGAATCGAAGAATTCAAAGGCCGTTCTGGAGCACGAGGCGACGACCTCAAAAATCTCCGACGACCAGATGTTCTACTGCTTGCAGCGCGGTCTCAACGAGGAAGAGGCGGTCGCTCTGATCGTCAATGGCTTCGTGAAGGACGTGCTTCAGAAACTGCCCATGGAGTTCATGGTCGAAACGCAAAAGCTGATCGGGATATCGCTGGAGGGGTCAGTCGGGTGACCTTCGACGGCATCACTATCGCCTATTATGCCGCCATTTGCGGGATATTGGCAGCGTTCGCTCCGCGCGTGCGCACAATGATGCAGCGTTTAATTGTCGGTGCCGGGATCGGGATCGTGGCAGCGACATTGTTTCCGACGCTTCGGGCGGCGGTGGGCTTTTGAAGCCATGGAGCTTGCAAGCCTAATTGCTCGCCAGGTGGCGTTTATCGGCCTGCTGGCTGGGCCGATCATTTTGGTGGTTTTCGTCGGTCGCCGGCGGGGCTGGAACCAGACCTACGTTTTTGCAGCTGTCCTCATTTGGGCGCTGCTGTTTTTGGGATTGAACGCCATGATGGCCGAAGGTGCGGCCGCTGGCGTTGACTGGATGAGGATGTGACCCATGCTTGAGATCAAGAACCTGCACGCACGCATTGCTGAGGATGGCACGGAAATTCTGCGCGGGGTCGATCTGACCATCCCGAAAGGCGAGGTTCACGCCATCATGGGCCCCAATGGCTCCGGCAAATCGACATTGTCTTATGTGATCGCCGGCAAGGAAGACTATGAGGTCACCGAAGGCGAGATTCTTCTCGACGGTGAAAACATCCTGGAGATGGACCCGCATGAGCGCGCCAATGCCGGCCTCTTCCTAGCATTCCAGTATCCGATTGAGATTCCAGGCGTCGCATCGATGACGTTTCTGCGCACCGCGCTTAACTCCAACCGTAAGGCGCGCGGTCAGGAAGAGCTCTCTACGCCTGATTTCATGCGTGTGGTGAAAGAGAAAGCCGCCGAGCTGAACATCTCAATGGACATGCTGAAGCGTCCTCTCAATGTCGGCTTCTCCGGTGGTGAAAAGAAACGCAATGAAATCATGCAGATGGCGTTGCTGGAACCCTCTGTCGGCGTTCTCGATGAAACCGATTCTGGTCTCGATATCGATGCGCTGAAAGTGGTGGCCGACGGCGTGAACGCGCTGCGCGGCGCAGACCGGTCTTTCCTGGTTATCACGCACTATCAGCGGCTTTTGAACCACATTGTGCCGGATGTTGTGCACGTTTTGTCGAACGGTCGGATCATCAAGACCGGTGACAAAGACCTGGCGCTTGAGCTTGAAGCCAAGGGCTATGCCGACATCATCGCTGAAGCGGCTTGAGGAGGGCATAACGAATGAACATGGAACTCAAGCGCATCAGAACCGAGGCAGAAACAGCCGTTCTGGAAGCCTTCATAGACGCTCAGGAAACGCTGCCGGGGAAATCCGAAACCCTGTCTGATCGCCGACAGCGCATGGCGCTGTTCGAGCAGCAAGGTCTACCGCATCGCCGCGTTGAGGAGTGGAAATACACCGATCTTCGCACGCTGATGCGCACGATTGCTCCGCTTACGCTTTCACTCGGTGAGGGGCAGGCGCCCGAAGTCGATATTCCTGCGCCTTTGCTTGAAGATGCGGTGCAGATTGTGATCGTTGATGGACGTCTTGTCCGTGCCGACAACCTGCCTCAGGGCGTTGCTCTAACGCCGCTGCGCGATGCGCTTGCAGAAGGTTCCGTTTCTCTCAGCGGTGCAACGACACCCGATCGCGCGATTGATGCCCTTAACGCTGCCTTCGTCAGCGATGGCGCGGCATTGACCGTCGAGAAGGGTGCCACGGTTGAAACACCCATTGAAATCGTATCGCTGCGTTCGGGCGTTGAGGCGATGAGCCACATGCGGGTTGAGGTGTCTATGGGCGAGGGGGCCTCGGCAAAGATCGTTGAGCGCCACATCAGCCCCGATGGCGCGGCGACACAATCGAGCGCTGTGACCCGTTATGCTGTGGCAGACGACGCATCGCTTGATCTGATGCGCTTCCAGATGGAGGGCAACGCGGCAACCCATTTGGGCGAGACAGTTCTTGACCTGGCGGGCAAGTCCAACGCCAAGCTCCTGCACATTGTTGCCGGCGCCAAGCTTTCACGCAGTGAAACGCGCGTGACGTTCAATGGCGAGGAATCGCGTCTCGACGTCGCTGGCATCACGATGGTGGCTGATCGACAGCATGCTGATCTGACGCTCTACGTTGATCATCTCGTACCGTTTGGCGACAGCACTGAGACCTTCAAATCGGTGATCGATGACCGCGCGCGTGCCGTCTTCCAGGGCAAGATTGTGGTGGCCCAGGACGCACAAAAGACGGACGCGCAGATGTCGACCAATGCGCTGCTTCTGTCAGAAGCAGCCGACATGATTGCCAAGCCGGAGCTTGAGATCTTTGCCGATGACGTCAGCTGTGCGCACGGTGCGACCTGCGGCGAGATGGATGAGGACCTGCTCTTCTATCTGCTTGCCCGCGGCATCCCGCACAACGAAGCACGTCGTCTACTACTCCAGGCGTTCCTCTCCGAAGGCGCGGAGCTCTACGATGGTCACCCCTTCCAGTCCTTGGCCTTTGATGCCATTGATCGCTGGTTGGAGGAGCATGCGGCGCGCGGCTGACCCGGGCCGCGCACCTAATTTGCGAGGCATACGAACACCATGACCGTCCTAGCGGCCACGAGCGCGGCAGAGGCTCTTCATCTGCCATTTGATGTGAACGCGGTGCGGGCAGATTTTCCCGCGCTCGCCATGCAGGTCAACGGCAAGCCGCTAGTTTATCTTGACAATGCCGCCTCGGCGCAAAAGCCGAACCAGGTGATCGATGGGGTCGCGGATTTCTACCGTACCTCCTACGCTAATGTGCACCGAGGCCTGCATCATCTCTCGACGGCTGCGACAGCGGCCTATGAGGACGCGCGCGGGAAGGTTGCGACCTTTCTGGGCGCCGGCAGTGCTGAGGAAGTCATCTTCACACGGTCAGTGACCGAAGCGCTCAATCTCGTTGCTCACGGGCTCGGCAAAGACTTGCAGGAAGGTGATGAAATCATCCTGTCGGTGATGGAGCACCACTCCAACATCGTGCCCTGGCACTTCTTGCGCGAGAATAAGGGCGTCGTGATCAAATGGGCGCCAGTCCATCCAGATGGCAGCTTTGATTGGCAGGCATTTGAAGCCCTACTGACCGATCGCACACGCATTGTGGCCGTGACCCACATGTCAAACGTTTTGGGCACCGTAACGCCCATTCGCGCCATCGCTGATGCTCTTGCGGATCGCACAAACGTTAAGCTTGTGGTCGATGGTGCCCAGGCCGCTGTCCATATGCCGGTCGATGTTTCCGAGCTTGGCTGTGACTTCTATGCGGTAACCGGCCACAAACTCTACGGCCCTTCAGGCATTGGTGCGCTATGGGGCAAGTCAAGCGAATTGGCCATCTTGCCACCCTTCCTTGGCGGCGGCGAGATGATCGACATCGTAACCGAAGAGGGTGTCACCTACGCCGAGCCGCCGGCACGGTTCGAAGCTGGGACGCCGCCGATTGCACAGGCTGTCGGTCTTGGGCTGGCGATCGACTACATACAGTCGATAGGCCGCGAAGAAATCGCAGCACACGAGGCGGACTTGATTGCCTACGCCACGCAGCGGATGCGTGAGCTCAATGCTGTCCGCATTCTGGGCGATGCGTCGGGCAAGGGCGCCATCCTTTCCTTCGAAGTCGAAGGAGCTCATGCGCATGACATCTCAACGCTGTTGGATCAGTCCGGTGTGGCAGTTCGCGCAGGGACGCATTGCGCTCAGCCGCTTCTCAATCGCTTCGGCGTGACATCTTCCTGCCGAGCATCTTTTGGCCTCTACAACACGCGTGAAGACGTCGACGTTTTCATCCAGGCCTTGAAAAAAGCTCAGAGCTTTTTCACATGAAGGCGTGATGCTAGTCTTCGCGTATCGCAAAGAAGGACCGCGCCCAGCGCGTACCAATCATGACCGACGTTCAATCCGCTGACTCTACCGCCGCCGGCGCTGTTGAAGTTGCCGCAAGCAGCATTCCAACCGACGAGTTGGAACAGCTGACGGAGGACATCGTTGCCGCGCTGAAGACTGTCTACGATCCGGAGATCCCGGTCGATATCTACGAGCTCGGCCTGATCTACAAGGTCGATATCGACGATGCGCGCAAGGTCAGCATTCATATGACCCTGACAGCCCCTGGATGCCCGGTGGCCGGAGAAATGCCTGGCTGGGTTGAGAACGCTGTTGCCATGGTGCCCGGCGTATCGGATGTGCAGGTGGAAATGGTGTTCGATCCGCCATGGACGCCAGAGCGCATGTCCGAAGAGGCACAAGTGGCCATCGGCTGGTTTTAGGAGAGCCGAAATGGGATTGGCATTCGTTACCCTGTCCGACCCCGCCAAGGAACACATTGGCGCGCTGCTTGCCGATCATGGCGAGACGGCGGGCATTCGGCTAAGCCTCAAAAAGGGCGGCTGTGCCGGCATGGAGTACAAGCTCGACATCGCCGAATCCAAGCCCGATGGCGATGACATCATCGAAGATGGCGCGGCGCGCTTGTTTATAGAGCCGTCCGCGATGCTCTATCTGCTTGGCATGAACATCGACTATGAGGTCACCAAGCTTCGCTCAGGGTTTGTCTTCCAGAACCCCAATGAAGTCTCAGCCTGTGGCTGCGGCGAGTCAGTGGAGCTGCTGCCGGCTGCCGGTGCTGCGCCAGCCAAGTGAGGGGATTCATTCCAACAAAAAAGGGCGCACCCAGCAGGTAGCGCCCTTTTTTGTGATTGGCTGTGGCAGCTCGTAGCTTATGCGGCGTCTTCCAATTTCGGCAGTTCGGTTTGTCCAACAACTCGGTTCCGACCGGTGCGCTTGGCAGCGTAAAGGCATTGATCGGCCCGTTCGATGACCGATTGGATTGTGTCCTTGCCATCCAATTCGGCAACGCCGATGGAGATCGTGACACGGCCCAGCGTCTCGCCGGTGGAGCGCTTCACCAGCTCCTTGCCCATCACGGCCTGACGGATCGCATTGGCCACCTCAATGGCATCGGACTCCTTGGTGGTCGGCAGGATCACGCAGAACTCTTCACCGCCATAACGGCAGGCAATGTCGGACGTCTTGACCGATGCTTTGATGGTCGACGCGACGAGGCGGAGAACCTGATCACCGGTTTGATGACCGTGGGTGTCGTTGAACTTCTTGAAATGATCGATATCGCAAACGAGCAAGCTGAACGGTTCACCGCTGGCATCAGCAGTTACCATCGCTTCGTCCATAGCGCGGTCGAACCGCTTGCGGTTGCCAAGCCCGGTTAGCTGATCGGTCATTGCCTCATAGCGAACCGATTCAAGCGCTTCTTTCAGTGATGCGATCTCTTGCTCACTGTCCATCAGCTTGGTGGACATGGCCCGATTGCTCTTCTCCACCTCATCGGTGAGGGTAATGAGCTTCTCGACAATCGGCTTGACCATGTCTTTGTCGTCGGCGTTGGAAAGCGTTTTGGACGCGTCCTGCAACTCGTTGGAATAGCCGCTGGTCTGTCCGGCGGCTTGATTGATCAGTTGCATGATCTCCGACACTTTACCGGAAAGCTTGCCGCCGACTTCGTCAACGCGCTCCTCAAAGGAGCCTGCGCCAAAGAACTCTTCGCGGATGGATTCAAGCATGGCCTGATCGACGTGATCGCCAGCCCGAAGAATCTCATTGATTTTCTTATTGAGCGCCGGATTAAAACCTGCCGCGTAAGCAAACCAGATCTCATAATTTGGCGGAAATGCCGCCAGTTGATTAGCTTTTATTTTTGCAATCGCATGTTCAGCTATTTGATACGTGCGAAGATCTTCGGCTGGCAAAGACATGCCGCTACCCCCAGTGTCCCACTGGAGGCATGACCATGGCCCCTAACCAGTTTCCAAGCTGTTAACCTCGTTGGCCTTTACGCAACGGCACGTTTGATCGGGCGCAACAGAAATGCCGGAACGAACTCCGTTTCGCCAAACGGTGTCTTATCGTCGTGATTATCACGCGAACCGCGGCGGTTGCGGGAGCGCCGAGAGCCAGACTTTTCGTCCCGTTTGGCCTTTGGCGAATCATTGTCGCCGTCAAAGTCTTTCATTGCCACCACCTCTGCCGTTTCCTCTTCAGGAAGTGGTGTGGTGAGCGTGCCTGCCTCAACCGTTTCATTCTTCTCGCTGCGGGACGATTTGCGTCCACCCCGGCGTCCGCGACGGCGGCCTGGCTTGGCGTCGGATGACTCTCTGTCACCCTTTTCGTTCTGGGCGGACGATGCGGCCGTTGCCTCATCATCGGTCGTTGAAGGTGCGGTTGTTTCTCC
>JBHJIX010000041.1:0-77268 GCA_050043025.1 Cohaesibacteraceae bacterium
CCATCGTTCGCGTGCGCGGTCCGTGCCAACCGTTATGCGGTGCGCGGCGGGCTGAGGTCGAAGCCTTATTCTGGTAGGCCTTGGCCGAGCGGCCGACTCTACCGAACCTCGGCGTGTTGGCTGCCTAACGCTTGCACCAAGAGTTCTGCCGGGCTTGAAGCGCATAACCTATAGCGCACTGGTCCGGTTCCTTCTGTCCCACGGTAGAGCTGTAGCCTTGGACGACCGTTTCGATCAGTGCGTCATTGGCGCTGGGATCATTGGGCTCTCGATAGCCTACAGCCTGACGCGTGCCGGTCAGAAGGTTGTCGTGGTCGACCCCGACGGCATGGCCAATGGCGCAAGCAGCGGCAATGCGGGCGCCTTCGCCTTTGCCGATGTCGAGCCTTTGGCCTCTCTTGGAACGCTGCTTCGTTCGCCGCGCTGGCTGCTCGATCCGCTCGGACCTTTATCCCTGCCGCTTTCCCATGCTCTGCCCATGCTACCCTGGATGACGGGGTTCGCCCGCGCCTGCGTGCCCGACACCCATGCCGCCAGCACAAAGGCACAAGCTGCTTTGATGCGGCTGGCCAAAGAGCACACGGAAAGCTTCTTCCAAAAGGCCGGTCTTGGCGACCACATCCGCCGCGAAGGCGCGCTCTATCTCTATGAAGGCGAAAAAGCCTTCAACGCCGCCGCCGAGGTCTGGAAAGTGCGCGCTGACCATGGCGTCGGTTTCGAGCCTGTGACTGGCGAACGCTTGGCCACCCTGCAACCGGGCCTCGGCCCAAGCTACACCCATGCCATGTTCGTTCCCGACTGGCTGATGGTGACCGACCCGCACGACCTCACCAAGGCACTTGGCGAGCGCACCGTTGCGCTTGGGGCAAAGTTTCACCAGATCGGCGCGGACGACATCACGCTCGACGACGAGGGGGGCATAGCTCAGCTTTCTGACGGAGACTCTGTCAAAGCTCAAAAAGCGGTGGTCGCAGCGGGTGCTTGGTCAGGGAAGCTTGCCGCACGTCTCGGCGACAAGGTGCCGATCCAACCCGAGCGCGGTTACAACACCACACTGCCGAAATCCGCCTTCGACTTGAAACGGCAACTTGTCCTGCCGGGCGACGGCTATGTGATCACGCCACTGGCATCCGGCATTCGGGTAGGTGGCGCAGCAGAGTTTGCCGGCTTCAAACGCAAACCGGATTTCCGCCGGTCAGCTGCCATGCTGAAAAAGTCAGAAAAGGTCATGAGCGGCTTGAAAACAGAAGGCGGCGAGGTGTGGATGGGCATACGACCATCGCTGCCTGATACTCTGCCGGTGATCGGCCCAGCCTCCAAAGACAATCGCGTGATCTATGCCTTAGGCCATGGCCACCTGGGTCTTACCCAATGCGTTGCGACCGCCATGACGGTCCGCGATCTGGCCCTCGGCAATCCGCCGCCCATCGATATCCACCCCTATCGTGTTGAAAGGTTCTGACCATGGCCTCGCACACCTTCTTCTGCATAGACGGCCACACCTGCGGCAATCCGGTGCGCGTCGTCGCAGGCGGTGGACCACAGCTGGAAGGCGCGACCATGCTGGAACGACGCGCGCACTTCCTGGCCGAGTACGATTGGATACGCCGCGGCCTGATGTTTGAGCCACGCGGCCACGACCAGATGTCGGGCTCCATCCTCTATCCACCGACCCGCCCGGATTGCGATGTTGCCATCCTTTTCATCGAGACGTCGGGCTGCCTGCCCATGTGCGGGCACGGCACCATCGGCACGGTCACAACCATGATTGAGCAGGGGCTTGTGACACCCAAAACACCGGGGACCGTGTGCCTCGATACGCCAGCAGGACTGGTCGTTGCCAACTACACGCAGGAGGGCGACTACGTCACCGAGGTTCGGCTAACCAATGTGCCGGCCTTCCTGGACTCCGAAAACCTCACCGCCGAGGTCGAGGGGCTGGGCGAGATAACCGTCGATGTTGCCTATGGTGGCAACTTCTATGCCATTGTCGATCCGCAGCACGCCTTCCGCGACATGGCCGATGTCAGCGCCGGCGATCTCATCCGCTGGAGTCCCTTGCTACGCGCGGCGCTCAACGCCAAGTACGACTTCCAACATCCTGAGCATGCCGAGATCAAAGGGCTGAGCCACATCCTGTGGACCGGCGAGCCGACCCAGCCGGAGGCGACCACGCGCAACGCTGTCTTCTATGGCGACAAGGCTATCGACCGCTCGCCTTGCGGCACCGGCACATCGGCACGCATGGCGCAATGGGCCGCCAAGGGCAAGCTCGCGCGCGGCGATCCCTTCATCCATGAGAGCATCATCGGCTCCATGTTCCACGGCCGCATCGAAGAGGTGACAACCGTCGGTGACCGTACGGCCTATGTCCCATCCGTTGCCGGCTGGGCCCGCGTCACCGGCCTCAACACCATCTTCATCAGCGACCGCGACCCCTACGCCCATGGGTTCGAGGTCAAATGAGCCCAACCGCGCCGCCAGCGCCGAAAGGAAGCGCCCCATGAAAATCACCGCGATCCGCGCCTACCAGGTGGACCTGCCGCTCAAAGAAGGTCGCTACAGCTGGTCGAACGGCAATTACGTCGAAGTGTTCGATAGCACCGTGGTGGCGGTGGAAACTGATGCCGGTATCACCGGCTATGGCGAATGCTGTCCGCTGGGGTCGGCCTATCTGCCAGCCTATGCGCTCGGCGTGCGGTCCGGGCTGGCAGAAGTCGCTCCAAAGGTGATCGGCCTTGATCCGCGCGACCTTGGCGTCCTCAACCGGCACATGGATGCGGTTCTGCGTGGCCACCCCTACATCAAATCTGCCATCGATGTTGCCTGTTGGGATATCGTGGGCAAGGTTACCGGCCTGCCGATCTACCAGCTCCTGGGCGGCAAGGCGCAGGACGATGTGAAGCTTTACCGCGCCATCTCGCAGATCGAGCCGACCGCCATGGCGGCCAATGTCGCCGGCTACCGCGATGAGGGCTACACCAAGTTCCAGCTCAAAGTCGGCGCGGATGCCGATAGCGATATCGAGCGCATCCATCTGTGCGCCAAGGAGATGCGCAAGGGCGACATTTTGGTCGCCGACGCCAACACCGGCTGGACCATGCATGAAGCGGCCCGCGTGGTGAACGCGGTGCGTGATCTGGACGTCTATATCGAGCAGCCCTGCCCGACCTATGAGGAGTGCGTGGTGACGCGCCGACGCACCACACTCCCCTTCGTGCTCGATGAGGTCATCACCGGCGTCGACAGCCTGACACGTGCGCTGGCTGACGGCGCGATGGATTGCATCAACCTGAAAATCTCCAAAGTCGGGGGGCTCACCAAGGCAGGATTGATGCGCGACATCTGCGTTCAGGCCGGCGTGCCTATGACCATTGAGGACACGTGGGGCGGCGACATTGTCACCGCCAGCATCGCGCATCTTGCCCAGTCAACGCCGGAGGAATTCACCTTCTCGGCCACTGATTTCAATTCTTACGGTACCGTGGACATCGCCTCCGGTGCGCCCAAACGCGTCCAAGGCACCATGAAGGCGGCCGATGCTCCGGGCCTTGGCATCACGCCGTTGATGGATGTCCTGGGTGATGCGGTGCTTGAAGTCTAAGCCATGCGCAGCGCAACATGCATTCACATCATCGGATGCCATGCCGAAGGCGAGGTCGGCGATGTGATCATCGGTGGGGTCGCCCCGCCACCCGGCGAAACCTTATGGGAACAGTCCCGTTGGATTGCCAGAGATGATCGCTTGCGCAACCTTGTGCTCAACGAGCCGCGCGGTGGTGTCTTCCGCCATGTGAACCTGCTTGTCCCGCCCAAAGATCCGCGTGCGGCGATGGGCTTCATCATCATGGAGCCGATCCACACGCCGCCCATGTCAGGGTCCAACTCATTGTGTGTCGCAACAGTGCTTCTGGACAGCGGCATCGTCCCCATGACCGAGCCGGAAACACGGTTCAGCATTGAAGCGCCGGGCGGCCTTGTTGATGTTGTCGCCACGTGCGCGGACGGCAAAGCGCAGTGGGTGTGCATTACCAATCATCCAAGCTTCGCTCAACATCTGGACCGCAAGCTTGAAGTGGAAGGTCTGGGAACGCTCAACGTCGACACGGCCTATGGCGGCGACAGCTTCGTGCTGGTCGATGCAGCCTCGCTCGGATTTGCCATCCGCCCGGATGAGGCGCGTGACCTATCAGAAACCGGCATGCGTATTACCAAGGCGGCCAATGAGCAGATCGGCTTTTCTCATCCGACCAACCCGGACTGGTCGCACATTTCCTTCTGCCAATTTACCGCGCCCGTCCACGAAGAGAACGACATCAAGACCGGCCGCAACGCGGTCGCCATCCAACCGGGCAAGATCGATAGGTCGCCCACCGGCACTGGCTGCTCAGCCCGCATGGCCGTACTCCATGCCAAAGGCACTTTGAATATCGGCGAACCCTATGTCGGCGTCTCAATTATTGGCAGCCGGTTTGATTGCCGCATTGAAGCGCAGACCAATTTGCGCGACACAGCTGCCATCATCCCATCCATCAGCGGCCGCGCCTGGATCACCGAAACCAAACAGCTCTTGCTCGATCCCTCCGATCCGTGGCCTGAAGGCTACCGAGTCGGCGATACGTGGCCAGGCGCCTGACACCCCAATCCCGCTTCGCCTTGAAAGGACAAGGAATGCTGCAAGGCAATCATCTCATCGCCGGCACCTGGACCGGTGGCTCGGAGAGCTTCGACAATATGCCCGTTGAGGGCGAGGCGGACAGCTTTGCCGTCGGCACGCCCGAACTCGTCAACAAAGCGGTGGACGCTGCTGAAGAGGCGTTCGCCAGTTACAGCGCCACGAGCCGAACAGACCGCGCCCGTTTCCTGCGCACCATTGCTGATGAGATCGACGCCCGTGGTGACGCGATCACCCCAATGGCGATGAAGGAAACAGGTCTACCCGAAGCCCGATTGGTCGGAGAGCGCGGCCGCACCGTTGGACAGCTTCGCCTTTTTGCCGACCACATCGAGAAAGGCAACTATCTCGATCGCCGTCACGATGAAGCCCTGCCGGATCGAGCGCCCCTGCCGCGCCCGGACCTGCGGATGATGCAACTGCCTATTGGCCCTGTCGCGGTGTTCGGCGCGTCGAACTTCCCGCTCGCCTTCTCGGTCGCTGGCGGCGACACGGCCTCGGCCCTTGCGGCCGGATGTCCCGTCGTCGTCAAAGGCCATGAAGCCCACCCCGGCACGTCGGAGATCGTCGCTGAGGCCATCGACGCGGCGATCCGCGCGACCGGCATGCACCCGGGAACCTTCTCGCTGGTCCAAGGCGGTGCCCGGTCCGTCGGCGAATCGCTGGTGAAACACCCGCTCATCCAGGCCGTCGGATTCACCGGCTCTCTTGGCGGCGGCCGCGCCCTGTTTGATCTGTGTGCAAGCCGCCCCGAGCCAATCCCCTTCTTCGGTGAGTTGGGTTCGGTAAACCCGATGTTCCTGCTTCCCGAAGCGGTGAAGAACCGAAGCGAGGCCATCGCTCAAGGATGGGCCGGATCGCTGACGATGGGTGCCGGGCAGTTCTGCACCAATCCGGGCCTTGCGATCATCCTGGATGGGCCCGAGGCCGACGCTTACATCGCCAAGGCGCGCGAGGCCCTCAGTTCAGCTGACGCACAAACCATGCTGACTGGCGGCATCTCCGATGCCTACGCCAAGGGTCGCGATGCGGTGGCCAACGCCAAAGGCGTGAAGGCCGTTCTGTCGCATGCGTGCGACGGGCGGTCTGCCACCGCCGATGTGTTTGAGGTCTCCGGTCGTGATTGGCTCGACAACCACGCCCTTGCCGAAGAAGTCTTTGGACCGCTCGGCATCGTGGTGCGCGCTGCCAACACCGAGGAGATGATCACCATCGCCCGCAGCCTGAAGGGTCAACTGACCGCAACGCTTCACATGGATGATAGCGACACTGCCCTTGCCGAAACCTTGATGCCGATCCTTGCGCGCAAGGCAGGGCGCGTGCTTGCCAACGGCTTTCCCACAGGCGTGGAGGTCGCAGACAGCATGGTGCATGGCGGCCCTTACCCCGCCTCGACCAACTATGGTGCGACCTCGGTTGGCACGCTAGCGATCCGTCGCTGGCTGCGCCCCGTCTGTTACCAGAACATGCCGGCAGCGCTCCTGCCTGGTGACCTGCGCTGAAACGTATCAGTGTCCGGTTAGCGTCTTCGGATCTGCCCTAATTGATCTGGGGCAGGTCGAAGATTGCGGTCTGTAGGCTGCTGTCGAAGCCGCTGGTTGTCGGGCTGGAGTTTGGTGCCAGCCCGCGCCGCCGCAAGGCATCCATGACCTGGTTGAACGGCCGGTCCACGACGGACTCCACGCTTTCCGAACGTGTCCCGCGCCAGCCAGCAAACACCTGATCAACATAGCTGCGCGTTGTTGAATCGGAAACAAAGCTCGTCACATTGTCGCCGCCAAGTGCACTGTTCACGGCCGAGACAACGTCATTGGTGCCACCGAAAATGCCCGGCAAGCCGCCCTTGCGGATTTCGTCGACCACAGCGCTTCCCATGGCGAACGCAGCATCTTCAAACATTTCACGCCCAATATCGCGCGGATCACCGCGCAAGCCGCACAGCTCGCGCGCCCGAGCATCGGCAGCTTCAGCGCTGACCGCAAGCGGTGTCTCAGGGTCACCAGCAATCACCTCATTGACGTAGTTGAGCATGATTGTTGAGTGGCACCACAGCTTCAGCTCGGCCTTTTTAAATCCGATAAAGCCGCTGAGCACGGTGGACATGGGCGTCATGCCCACACCCGGCCCGGCCGCAACCATAAACATATCGATGGCGGAATTGATGCGCGCGAACTCCTGAGCGATCTGCACGTCACGGCTGCCCTTGGCGGCCAGCACGCCATCGAACACATAGCCATAAAGGCCGCCTTCAGACCGCTGGTACTGCCAGGCAACATCTTCGCGGTCGGCCCGGGCGAGCCACAACGAGGCGGCATCATCGGTTGAAGCGGACGCGGCATCGGGGAAAAGCGCCGTCAGGTTCAGCGCGTTCTCAAGCTGGCGTGCTTCGGCGTCATTAAGCGCTAGCCCCAGACGCGCGACGGCCTGTCGGTCGGCCTGATCGGCAAGCAGTGTCGACCAGGCCGGGACATCCATGGTCCGCGCGACTGCGACCGAGCCATCTGGCGTTTCGGCGGTCTCATCAACCACCTCACGATCCAAGATGGCCAAAGGGTACCGCAGCCGCTGATCATCGCTGACTGACGACAACATAATGTTGGCCAAACCGTTCGGAATCATCACATCATCAGCGCTGAGACCAGACGGCTGAAGCCCGGCAAGGTAGGTCTCGCGATCGCCGACGGCCAGATCATGAAATCCGATCCAGGCGTCGAGTTTCTGGGCAACAACACGGTCGGCGGGATAGCGCCCGGGGGCCAGATGAAGCTGGTAGCGCCCCGTCATGGTGTTCACATCGTACGCATCGCCAAGTGCCATCAACGGACGCACAGACGAAAGGCCACCGGCCCTGATTTCCAGAAACAGACCCGGCTGAGAGGCAACGACATCGCTTGGCACCGTGAAGCCACTGGCCTCGATCCCATCATAGCCCGCAAGTTCCAGCGTGAAGGGCAATTCCGTACCGCCCTCGGGGACTGGATCGAGTGGCGCTTCGAAACTGATCAGCATCCCGCCGGCCAGTTCACGGGCCAAACGGGCCGCTTCCGCACCAATGCGCGCAGGATCCGTCAGTTGAACGAGGCGGCCACCCGTCTCCTCGGCAAGCCGATCAAAGGGAAGTGCGCTTGATGCGGCAAACAGCACTGGAACAACGCGGGCATTCAGGCTCTGCGCACGTTCAATAAGGTCATCCATCTCGGTGAGCATGGCATCAGTCACCGTGGCCGAGGGTGCCCCATCAGATAGTACCACCACCGAGGTGATCGTTTCAGGCGATGGACCCAGATCGATTTCGATCACGTTGAGCGCATTATCGATGGCGTCCAGCACATCGAACTGCCCACGCACGGACCGCTGCTCCCACAGGACTGGATCGGCAATGTCGGCAATCGCCTGAACCGGATCGAACAGGCGCTCGACCAAGAAATGATTGTTGATGGTGAGAAGCGCCACGCGTTGGCCAACCGAAAGGCCGCCAGCCAAAGACCGACCGAAGGAACGGGCGAGCTCGAAACGGTTATCCTCGCCCATCGAACCGGTCTGATCGTGCACCACAACAACATCGCTGCCCGGCGCAAAGGGCTCGTCGATCCGCACCGCCGCCGGCACACCATCGACAAGCACACGGAAGTGGCCGGCATGCCAGTTCGGCGTGTTCTGCACACTGGCACGCAGCCCCACCGATACACGCGGGAAGCCATCGGCCTGTACATCAGAAACGGAAAGCTCAGCGACATCCGGCGCGATAAAGCCGTCCACATCATTGGCATCCTCGTCACTTGCTGTGAGGGTCCGCGCGATGCTGGGCGGGACGACATCACCCTCCAGCGTTACGGCGGCATCCGACTGAAGCTCGCCACCGACCAGCAGGCTTGGCGTCCAGACCTCGACATCGGAAAGGTCCGCATCGCCGATCAGCCGGTCCATGGTTCCAACGGTTGGAAAAAAGGCGAGCGAAATCTCGCGCCCAAAGCCTTCACCGGACCAATCCATAACCGTACGGACACGGCCCAACCGGTCACGCGATGTAATAGTGAGTCCAACTGGTTCGACCGAAACGTCATAGGCACGAGCAAGGTCAGAGCGATCTTCACCTGGCAAAACAGGATCGTAGATCGCGCCGTCTGCGTCTTGCAGCCACACCCAATCGAGCGAGGCAGACGCGGCTGTTGAGCGTCCGTCCAGTGAGAGCAGCGTTTCAGCGTGGTCCAGAGCTGCACCCACAACGGCATCATGCTCTTCAAAAACCGCCAGCGCGACCAACAGGTCACCGGTCGCATCCACGGCATGTTGGTCCTCGTCATAGCCAATGCGCTCGATGAGAGCGACCATGGGCTCAGGCCATGCACGTTCTGCCGGATAGGCATGGGCAAGGAGCGCGGCGCGAGGCGCACCTTGCAAAGGCGCAGCAAAAGCATCCGTTGGCACCTCCAACGCGTCCAATAGGGCCTGAAGCAGCATCGCCTTATCGGCTGGATTGGCGACCCGCGTTTCCAGCACTGTCAGAGGCGACTGCAACCGTCCTTCATAGATACTGGTCGCGATCTCATCGCTGACAAAAGCAAGCGCGGCCTCCACCGTACCGAGCGTTGTCGCGGCACCTTCAACGCTTTCCCAGGGCGCATGATAGGCATCGCGCGATTGCACCAGAAGCTCACGCAGGCTGGCCCCCTCCTCACCGCGCGGCCAAAGAAAAAACAAAAGCAGCAAGGCGAGCGCCAGTGCGAGCAGAGCGGCCAGACGCTTCATCAAACGGTTGTCACGGCGTGTCTCATCAGAAGCTTGTGTGGGTGCATCGGACGGGGCGGTTGCGGCTGCATCAGAGGTCATTGATCACGTACCCAGGCATTGCGGCTAACATAGTGGAGGGCACGCGGCTCCCCGGCGGCGGCGGCAAGGCGCATCCAGCGCCCGCCTTCTTCGCGATTTTGTTCAACGCCCGTGCCATTGATCAGCGCCTCGGCTGCCACGAACATGGCGTCTTGGTCACCGCCTTCGGCGAGCTCCAGCGCGATGGCAAACCGCATAGCCATTACCCTGACGCGATTCTGCGCCGCGCCATAATGGGCAAAGATCTCGATGGAGAAGGGATCACCGCCATAGGAGGCACGCCGCGCCAAGCGCGCGGACCGCTCCAAATCTCCACGCAGATTGTTCAACATGATGGCCTGGTTGACGACGAAGCCAGGGTCCTCGGCAATGTAGCGAGCTGTCCAATAGGCGGCGCGCTCTTGGTCGCGTGGTATTCCATGATGGTCGTTCCAAAGAGGCTGTGAGAGCTCGTCAAAGCTCCCATACATCGTCACCTCCTCCAGTTGCGGCATGAGAGAGAGCAGCTGGCTGGAATCCGTGCGCAGAACAAAATCCTCATACAAGGACCAAGCTGGCAGATGGCCGATATCAAGCGCGCGTTGAAGCGCTGGATGGACTTCTCCTGCCCCTTCCAGAACTTCATCTTCCAACAAGGCAGCCTCAACAGCCGCTTCATGAACCCTGGCAAGATCGGTCAGCGCTGGCCCGAAATCGGCCTCGGCCGACCGCTCGCGCAGAGCCGTTGCACGGTCTGCATCCTGTGTGATCCCGCGTCCTTCATCGACAAGGTCTGCAAGCATCTCCATGGCCGGTGGGTAGCGACGCAACAGATTACCCCCGAGCCTGGCAACCGCATCGGCATAGCGCTCTGAGAGCACCTCCAACCGTGCCATCTGGTAGGCGATACGGCGACTGTTCGGCTGATCGGCCAGCGCCTGCACACAGGCCGGAAGGGCCGCTGAAAGATCAATGTCGCTGGTTAGCAGGCCAAACCCATAACTGTCCGGATTGGACGGGCCGGCGGCGAGCACATCGCACTCCGTTTCCTGCCCACGCAAGATCGGATCAGCCTGATCGGCAGACTCTCCCGGCCATCGCTGGGGCCAATGCGCCGGGAAGGGGCGTGGCCACCGGTCTGCCGTGCTGGCATCACCAAACTGCACAGTGATCTCACCAAGCCCACCGTGAAGGCGCGCAGCCGAAAACGGCTCAGACGTCTCAAGCGCGATGTGAAGACGGCGCATCAGGATCGGCTCGTCAAACGTCACGCGCGCAGGCGCCTCCTGCACAAGCGCCTGACGAGCCATGAGGTAGAAGCCCAGCCCCTCCTCCTGATGGCTGCCCCACACGCTGAAAGCCGGCGCCACTGCGCCGAGATTTTTGCCCCAGGGTGGCGTCAGCGTCAGGCTTTCCACGGCCACCGGCTCGGAAAACAGATAAGTGAAAAAACAAGGGCCGTGCTGTTGCTCGGCGATCCAGGCCGACGCCGGGTCGCCATCGACCAGAACGTCCGCGCCCACATTGTCACGCGCGGTGCATCCAACCTCCTGTAACGCGGCATCGGCAAGGCTCACCCCGCCGGAATCTTGCGCAAGAGCTGGGCTCTGCGCGCCGATGGCGAGAACGAGGAGTCCGGCCAGCGCACCGTTTTCTTGTTTGCCCCACATATCAAACCTCTATCCGGCAATGTGCCCTAGCATGAGAACACATGTCTCAATCATGGCGAACCTGAACCACAGCTGAAGGCGGAACCGTGTCGCCAATCACACTTTATCGGCCGCAGTGATTGTCTTGACGTTAGAGGCGTTTGTGTTCGATACGAACAATCCCTTACACGTCCTCCCCCCACACGTGTTCCTTGAAAGTCCGTTATGGACCTTATCGTTGATTTTCTCGTTCGGCTGATCAGTCAGTTCCAGTCGCCGGCCCTCGCCTTTCTTATTGGCGGCATGGTGGTCGCCGCGCTCGGCACGCGGCTGGAGATTCCCGACGCCATCTACAAGTTCATCGTCTTTATGCTGTTGATGCGCATCGGCATTGGTGGGGGCATGGAGATACGCGACGCTGACTTTGCCGACATGCTTCTGCCGGCCATCATCGCAGCCGTGGTGGGCTGCGCCATTGTCTATATTGGTCGTTTCTCTCTGGCCTTCTTGCCGGGCGTGAAAACCGATGACGCCATCGCCACAGCTGGCCTGTTCGGCGCTGTAAGCGCGTCGACACTGGCAGCTTGTATGATTTTGCTGGAAGAAGCCGACATCACCTTTGAAGCATGGGTTCCCGCGCTCTACCCCTTCATGGACATCCCGGCACTCATCCTCGCCATCGTGCTTGCCAATGTGCACATGCAGCGCCGCAATGGCGACAAGAACACCAAGGTTGAGATCTGGCCGATCATCAAGGAAAGCCTGCGCGGGTCAGCCCTGGCAGCCCTGTTGCTGGGCTTGGCGCTCGGTCTATTCACGCGGCCAGAGCGGGTTTTTGAGAGCTTCTACGATCCGCTGTTCCGCGGCCTCTTGTCGATCCTGATGCTGGTGATGGGGATGGAGGCGTACACGCGCCTCAATGAGTTGCGCAAAGTCGCCCATTGGTACGCCGTCTATGCCGTGGTGGCTCCACTCACCCATGGGCTGGTGGCGTTTGGTCTTGGGACCATCGCCCACTACCTCACCGGCTTTTCGCCGGGCGGTGTGATCCTGCTGGCAGTGATGGCAGGTTCCAGTTCGGACATCTCCGGTCCGCCAACACTGCGTGCCGGCATCCCGACGGCAAACCCATCGGCCTATATCGGCGCATCGACCAGTATCGGAACACCGGTCGCCATTGCGGTCGGCATCCCGCTCTACATCGCGCTGGCGCAGATGGTGTTTGGACTTTAGAACGTCGTTGTATCAGGCGAGCGAAGCGTCAGACTATTTGTGGAACTTGCGCTCGCGCAGCACCTCGACCTCTTCCAGGTAGGTGATGCCGGAATAGTTGGTGAAATAGCGTTCGGCGACACGGTCGGCAATTTCGTTGGCCATCTCGTGCGTGCTGCAGATCACCTCGATCTTGACGTTGGTGAAAGCGTCGACCACGGATGCCCGGCCAGAGGCGCGCACGCCCCGACTGCCCTTTCCGCCGGCTGCCACCATGGTGTAGCCGGTTGCGCCGGCCTCTTCGATGATGGTCGTGACCCCATCGAAGATCAATTTTTCGGTGATGATAACGACCTTTGTGGCCTTGTGCGTCACGCTTGCCTCCCGCCTTTTATCCGGTGGTAGGCACGACATTTAACGTGGTCAAGGAAAACCGGTTCCAGCCATCAACAACCGCTCGGTTGCTTAGCCATTAAACCTTATAGGCAAGGCGCAAAGCGCCCCAGTGCCGACCGTCTACGCGGATCGGCACAGAAACATCCTTCATGATCACAAAGGTGCCGCCACCCATGTCCCGGCGATAGGACTGCATCAGGAAGGGCTTGGTGTTGCCCCCTGCGCGCAGTCCAACCTTGTCGTCAAAAATCCGACGGTTGCGGCAGTTGGCAGCGTTCCACAGAGGGTCAGGGCCCTGCGCCTTGGAAAACTTGGCATTATGGGTGGGAAGATAGCCGTTGCGATCAACAGCAGCGCAGAAAACAATCCGGTCGCTCTCGTTCAAGACTGGCTCCTGAATGCCTGGCAGCACCCGATCGGTGAGATCGGTAAAGCGCGTGGTCATCTGCTGCGGATCTGACCCAGCAATCGGCGTATAGGCATCATCGAACAGGTCGCCAACTGTTGCGCGACCTTCGCTGATTTCCTTGGCAAAGTCTGCTTCGATCTCGCCGGCCGCCTGCTTGGCAAGCGCCAAAAGCTTGCCCTCTTCAGTATCGGCATCGCAATCGGCAGTCACACCGACCAGCCTGTCTGTTTCGTCAACAGCCTTGCCGATCCGGTTTGCAGCCGTCCCAAGCACTGTGCTGGACTCGTCGACCGTTCCCTTCATGGTCGCAATGCGTTCAACAAAGCCGATTGTCGTTGCCTCGATATCGGCGGTGCCGCCTTCGACCACATGGCCCGCTTCGCTGATTTCCGTAATCGCGCCAGCCAGATCACCGACCACTTGATCCAGCGCGGCGGTGCTGTCCTGAACAGCCGAAACACCGCCAAGGGCAGTCTGACCAAGCCCGATCAAAGCTTCGGCCTCGCTGTTAAGGTCGGAAAGCGTCGATTGGATTTTCTGCGTCGCCTGCGAGGTTTCGGACGCCAGCTGTTTCACCTCGCCGGCAACAACCGCAAACCCTTTTCCGGCCTCGCCGGCACGGGCGGCTTCAATTGTCGCGTTCAGCGCCAAAAGGTTGGTCTGGCGGGCAATCTGATCAATGGAAAGGGACACCTCTGACACGCTTGTCAGCGCGCCCTGAAGACCCTGCAACTGGGTGTTGATCTCGCTCACCGCCTGAATGAGAGAGGCAATGTCATCTGACGCCTTGGAGAGCGCGGCGCGCGACTGCGACATAGCCTGACCGGAGCGCTCGCCGGCTTCGCTGCTGCGCGTTACCGCATCGCGGATGAGTTCCGTCTGGCTCTGTGTTTCCTGTGCGGCGCTGCAAAGACTGTCGAAGGCTTCAGACAGACTGGTTGTCGCGGCATTGGCCGTTTCAATAACTCCGGCGACATCCACCATCTCAATGCCGAATGCAGAAAGCCCTTCGGCCACGCTAACAAGCGTCTTGGCATGGCAGTCGGTCGAGGCGCCTTCGGCTCCGGTTATGACCTTGCCTACCTCTGAACCTTCATCTTGCGACGCACCATCCATCTCCAACAGACTTGGCGCATCTCTATCGGCGGCCCCCCGCTTGCTCCACAACATGTCTTGCAATCCTCGCCTTGAACATTGGCCCCGCAGACAAGGCGTCCTCGAGACGGTTCCAAAAGCGTAGATCGAAGTTTACAAAGCGCCAAAACAGAATAACTGCGATGTATTTTGTCTGCTTTGCAGTCAATTACACAACTTATACGTCGATGATCTTCAATAAATGCAACTTAAAGATGTGTATGTCGAAAAGACTAAAGCAAAACGGCCTTGCCGCTCTGTGCTGATTCTTGTGCAGCCAGACCCATGCGAACCGCCACCGCACCGTCGTCCAAACTGACAGCTGGGACGCCGCCATTTTTGAGCGCCTTCAGGAACAGCTGATGCTGGTAAAAGGTCGCGCCATTGTGGTCGCCGATTTCCAGCAGCGCCGGGTCAACCGGGAACTCCAAATCCATTGGGGCGTGGGCCTCGCGATCACGCGGACTGATGATGACTTTTGGGGTCGGCAGCGGGCCAAGACTTTCCGGCCAAAACCGAACCGGACCAGGCACCATGGCCTCGATCTTCCCATCCGGACCGACGCCGGAAAGTTCTTCCTGATAGCGGCTGCCATCGGCGAACATGCAAAGCTCCAACATGCCCCGCGTGCCATTGGCAAAGTCGACAATGACATAGCCATGGTCCCAGATATCGGGGACCTCATTGGCGTAACTTTCATCCAGATGGTTCACCGCCTGCCCGGCCGACGCCATCACGCTA
The DNA here is from genome assembly GCA_050043025.1 of Cohaesibacteraceae bacterium. Classification (GTDB taxonomy): domain Bacteria; phylum Pseudomonadota; class Alphaproteobacteria; order Rhizobiales; family MH13; genus MH13. Next base: position 15,026 of record JBHJIX010000041.1, read on the forward strand.
ACAGGTTCCGAGCCCAGCGCAAGACGCATCAGGTCGAAGAAGTGGCAGCACTTTTCAACCATCGTCCCGCCCGTGTTGCGGTTGATACGGTTCCAGTCGCCGACCTTCTCCAGAAACGGGAATCGATGCTCCCGGATGGTCAGCATCTGAAGACCGCCCGTGACCTCTTGCGCTCGTTCCAGGAAGGCGGCAATCGGCGGCATGTAGCGATACTCCATCGCCACCCACATCATGGCCGGGTAGTCGGTCCTCAGCTTCACAAGACGGTCCTGATCAGCACTGTCGGTGAACAAGGGTTTCTCAACCAATACCGGCACCGGTCTCTCGGCCGCCAGCCGGTCCAGCATGTCCACATGCAGATGATTGGGCGCAGCGATCACAACGGCATCGACATCATCACTGCCCAGCAACGCATCCAGCGAGCTTTCGGCGCGCACGCCAGGCACCAAAGCTGCAGCCTCAGCGCGCATCGCATCATTGGGCTCGGCAATGGCGCTCACTGCCGCACCCTCCAAAAGCGCGATGTTGCGGATGTGCTCCTGGCCCATCATGCCGCAGCCAACAATCCCATAGCGGATGGTATCGGTCATATTTGAAACTTACCTCATGCGAGAAACGTAGCGCACCGTGTTCGCGTCGAACCAGTTCCGCGACACCTCAGCGATTCTGTTGTCCTGGGCACGGCTCAAGCGCTCAATAAAACCGCAGGCCGTTCCAGGTTGGGGGGGAAATCGTTCCGGCGCCCAATCGGGCGCGGGGGCAACGCCAACGCTGTCCTGCGCCCGCGTGATGGCGAGGTCGAAGGCTTGGCGATAGTAAAGGTAGAGCGATTCCGACATGTCATCGGGGTCAAGCGCGTCGGCGTAGCTGCCATCGAGCCAGATTTCCTCCAGCACCGCCGGAATGCCATCCAGCGAGCGCAGCCGGCGAATACGATGGGCATCCGGTGATACACCGAAAGCGGGAACGTCATCGGGCTTGGGCATCCTGCAAAGATCGATAAGCTCGGCCGTCGGCAGACCTCCGCCTTCGATGAGTTCGATACGGAAGAAGGCATAAACCCCCTCCGCGCGTCCGCTGGCCCGGACATAATTGCCCGATCCATGGCGACGCTCCAGGAGACCCTTCTTTTCCAGCTCGGCGAGGGCCTTGCGAAGGGTGCCCACCGAAATCGACAAGGACGCGGCCATCTCTCGCTCAGGCGCAAGACGTTCACCATCCGGCAGACGGCCAGCGCCAATTTCGCGAATCAAGCGCTCGCTGATTTGCAGGTAAACCGGAAGAGATCCTTTGGAGGCGGAGCGGGGCACAGAAAGTCCGAAACGTAAAATTGATACAGCATTGATCTACATCAAGTGCAATGCTATGCAAGATGAAAATGGTTGGCCAGTCCCAATCGCGCTCCAGCCACGCCAAGGAATGTTCCCTTCATGACAATTGTGCCTATCACCTCACCCGATCTCGACGGAGCCGAAGTTTCCTGGTTCTCCGCCCTGTGCTCGGACGATTACCGGTATCTCGGTGTCCCGGAAGGTGATTTGCGCTCAAGCTGGGAGCATTGCTCCAGCATTCTGAAAGAGGCCGAAGCCCAGGGCTTCCGCAACATCCTCTGCCCGTCCTCCTATCAGGTGGGTCAGGACACACTGTCCTTTGTGGCCGGCTGCGCGCCGATCACCGAGCGCATCAACATGCTGGCGGCCGTACGCTGCGGTGAGATGCAGCCGATCATGCTGGCGCGCACCATCGCGACGCTCGATCACATGTTGAAGGGCCGGCTGACGGTCAACATCATCTCCTCCGACTTCCCGGGCGAGAAAGCCGACAGCGCCTTCCGCTACCAGCGCTCACGTGAAGTGGTCGAGATTTTGAAGCAGGCATGGACCCAGGATGTGATCAACCATCACGGAGAGGTCTACACCTTCGACAAGGTGCCGCCCGGCCCCTCCGTTCCCTACCAGACCGGTGGCCCACTGCTTTACTTCGGTGGTTACTCTCCACCGGCTCTCGAACTGTGCGGCGAGCATTGCGACGTCTACCTTATGTGGCCGGAACCGAAGGAGCAGATCGCCGAACGCATGAAAGCTGTGAACGCAGTCGCCGAGCGCTATGGCCGCACGCTCGACTATGGCCTGCGTGTCCATGTCATCGTCCGCGATACAGAAGTTGAGGCGCGCGAGTATGCCGATCACCTCGTCTCCAAACTGGATGACGAATATGGCAAGCTGATCCGCGAGCGGGCGCATGACTCTGGCTCGCTCGGTGTGTCCCACCAGGCACGGGCTCGCGAACTGGCCGATCAGTTTGGCTATGTGGAGCCGCACCTCTGGACCGGCATAGGTCGCGCGCGTTCCGGCTGCGGCGCGGCCCTTGTGGGGTCCGCTGATCAGGTTCTCTCTGAGATCGAGGCTTATCAAAAGATGGGCATCCGCGCCTTCATCTTCTCCGGCTATCCGCACATCGATGAGTGCAAGAGCTTCGGCGAGCGCGTGCTGCCACAGCTCAAGACAGTGTCCCTGCCCCATGCCTATGGCCGCGTTCCAAGCGCGATGCCAGCCACGCCGCTTGCTGCAGGAGCACGCGCGTGATGAACCGCGTCAAACTCTCGCCTTCGCTCTCTATAAGCCGCATCGTCTATGGCATGTGGCGCGTTGGCGATGACAGCGACACCTCGCCGGCGCACGTTCAGGCCAAGGTGGAAGCCTGTTTGGCGCAGGGCATCACCACCATGGATCAGGCCGACATCTATGGCGGCTACACCGCAGAGAAACTGCTCGGTGAGGCGTTCAAGGCCGCGCCTGGTCTGCGCGACAAGGTCGAGCTGATCACCAAATGCGATATCGTCGCGCCAGCGGGCCGTTACCAGTCAGCGCGCGTGAAACACTACAACACATCGCACACGCACATCCTCGCCTCAGTCGAGCATTCGCTGGTCGATATGGCCACCGACCACATCGACCTTCTCCTCATCCACCGGCCCGACCCGTTCATGGACCATCATGAAACTGGCAAGACACTGGATGAGCTGGTCGCTTCCGGCAAGGTACGCAATGTCGGTGTTTCCAACTTCAAGCTCAATGATTTCACGCTGCTTCAATCTGCCATGTCGTCCAAGCTCATCACCAATCAGGTGGAGCTAAGCGTCCTGTGTCACGAGCCATTCCTGGGCGGCGAGGTGCAGTGGATGCAGGAGCGCGCCGTTTCGCCGATGGCATGGTCGCCGCTTGGCGGCGGCGCATTGTTCGGGCCCGAAGGCGAAGCTGTTCGCGCCGTGCTCGATCGAATGGCAAACGATCAGGGTGTTGACGCGAGCGCTGTTGCGATTGCCTGGCTTCTCGCCCATCCGGCGAAGATCATTCCAGTGATGGGTACCAACAAACTGGAGCGCATTCGCACCTTTTCTGATGCCACCAAAGTCAAGATGGACCGGCAGGACTGGTTCGAAGTTCTCACCGCGGCCATGGGCCGAGAAGTCCCCTGAGGGGCTTGCAACGTATAGCCTCTGGAGGAGGACCCATGAATATGCACGCCAGACAGGAGCAGTTCGACCCAGCGGTGATCGATACACGTATTCTGCGCAACGCGTTTTCGCGCTACGCAACCGGGGTCACGGTGGTCACTGCCATGACGCCTGAAGGCCCCATGGGCATGACGGTCAACAGTTTTACGTCCGTTTCACTTGAACCGCCGCTGACCCTCTGGTCAATCGAACGCAAATCGACCCGCTACGATGCATTCGCTGGCGCCTGGGACACGGCCATTCATGTGCTCTCCCGCGAGCAAGAAGCGCTGTGCCTGGGCTTTGCCAAACACGCCAACGCCTTTGACCTTGTTGAATGGGCACCGGGCGCCAACGGCACACCGCTTATGGAGGGCTGCCTCGCGCGGTTCACCTGCCGCCGCTACGGCACACATGAAGCTGGCGATCATACGATCCTGGTCGACCAGATCCTTTCCGCCGATATCACCGAAGGCGCGCCGCTGGTCTTCAATCAGGGCACGTTTGGCGGGTTCTTGAAGGACTGAAGCGCCCACAAAGGCCGATCTAAAGGGAAAACAGGCTGACCACATGACGAACGCCGCAAGGGTCCAACAGAAGACCCGGCAGGAAAAAGTCAGGGAGGAGATCGAAGGCCTGCTCGGCAACCGCGTTGCTGGGCAGCCCTTTGAATCTATGCGCGTTGTCGCCAGCGATCCCTTCCAGGACTGGCAGATCGACCGGCTCATTTTCACCAGCCATGACGGTGAAGAAATTCCAGGGTGTTTCTTAAGGCCGCCGGAGGGCAGCGACCCGGTTCCTGCGGTCCTTTATTGCCACGCCCATGGCAACAACTACGCCGTCGGCTGCGATGAGCTGACCAAAGGGCGGCCCGCTCTCACATCACCCTATGCCTCCGATTTGCGTCAGCTCGACTGCGCGGCCCTTTGCATCGACATGCCCTGCTGCGGGGAACTGCAGGAACAGGGCGAAGGTGCCCGCACCAAGGCACATCTTTGGCAGGGAACGACGCTGTTCGGCCAGATGTTGGCCGAACTCTCCGCCGGCCTGACGTTTCTGGCCGACCAAGCCACCATCGATGCCTCGCGCCTGGGTGTTCTTGGCTTCTCCATGGGCTCGACCCATGCGTTTTGGCTGGCGGCCATGGATGAGCGCATCCAAGCCGCCATCGCCCTCTGCTCCTTCGCAGACCTTGCAACGCTCATCGATGCGGGCGGCCATGACGGGCATGGCATCTACATGATGGTCCCTGGTCTGACGGAACACCTGCCGACAGGCACGCTTGCCGGTCTCGCAGCGCCCAGAGCTCTGTTCATCGGCGCAGGCATGGAGGATTGGTCCACCCCACCAGACGCCTTTGCCAAAGGTCGATCTGATCTTGAAACAGCCTACGCAGCAACACCCCATACCCTTGTTTTTCATATTGAAAAAGACAAAGGTCACGTTGAAACACCAGCTATGAGAGCGGCTGCTCTCGCCTTCCTCAAGGATCAGTTTTTCACGTGACCCAGCTTCCCCTAACAACGGCGCTGATCGGCACCGGCATGGTCGCTCGCACCCAGGTTGCGGCGATCTTGGACAGCTACGCCGTAACGCTGAAAGGCGTTTGCGCGCGCCGGCCCGAACGAGCGCAATCTTTTGCGGACGAGGTTGGCGACGGGCTGATGGTGTATGCCGATGCCGCCGCCAGCGCTGCTGATCGGAACATTGATTTTGCCATCATCGCAACGCCACCTGATGCGCGGCTCGACCTCATCAAACCGCTGGCCGAAGCAGGCAAACCGATCCTTCTGGAAAAGCCAATGGCTCGAAACGCTGCAGAAGCCGAGCAGGTGGTTGAGCTTTGCGAGCAGGCCGGCGTGCCGCTTGGGATCGTCTTCCAGCACCGCATGCGCGCAGCCTCGCTAAAGGCCACCGAGATGGTGCGTTTCGGCGACCTCGGCGCTCTGGGCCTGGTGGAAATCGCCGTGCCTTGGTGGCGCGAACAGAGCTACTATGACGAACCTGGACGCGGCACCTATGCGCGCGACGGCGGTGGGGTCCTGATCAGCCAAGCCATCCACACGCTCGATCTGGCCTTAAGTGTTACCGGACCGGTCCAAACCGTTCAGGCGATGCTTGGAACGACCCGGTTCCATGAGATGGAATCAGAAGATGTCGCGGTTGCCGGTCTGCGCTTTGCCAACGGCGCGCTCGGCACCCTCACTGCATCAACGGCCAGCTTTCCTGGAACGGCCGAGACCATCACCCTGCACTTCGATAAGGCGAGCCTGCATCTTGGCTCCGGTGTTCTCGGCGGTTCCTGGCGCGACGGCCGAACCGAAACCTTCGGCGCGCAGGGCGGAACCGGCGGCGGAGCCGACCCGATGGCCTTCACCCATGACTGGCACCAAGGTATCATCGAAGACTTCGCTGACGCACTCACAAACGGCCGGCCGCCCATCGTCACAGGGCGTCAGGCCCTCGCCTCCCATCAGCTGATCGAGGCACTTACGCAATCCTCCGAGCAAGGCCGCCTGGTGGAGGTCGCTGCCTGATGACCAAGCCAATTACGTTCGCTGCCCTTGGAATCGATCACCGCCACATCTTCGGGATGGCTGGCAACATGCTCGACGCCGGCGCCATCTTTAAGAGCTGGTGGACGGAAGGCGATCCGCAGCCCACCGCCGGCTTCATCAAGCGCTTCCCGGACGTGCCACGGGTAGAGAGCATCGAAGCGATCTTGTCCGACCCTGAGATTGATCTTGTCCTCATCTCTTGCATCCCTCGCGACCGGGCCGATCTTGCCATCCGCGCCATGCAGGCCGGTAAGGACGTAATGACCGATAAGCCAGGCTGCACGACGATGGACTAGCTGAAGGCCATCCAAGCCTGTGTGGCCGAGACCGGTCGCATCTGGTCCATCGACTTCTCAGAGCGCTTCGAAGTTCCTGCCGTCACCAAAGCGTCCGAGATGGTGGCCAACGGCGCGATCGGCAAGGTCGTCCAGACACTTGGTATCGGACCTCATCGCCTCAATCGGGACACAAGACCAGACTGGTTTTTCGACCGCGATGCTTATGGCGGCATTCTGGTCGATATTGGCAGTCACCAGATCGACCAGTTCCTCTACTTCACAGGATCAACCGACGCTGAGATCACGCTCGCCCAGGTGGCGAATTATGCCAATCCCGATGATCCAGGCCTTCAGGATTATGGCGAGGTGGCGCTGCGCAGCGACAGTGGCAATGGCTATGTGCGCATTGATTGGTACACGCCAGATGCGCTGCCAACCTGGGGCGATGGCCGACTGACCATTTTGGGCACGGACGGCTACATCGAACTGCGCAAATATGTCGATGTCGGCGGGTTCGAGGGAACGGACCATCTGGTGCTGGTCAATGGCGACCGGTGCGAGAAGATCCAATGTGACGATGCCGGACTTCCCTATTTCACCAACCTTATCAACGACATTCGCAGCCGCACCCAAACGGCCGTGCCCCAGGCCCACGCCTTCAAGGTGATGGAATTAGCACTGAAGGCGCAAGCCATCGCCGAAGGTGCGTCATGACCCGGCGGGTGGCCATCCTTGGCGCCGGAATCGGCGAACAACATCTGGAGGGATATCGCGCCCTGCCAGATCGGTTCACCGTGTCTGCCTTGTGCGATCTCAATCATGAGCGCGCCAAAGTCGTGGCCGGCGGCGATGAGGCGATCCAGATCACCGACGACATGCAGGGTATCTTGGCCGACGAGAGCATCGACATCATCGATATCTGTCTGCCGCCACATCTGCATTTCGATGTCACGCTGGCGGCGATGAAGGCCGGCAAGCACGTTGTTTGCGAGAAACCTCTCGTGCGCTCCGATCGCGAAGTCGCTGCCCTGCTCGAGGCCTCGGCCTCCGCCCGTCAGGCGATCTTCCCGGTCTTCCAGTACCGCTATGGCCGCGGACTGGATCAGCTGAAGGCTCTCCAACATGCCGATCTGGCCGGCAAACCTTTTTCGGCAAGCCTTGAGACCCACTGGAACCGCGGGCCCGACTACTACGCTGTGTCGTGGCGTGGCACGTGGGAGGGCGAGTCAGGTGGCGCGGTGCTCGGCCATGCGATCCATAATCACGACCTCCTCACCTTCGTGATGGGGCCGGTTGCAACTGTCCAAGCTGCGACGTCCTCTCGGGTCAATCCGATTGAAGTCGAAGACTGCGCTGCCCTCACCTTCCAGATGGAGTCTGGAGCGCTTGCGACCTCCTCCATCACCTTGGGCGCGGCGACCGACACATCGCGTCTGCGCTTTTGTTTTGAGGGCTTCACCGCGACCAGCGGAAGTGAGCCCTATGCCCCAGGCGAGGGCGATTGGACATTTGAGGCAAGAGCGCCTGCGGACCAGGCGCGCATCAACGCCGTGCTCGATGGGCTCGGCGAGGCCAAGTCAGGCTATGCGGGCTTTTTTGAAGCTGTTGCATTGGCACTTGACGGCCACCCCGGTCGTGACGTCACACTGGCTGACGGGCGCCGGTCGATAGAACTGGTCACGGCGGTCTACCAAGCCGCCAGGACCGGCCAACGCGTAACGTTGCCACTAACCAAGGAGGCCGATCTCTATACCGGATGGCAGCCGTAAAAGCGGCGTCACGCGTTGATCTTCATCGATCCACTGCAACAAAAACAACTACACCCCAAGGGAGACCAGAATGAGACGTTCACTAGCCTTTACAACGGCCTTTGCGGCCCTGTGTACTGCCGGTACGGCCCTCGTGCCGACCTCCGCTGCCGCGCAGGAAGTCCGCTTCATGTGCTATTCGGACGGCAATGAGTGCGAAGTCTATGACGAAGTGCTCGACCGTTTCGAAGCCGACAATCCTGGCATCACCGTCGCCATCGACGTCGTGCCCTACCAGGCCATCCTGGAGAACCTGCCCGTCCAGCTTGCTGCGGGCGAAGGACCGGACATCGCCAAGGTGACCGATCTTGGTGGCCTAAACGAGTACTATCTCGACCTGGAGCCCTTTGTTGACGCCGGCTACTGGGAAGAGAGCTTTGGCGGCACGCTTGATTGGTACCGCGGTGGCCCTGACCGGCAGGGTATCTATGGCATGCACTCGCAGCTCACCGTTACCGGTGCCTTCGTGAACGCAACCCTGTTCGAGCAGGCCGGCGTTGACCTGCCGGGCGCAGGCGCCAGCTGGGACGATTGGGCAACCGCTGCCCGCGCCGTATCCGACGCCACCGGCGCACCCTTCCCCATGGCGATTGACCGCTCCGGTCACCGCGTTGCTGGCCCGGCCATCTCCTATGGCGCAGCCCTGTTTGACGATAATGGTGATGCCATTCTCGTCGATGACGGCTTTACCGCCTTTGTCCAACAGTTCGTTGACTGGCACGAAGACGGCACCATCGCCCGTGACGTGTGGGCCGGCCAGGGTGGTGCAACCTATCAGGACGCCGCTCAGGAGTTCATCAACGGCGATCTCGTCTTCTACTACTCCGGTAGCTGGCAGGTTGGACGCATGGACGAGCAAGTTGGCGACTTCTTCGACTGGCAGGTCATCGGCTCACCGTGTGGTCCGGCTGGTGCATGCTCAGGCATGCCAGGCGGTGCCGGCATTGTCGGGTTTGCCGAAACTGAGCATCCCGACGCTGTGGCTGCCGTGATCGACTTCCTCGCCCAAGAGGACATCTACGCGGAAGTTTCGGCCCGTACCCGCAACATCCCAGGTCATCTGGGCGTCGCTGGCGCCGGTGTTGAGTTCCAGGATGCTTCCGATGGTGCCAAAGCCGCGCTCAACGCCTTTGCAGGTTCCCTGCCGGACATTCATCCGGCCGCGTTCGCTTACCAGGGCTATGCGGGCAACCGCGCCATGTTTGGCATCACGGTTGAGCGTGTGAGCCAGGCAATTGTCGGCGAACTGTCCGTGGAAGAGGCCATGGAACGCGCTCGCGCGGACCTTGAGGCTGCCATGGCCGAGAGCAACTAGGCTCCAGTCCGATGGCCACGACCAACGAGGTGGGCGCCCCCCGCGTGCCCACTTCGCCATCGATCGAGGCAGCAACGGTTAAGGCGAAGGGCGACAGCATCGCCCTTCGCCTGATCGCCCCGATCATGCGCCTCGTCGAGATTCCGTTCCTGGCATTGCAACGCCTTTTGGGCGTCAACCGCCTGGCGTGGGTCTTCCTGCTGCCCAACCTCATTCTGTTCGGCCTTTTCGCCTTCCTGCCGATCATCCTCAACGTCTTTTACGCGATGACAGGTGGCGACAACGTGCTGTTGGAGGATCGCCCGTTTGTCGGCGGCTCCAACTTCGACACTCTTTCCTCCTGTTCCGATTTTCTTGATCCCAATTCCTGCGTGAAGGACAAGTTCTGGCGCGCGGGTTGGAACACCAGCTGGTTCGTGACCCTCCAGGTCGGCTTCATGGTTGGCTTCTCGCTGCTGACCGCCATCATCTTGAACCGGGATATCCGCGCACGCGGCTTCTTCCGCTCCGTCTTCTTCTTCCCTGTCCTGCTTTCGCCCGTCGTTGTGGCGCTGATTTGGAAGTGGATCCTGCAGCGCGAGGGCGTGCTGAACGCCTTCCTCGATTGGACGACCATTGGCGGTTACAACTGGCTGATTGATGCGCAGTGGGCCTTTACTTGGACCGTGTTCCTGTCCGTCTGGGCCCATATGGGCTTCTACACGCTAATTCTTCTGGCCGGCCTGCAAGCCATTCCGCGCGATGTCTATGAGGCGGCCTTGATGGACCGCGCCTCCGCCTGGCGCACATTCACCAAGATCACCCTGCCCTTGCTCGCACCGACCATGCTGGTGGTGCTTGTGCTGGCGCTGATCAAGGGCGTGCAGACCTTTGACGAGGTCTATGCCTTCACCGGCGGTGGGCCGGGCACGGCCACAACCTTCATCATTCAATACATCTATGAGGAAGGCTTTGCCGGCGCACCGCGTCTGTTTGGCTTAGCAGCGGCAGCCTCACTCATGGTGGCCGGCGTTCTAGTGCTCCTCACACTCATCCAGTTGTGGATCAACCGGAGGAACGTTGATGGCTAGAGTTCTGTCCTTCCTCACCGCAACGCGGGGCCAAAACGGCAAGCTGCATTGGACCGATTGGGTCTCTTACAGCTACCTGCTTCTCGGCGTCTTCTTGATGTTCTTCCCGGTCGTTTGGCTGGTGCTATCGTCCTTCAAAACCGAGGCCGACCTGCAACGCTACCCACCGACCTTCCTGCCCTATCAGCAGCAGACAATCGTGGTGGATGGCATCAACGATCCGCTTCCGCTGTTTGAGATCACGGCTGGCGAGCATGAAGGCCGCACGTTGGCACAGCTGCGCCGAGTCGGTCTGGTCGCGCAGATGATTGATCCGGCAAACCCCGATGAGCGGCTAAGCGTCGATATCGCCGACCGCCAGCCGGTTCAGGAGGTAAGGCTCGCGCTTGAAAACTACTCGGGCCTGTTTGAGCGCTTCAACTTCCTGAAATTCTTCTTCAATTCCACCTTCATCACCGTCATGGCGACGATCATCATGCTCTTGGTGAACGCGATGGCGGCCTTTGCCCTGTCGAAGTACCAGTTCCGAGGGCGAACGGCTGTGCTGTTGCTCGTCATCGGCACCTTGATGATCCCGCAGACCGTGGTGCTGGTGCCGCTCTTCCTGATTGTCACAGAGATGGGGATGCTCAACTCCCTATGGGGCGAGATCATACAAGGAGCCGCCACGCCGACCGGCGTGTTACAGCTCAGGCAATACATGATCACCATACCCGATGAGATCCTGGATGCCGCCCGTATGGACAAGGCGTCAGAATGGAAGATCTTCTGGCGCATCATCATCCCGCTCTCCGCACCGGCCATCGCCGTTCTGGCGATCCTCGCCATCATGTGGCGCTGGAATGATTTCCTCTGGCCGCTGATCGTGCTGACAGAGTCGCAGAACTTCACGCTGCAGTTGGCGCTGAACTCCTTCCAGGGAGAGCTTCAGACCGAATGGTCAAGCCTCTTGGCGATGACGGTGCTGACGCTCCTGCCCATCGCTCTGGTGTTCATGTTCCTGCAGAAATACATCGCCACGGGCATCGCCAGTACGGGCGGGAAATAATCCAAGCGACGCAGTTGTTCGCAAGGAACAGAGCGAAGCGCAGATAAAAGCAGCGCGGTTGTGTCGAGGGCACGCAGTGATGCGAACGTAAAAAACAACGCAGGCGAACTGCGTTTGGGGGAATAACAATGGCAAGCGTTGAGTTGCAGCAGGTTCGAAAGAGCTATGGTGAGGTGGAAGTCATCAAGGGCGTCGATATGCAGATCGAGCTTGGTGAGTTCTGCGTGTTCGTCGGACCATCCGGCTGCGGCAAATCCACCTTGTTGCGGATGATTTCCGGCCTGGAGCCAATCACCGGCGGCGACATCGTCATTGGCGGGGAGGTGGTGAACCGCATTCCAGCGGCTGATCGCGGGCTTGCTATGGTCTTCCAGTCCTACGCGCTTTATCCGCATATGACTGTGCGACAGAACCTGTCCTTCGGTCTTGAGAACATCAACACGGCGAAAGCGGAAATCGAAACCAAGATCGCCGAAGTGTCCTCAATGTTGCAGATCGATATGCTGCTCGACCGACGGCCAAAGGATCTGTCCGGTGGCCAGCGTCAGCGTGTGGCCATTGGCCGGGCTGTGGTCCGCGAACCGCATGTTTTCCTGTTTGACGAACCCCTGTCGAACCTCGACGCGGAACTGCGTGTCGGCATGCGCGCGGAAATCTCCGCACTCCACAAACGCCTCGGCAACACGATGATCTACGTGACCCATGATCAGGTGGAAGCCATGACCATGGCCGACAAGATAGCGGTTCTGCGCCTGGGTGAACTGGAACAGTTCGGCCGGCCGCTCGATCTCTACAATGAGCCGGCCAATTTGTTCGTCGCCGGCTTCATTGGGTCCCCAAAGATGAATTTCATGACCGGCACGATCGATGGATCGGACCGAACGGTTCTGAACCTCGACACCGGCGAACAGATCCAGCTGCCCGAAAATGGTTTTGGCCAAACCAACGGCCAGAAGGTCACGCTGGGCGTGCGACCGAACGAGTTGCAGCCAGACGATAGCGGCGTGCTCAACATGCAGGTCGCCGCGGTCGAACAGCTAGGCAGCGACAGCTATCTTTATGGCAGCTTGGAAGACGGCACGAACCTCACCGTCCACAATCCGGGCCAAACCAGGGTTGAGGCTGGTGAAACCGTAACGCTCGGCGCAAACGCGGCCACGTACCACCTGTTCGACACGGCGAGCACCCAGACCCTACGCAACGCCAACGGTGCCGGCTAAGCAATCGCGCGCACGCCCTAAGACGAGACATTGATGAGACAGACTTGGCGCTGGTTCGGACCAGCCGACACGATTTCCATACCTGAAGTCCGGCAGACCGGGGCCGAAGGCATCGTTTCGGCTCTGCATCACATAGCCCCCGGCGATCCTTGGACTGTCGAGGAGATCAAAAAGCGGCAGGCCGAAATCTCGCATCCTAACGGAAGCCCGTCGGGCCTTGCCTGGGATGTGGTGGAAAGCGTGCCGGTCTCAGAAACGATCAAAACCAAGACCGGCGCAGTTCGAGACCATTACGAAGCTTACCGCCAATCGCTGCGCAACCTCGCAGCCTGCGGGCTCACCACGGTCTGTTACAATTTCATGCCCGTTCTCGACTGGACGCGCACTCAGCTCGCCGCCCCCATGCCGGACGGCGCGACAGCCATGCTGTTTGATCTTGCCGATCTGTGCCTGTTCGACGTGTTTTTGCTGGAGCGTGGTGGCGCACGGGACGACTATCCAGAAGCCATGGTGGAGTCAGCAGAAAGCCGGCACGCCGAGATGTCCGATACGCGGAAGAAGGCCCTGATCGACAACATCGTCGCTGGCTTGCCCGGCGCCAACGATGCCTGGACCCTGAGCGACGTTCGGGCGCACCTGACGACGTACAAGAACATCTCCGCCAATCAGCTTCGGCAGAATTTGGTGGATCTCCTGTCCGAGGTCGTTCCGACCGCCGAAGAGGTTGGCATTCGCCTGTGCTGCCATCCCGACGACCCGCCCTTTCCGCTGCTCGGCCTGCCCAGGGTTGTGTCGACAGAGGACGATTATGCCTATCTCATGGATGCGGTGAAAAGCCCGCACTCGGGCATCACGTTCTGTACAGGCTCGCTTGGTGTTGATCCCAAATTCAATCCGGTCCGCTTCATCGAGCGCCTGGGCACGCACGTGCATTTCGTTCATCTGCGCAACCCGAAGCGATTGGATGCACTGCCAGACGGGCGGTCGAGCTTCTTTGAGGCTGCCCATCTTGACGGCGACACCGATATGGCCGCCGCCGTCAAAGCCTTGATGAGTGAGCAGAAGGCAAGGCGTCGCGATGGCAGGACGGACTGGCAAATCCCCATGCGTCCCGACCATGGCCAGGCCATGTTGGCCGATCTCGACCGCAACTCAATGCCTGGCTATCCGCTAATCGGACGTATGCGCGGCTTGGCCGAGCTCCGTGGGCTGATGGCCGCTTACGAGTAATTCTTCTTACGTTAACGTAAGAGTTCACTCACCCGCAATGTGACTTCTGGAAAGTCCTGCAATGCGTCTGGGCTTTCATACGTTCCGACCCAAATGTCGTACTGGCCGGTCAGCGGGCGATCGAACACGATCTCCGGGTTGAGATCGCCTTCCACACGATCATCATTGCAGAACCACTGGCCGTCCGGCTGGTTGATGAGGAGGGTTGTGTCCGCAGCACCTTCCACGAAGAACCGCAGCGGGTATTGATCGCCAGCTTCATAGGTAAGGCGCACGTCCGGTGCATCGGCAACAAATCCAGCACAGCCATCCAGCGCATCGGTAGCCACCAGATAGCCGCCGGCCTGCAAGGGATAGTCGATGGGATCAGGCGTGAAGCCTGTAACGATGCTCTCATCAAAGAACGTCGCGTCGAGAGCAAAGTTCGGCACACGGCGCAGATCGGCAACCTCGGTTTCGCCGGCAAGCGTTGCACGGATCCACTCTTCATAGGCCGAGACCCGGGTGTAGGTTGAAAAGCGTTCACCCTCATCCACGCACAGCGTCCCGCCGGAGACAAGACCGACTTGAACATATGTGCCGTCGCGATCACGCACGTGCAACGGTCCACCGCTATCACCTGCGCAGGCATCGACCATGGCTTCGCGGTAACCCGCACACAACACGGTGTCGTCACCGGCCTCATCGCACCGCGCATTGTCCACCAACGGTACTTCGGCGCCCAGGAGAAGAGGCGACGTGTCAAACACCTCCACCGTGACGAGCGAGCTTTCACCGCCCTTGGTGCCCACGGTGCCCGACATTTCTCGCTCACCAGGCGCGTTACCCCAACCGGTGACCACCGCATCAAGCCCCACGCCTTCCAACTTGCTGGCATCATCAGCCGTTGCAAGCCGAACAAGTGGCGTTGAGATCGGATTGCGCAGTTCTAGAAGAGCAATGTCATGCGCCCCAACGCCGACATAGTCCGGATGGGCATAGATGGTTTGTACGTCAGCCACCTGGCCGCCCTCTTCCAGGCTGGTGGAACCGAGATAGACCGCAATCGGGCTTGGATCGGTCGGAACAAGATCCTCAATGCAGTGGGCCGCTGTCAGCACCCAGCGATCGGATACAACCGAACCACCACAGAAATGCGCTCCGAGCTGCGTCCCACCGCCGGTGCGAAACAGCGAGACCTGCCAGGGGAAGGTCTCAATGGCCGTCACGCAGCCGCCCATGACACGGCCTTCATCACAGAAGCTTTGCGCCACTGCCAGCGATAGGCCGGCGGTCCCTGTAAAACCGGCCATGCCAACCACAACCATGCCCGCGCTGAGCGCCCCCCGCGCTATCCAACTCCGCGCCATACTCGCCTCCTGTGGTAGTGCTGATATCGTTGCAAGAACCGTGCGGCTTTTACCGCGCGGGGACAACCCCTGTGAGAGGCGGTCCAGCGAGAACCTGCATCTGGAAAGGCGTTTGCCCGCCGCCCGACAAGCGCAGCGTTTCAAGTGACACGTCAGTGAAAAGGTCGACCAACGGCCGATCCGGTGCATCGAGTGCATGCAACACCGCTCTTGCAAAGGGGCTCAGTACGCCTTGCCCACCATCGCCATCAGCTGCAATCTGTCCTGGCGAAGCCGCATAGATGAGCGTCAGCGACCCATCGCGCGGAGCGACCAGATCACCGCTACCACCGACCGCATTGCCGGCCCCTCGCAGCCCATTGGCACGGCAGGCATCGACCAGGACAAAGCTGTCAACGCCTGGCCGCGCTGCCAGCCGCGCGGTTAGAACGGGCAAGGCTATCGCCTGATCTGCCAAATCCTCACGTTCCATCAGCGCCGCATCATCTGATGGAATTAGATAGGTAACACCGCTCTGTGCGACACCATGGCCAGCCACATAGACAAACGCCAGCCCGTCTTGCGGGACGGCTGCCGCAAACTCTCGAAACAAGCCTAAAGCGGTCGCGCGGTCAGGGTCGGCATGGACGCCGCCCCCATGCAAGCGATACCCCAGATTCTCAAGCCGGCCCGCCACCGCCTGGGCGTCGCGCACCGGCGTTCTAAGATCGCGCGCACGAGCATAATTATCCGTGCCGATCACCAGTGCCAATCCAGGTCTTGCACGGTTGCCCGCCGCTACGGTGCTGGTGGACAAAGAGGTGGCGCCGACAACCAGTCCAAACCCGCCGGCGAGGCCAGCTTTGAGAACCTTCCGGCGCCCAATCAAACGGCCGTTCGACTCTGTTTTGGCATCCATCAAAAAGACCTGCGACTTTTGTGAACTTGCAATTAATTAGCAAGAATGCAGAATTGTGCGAAAGATGGCGGGGGCATCTAAACGGTTCGGGGCACCACCCATTACGAGCGACTAGGCGAACGTGTACGCCTTGTCACCCATAGGCAGGCAATCTTGACGCTTCTAATGTCATGATTGTGCGCACTTTTTTGGATCATACCGCAGAATGATCATCTGTCACTGCAACGTGTTGACCAAGGATGCGATCTTGGAGGCGATTGGCGAGCTGATCGACGAAGATCGCTATCGCCTCATTACGCCTGGCACAGTCTACCGTCGCCTTGGAAAACGAGGGAAATGTTGCGGTTGCTTTCCGCAGGTCGTTGGCCTAATTGTGAGTAGCTTAGAAGAATTCCAAACTAGCAATCCAACCGCAAGAGTGGATCGTAGTTTGGTTGGGGCGGCCTCGGCAAGCTTACATAGCGCTGCTGCGATCCGCCCAGCTCTCCAACGCGATTAGGTTGCCTTCATCGGGGGGGCCTAACGCCCCTAAATGAAGGACGATCGGGAAGAAATGAAGGGCAGCGAGAAAGTTATCGAGCGCCTCAACGAAGCGCTGCTTTTGGAGCTTGGTGCGATCAACCAGTACTGGCTGCATTACCGCCTGCTGGATGATTGGGGGTACCAAAATCTGGCCGCGAAAGAGCGCGCGTAATCCATCGAGGAAATGGAGCACGCCGACAAAATCACGGCCCGGATCCTTTTCCTGGAAGGGCATCCAAACATGCAAACGGTCGCTCCGTTGCGCATTGGACAGACCATCAAGGAAGTCTTGGAAGCTGACTTGGCAGGCGAGTACGACGCCAGGGCTTCCTACTCCAAGTCGCGCGATATCTGCCATGCAGAAGGCGACTATGTCTCAATGAAGCTTTTCGAGGTGCTGCTCGCGGACGAGGAAGGCCATATCGACTTCCTCGAAACCCAGTTGCAGCTGCTCGAAACGATCGGCGAAGAGCGCTACGGCATGCTCAACGCCGCATCGGCTGAAGCAGCCGAATAACACAGCTTATGTATCGGGAAAGCTAGGCAGCGGCGGCTTCGGCCGCCGTTTGCTTTTTCAGCGCCATGGCCGTTCCGCCGGCAAGCCAAAGATCCAAAAACGCATCCAGCCAGGCATCGATCGCGCCGTCATAGCGCAATCGCCCTTCGCTGTGCGCCCGCCGCGGCTGCGCACCGGGGCACTGCATCCGCTCTGCTCCCTTGACGGTCCATCGATAGGTCATGGCCATGGTGAGTTCCGGGTGGAACTGAAGACCGAAGGCGTTCGGGCCCACTTTGAAAGCCTGCTCGGGGAACGAACCCAAACCTTCTGCCAGCCGGGTCGCGCCGGTTGGAAGACCGAAACCATCGCGGTGCCATTGATAGACCATGTCTGGCCAATGGATCAGCGCCTCGCCTTCCGGCGTTGGACGGATCGGATAATAGCCGACCTCCACCTCGCCTTGCGGATGCGGCTTCACCCCAGCGCCCAGATGCTGCGCCAACAGTTGCGCGCCAAGGCAGAGACCCAAAAAGGGCTTCTCTTCGCGCAGCGGCACACCAATCCAGTCGGTCTCCTGCTTCAGAAAGAGCTCATCGTCGTAGGCCGACATCGGCCCACCAAAGATGACGGCTCCGTCGTGCCCTTCAAGCGTCTGAGGGAGATCACAGCCAAGCGGTGGGCGGCGAACATCAAGGTCATAGCCAAGCGCGCGAAGCTTCTGACCAACCCGGCCAGGCGTCGATGTTTCCTGATGCAGGATGACAAGAATTGGCTTCTTGGGGAGATCGGCGGATGTCATGCGCTCACAAAAGCGGCATGCTCATCCAATGTCCAGTGACCATTGTTGACGTGCTGGACCAACCTGACCACTTCTTTGTGAAAGAGCACACAATTGGCCCATCCAAGCGGCTAGCTTGTGCCCGCCTCACCGGCAATGCGTTTACGCAGGATCATTCGGTCGCGACTCGATACGCCCAACAGTTCCGCCGTCCGCCAGACCATATTGTCTTCCAACTCATTGACGATGCCATCGGCAAACACAGCCCGCCAAAGCATCTCGATAACGTCCAGCCG
Organism: Cohaesibacteraceae bacterium; assembly: GCA_050043025.1. Classification (GTDB taxonomy): domain Bacteria; phylum Pseudomonadota; class Alphaproteobacteria; order Rhizobiales; family MH13; genus MH13. The sequence goes on from JBHJIX010000041.1 coordinate 33,391, forward strand.
TTCCTCTTCGGAAAGCTTGAGCTTCAAGGTCGATGTGAAGCCGTAAAGATCGACCGCTTCATCATCGCGCCGTTCAGCCTCAGCCAGAACGTCCTCCAGATCCTGGCCTGAGAGACCGAACTGGCTGTCGAGGGCTGTGCGGATGGTGGCTGTCTCATCATCTGTCACGGTTCCGTCGATGCGGATCATGTGAACCAGAAGCGCAGCAACAGCGACACGCGCATCGTCGGGGGCAAGGGCGCCATCTGGCAAGGCGACGGCGTCGCGTTCCAGTTCAGCAAAAAGGGCCTTCAATCGATCAAGCATGGCAAAGTCGGGAAGTTAGAAGGGGAGAAAAAGAAAAGGCGTCTAAGAAAGGATAGGCATGCGACGGCGCGATACAAGGACCATCGCATGCACTAACGCGCGACACCCGCATCATAGGCATCAACGATAGCGCGAGCGCGCGCCTCGACATCGCCGGGACTGTTGCCAGGCTTATAGAGCCCTGAACCCAATCCAAACCCGTTGGCGCCGGCGGCAAGCCAGGTGCCAATAGTGTCAGCGCTGACGCCGCCAACCGCATAAGTCGTCACGCCGGGTGCAAGTACCGCGCGAAGCGCTTTAAGGCCGGCCGGGCCCAAAATCTCGGCTGGGAAGAGTATCAGCCCATCCGCGCCAGCATCAAGAGCCGTGAAACACTCCGTCGCCGTAAAAACACCGGGCAACGAGATCATGCCCTTGGCCTTGGTGGTCCGGATCACCTCCGGGTTCATGCTGGGCGACACGATAAGCCTGGCGCCCGTTGCCGCAACCGCTTCAACCTGATCTGGCGTGAGCACGGTTCCTGCCCCGACCACCGCCTGGTCACCCAACCGGGCTACAAGCGTGGTGATCGAATCCAGCGGATCGGGCGAATTGCGCGGCACCTCAATCCAGGTAATACCGGCCTCCACCAATGCCTCGCCGATGCCCGCGACCTCATCAGGTGTGATGCCCCGCAAAATGGCAACCAAGGGCCGCGCCGCATGACTCATGACACTGTCTCCCGCTGAGCTGTCAGTTGAGCGTGAATGGCTGTCAAACCAGCAAGAACCATCGCCTCGCCATCGGCGATCACTGCATCATGACCGAGGATCGAGAGGGCTTGTGCGTAGCGCGCGCACAGGCGCGGCGCGCCGATAAGCACCACCCGCTCGCCAGATTCAAGCCGCGCACCGGCCAGTTCCGCCCCGATCAAAAGCCCTGAAAGACGGGCCCGGGCTCGCGCGGGATCGGCGCCGATGAGCAGCCCCTCCGCGCGAATGGAAAAAAGTGCCTCAGTCAGGCAAGCCGGGCTTTCATGCGCGGAACGCACAGCATCACCAAAGGCTTCGGCATCAAAGCCGTCACCAACAAGCGAATGGGCAAGGATGGAATGATGGCCGATCAGATCGAACAACTCACCGGTCATCGCCGTTGAGAAGTGCCGCACGCGGCGTCCATCAAGATGCACCCATTTGGAATGTGTGCCAGGCATACAGATACGTGGAGGGCTTGCCGTCTCATGGTCATGGGCATGCACCCAGCCAGCAAGCTGCGTTTCTTCCCCGCGCATCACATCATAAGGATCGTTCTGGCTGAGACCCGGCACAATATAGGCCAAGAGCCGGCCATCGCGCACCGGAACCTGGGTCACCTCATCGCCAAGCGTATCCAGCGAGGCCGGTAACGGAAGGTAGCCGGCCTCCGCCCAACCTTGGCGCGACCCAACCATCCCGCACATAACCACCGGCACAGCCGATCCGCTGAGCCAGTCCGAACAGGCATCCAAAAGCGCCGCCTCGTAGGCCTCACTCTTGCGCTCAGTATCAGCGAGCGCGCCCATGCCGGGACCTTCCGCGCGCGCCAGGACAGCACCATCGCCGCCAATAGCATAGGCGCGCATATGGGTCGTTCCCCAATCAACAGCGATCCAGTCAGGGCGCGCGATTGCATTCATCAAGAAGGAACCACCACACCACCATCAATGATGAGGCTTTGCCCAGTCATCATCCGGCTGGCATCAGAGGCCAGGAACAAGGTGCCGCCAATGATGTCGTCTGGCACCAGTTCCTCCTTTAGGCACTGGCGATCAATGTGCTCGGCGAGCCCTTCCGGCGTCACCCACATGTCCTTTTGCTTCTGCGTCAGAACCCAGCCCGGCGCCAAGGAGTTGAGGCGAATTTTGTCCGGCCCGAACTCACGCGCGAGCGTGCTCGTCAGCGAGGTGATGGCCGCGTTGGAGCTGGTGTAAACCGGCATGCCCGTGTTCCCCATCATGTAGCTGATGGACGAGAAGTTCACGATGGAACCCCCGCCTGCCGCCTGCATGATCGGAAAGGCCGCTTGGCAGGCAAAGAAGTAAGCCTTCAGATTGATCGCAACCGACCAATCGAAGAAATCCTCGTCCACTTCCAACGTCTTATGGCGCTTGTCGTTGGCCGCATTGTTGACCAACACTTTCAAACCGTCATGGTGCTCTGCCGCCTCATTGATGCAGTTTTTCAAGCGATCAACATCGGTGATATCGCACTGCATGTAATGCGGACGGTTGCCGTACTTCTCGCCCATCTCGTCGGCAAAGGCCGACGCATCAGAGCGCTGAACGAAGGCAACCTTGGACCCTTGCCGCAAAAAGCCTTCGGTCAGCGACGCACCGATGCCGGATCCGCCGCCAGTGATGAAGACGCTTGCGTCTTTAAGATCAGGATAGCTGGCGTTCATTCTCTTCAATCCTCATCAAGGCAGGCGCGGGGCGCTACAGCCGCGTTCCCTCAATAACCCACATGTGGCACGGAAAGGTCCAAGGCAGGCTTGGTCCGTGATTCATCAGCCACGCACCCGACACATCCATATCCTCGTTTTTGAGCAACGGCGCGCCGCGGCTGAGCTCCGGTATCGAAAGCCGGTTCACCAGGCGAATACGATAACGCGCCGTCGGGTCAAGCCGGGTCAGCCTCTGTGGTCGCGGCGCGATCTGTGCGGAACTGTCAGCTTTTCCGATAAACACCACAAATTGGCTGCCGTCACGCGTCATTTGCTGTTCGGCGAGCACAGCCGGATCGGAACTGTCCAAACGCAGGATATCGGCTTGCGCCATCCACTGACGGTTGTGCTTGTACCAGCTGGTGACCTCCTTGAGCACCACCTCTTCGCGTTCATCCAGCTCGCGTGGATCCATCTCGAACCCCAGATGACGCTGCGCGGCCACCCAGGCCCTGAAGGTGATGTCCAACGTGCGCCCAGACGTATGACAGGTCCGCGGTCCGACATGCGATCCAGTCACCACCGAGGGCAGAAACAGCGCCGCATTGTGCTGAATGCGAAGCCGTTCCAGCGCATCATTGCTGTCTGAAAGCCAAACCCGCTGCGTTCGTTTCAGGATACCAAAGTCGATGCGGCCACCGCCTGAGGCACAGCTTTCAATCTCCACCTGAGGAAAGTCGGCCCTTAGCCGGTCGATCAGCGCGTAAGAGCCACGCGTCTGCGCCGCATCGGGCATCGGCAGGACCCTGTTATGGTCCCACTTGATGTAGTCGATCTCATGCGCGCTCAGAATTGCGGCCATACGCTCATAGATAAAGTCGCGCACCTCCGGCAGCGCCATGTTGAGCGCCTTTTGCTGGCGACCGAGCGTCTGATCTTCTGCCCCCAGTGCCCAATCTGGGTGAGCGCGGTGGATGTCGCTGTCCGGGTTTATCATCTCCGGCTCGAACCAGAGCCCAAAGGTCATGCCAAGTTCATGAACATGGGCAATCAGAGGGCCAAGTCCGTCGGGGTATTTGCGCGGATCAACCTCCCAGTCTGAAAGGCTGCGCGTGTCATCATCTCGCTGACCGAACCAGCCATCATCGAGGACAAAGCGTTCGGCCCCGATGGCAGCGGCCCGACTGGCGATGTCCTTCAAGACCGGCAGTTGATGGTCGAAATAGACCGCTTCCCAGCAATTGTAATGCACTGGACGCGGCGCCTGAGGCTTCGGCCATGTGACGATCCTATCCCGAGCGTGACGCTGAAAAGCCGCTGCGCATCCGTTCAGACCGTCGCCTGAATAGACCATGTAAAGCGGCGAGGATGAGAAATGGTGAGAGGCCGCAGTCTCCATGCGCGCCGAATGCCCGAACTGGACTTGGCGTCGACCATCGGGAAGCTCCTCGGCGATCATCCGATGACCGCCCGACCAGCCATAATGAAAGCCCCAGGCTTCGCCTTGCGTGTTCGTTGTCCCGTCGGTGGTGAGCAGGAGCCCGGGGAAATGTTCGTGCCCCGTTCGGCCCGTTCGGTTCTCGCGGTAACGCATGCCCAGTGACCAGGCATTGCGCTGCAATTGGAACTCACCGCACCAGCGACCGGAAACATCGATGATCTGCGAGGCGTGCTGCGGCGCGGGAACCACCGGCGCGGCCAGCCAGTGAAGGTGCACCGGTCGGTTAGCATCCAAGGTCGTGAGCGCGGTGATGATATGCGTGTCCGGATCGACCTCGAACAGGAAACAGATGGTCAGATTGTTATCCTGATCGCGATAGCAAAGATGCAATCGGTCCTCGGAAACCTCTTCGTGGTCGAAGCAGAACTTCGGCAGCAGCGGCGTGCCATCACCATCGCGTACAATCAGCCCCGGCTGACCGGGAAAGGTCCGCACGGCCTCCGGGCTAACGCTGAGGTCTGGATTCTCATCCAGCATGCCGCCGGTGACGTCAAGCCTGCTGCCCCGCGCCACCGTCAGAAGGTCTTCGCTTTCTGGCAGAGGTGGCCCCCAATAGACCACTTCCGGCAAGCGGACGTTATGAGCGGCAAGCACCAGGCTTTGGCGCGTATCGGTCAACCGCCACGTCTGCATTTATGGCTGAATCCTACTTGACGGCGCCGAGCGTCAGACCCGCGATGAAGTGCTTCTGCATCAGAAAGAACATCAGCACCGGCGGCAACGCGGCAACGATAGAACCGGCACTCATCAAATGGTAAGCGGCCCGGAATTGCGAATTGAAGGCCGTGATACCCGCGGTAACCGGCTGCGAATCCGGTCCTTGGGTCAACACCACCGCCCAGAAGTAATCGTTCCAGATAAAAGTGAAGATGAGGACAGCGAGAGCTGCCAGCGCCGGCCGCATCAACGGCAACACGACGAACCAGAAGATGCGCCATTCCGCAACGCCTTCCACCCGCGCCGCTTCAATCAGCTCAAAGGGAAGCTGACGGATGAAGTTGCGCATGAAGAGGGTGCAGAACCCTGTCTGGAAGGCGATATGGAACAACACCAGACCGGTCATGGTATCGTAGAGGTTCATGTTCACCGTCAGGTCGCGCACTGGAACCATGAGGATCTGAAACGGCACGAAATTGCCGGCAATAAACATGAAGAAGATCAGCAGGTTGCCATTGAACTTGTAAATGCCAAGCGCAAAGCCCGTCATCGCCGAAAGGGCAATGGCACCTATCACCGTGGGAACGGTGATCAGAAATGAGTTCAGCATGTAGCGCTGCAGATCGGAGTTAAAGAACACCTGGCCGTAAGTGTGCACATACTCGAATGACGACGGCAGACCCCAATAATTACCGTTGGTGAAGTCCGCATCCGGTTTCACCGAAAAAACCGCCACGGCAATCAGCGGCAGAAGCCACAGGGCCAAAGCGAGAGGAAGAAAGGCTTGGTAGCCCAAGCGGGCGGCGGGACCGGACTGTTGGATAGGACGAGGAAACATCTTACCGCGCCTCCTTCTCGTCGCGCCACATCGACCACAGGAAGTAGGTGATGAAGCCAAGCATGATGAAGAACAGGACGACGGCAATCGCCGCGCCATAGCCCATGCGGAACCCGAATTCCGACAGCGATTCCTCAAACATGTAGAAACTGAGGACGCGGGTGGACCCGAACGGGCCGCCATTGGTCATGACCGAGATAAGATCGAAAGACCGCAACGCACCGATGATGGTGACAACAAACGCGATGAAGGTCGCTGGCTTGAGTTGCGGCAGGATTACATACCACAGCATGTTCCAGCCCTTCGCGCCGTCGAGCCGCGCAGCTTCAACCTGCTCCGGGTTCACCGCGTTGAGGCCCGTCAGATACAAGATCATGCAATAGGCCGTCTGCGGCCAGAGCCCGGCAGCGATGATGCCGTAAGTCGCAAGATCAGGATTGCCCAGAATGTTCACTGGCCCCATGCCGACGACGGCTAGCAAGGCGTTCAGCAGCCCTTCGCGCGGCAGGTAAAACCAGGAGAAAACGAGGCCAACAACGACCTGGCTGAGCACGAAGGGGAAGAAAAACAGCGACTTGTAAATGCGGATTCCACGCACCGTCTGATTGAGGAAGAGCGCGATAAACAGGCCAGCAGGTATCGCCAGGAGATAGAGAAACAGACAGCGAATGTTGTTCCAGAAGGAGACCTCAAACTTGCGGTCATCGGTCAAAAGCCGCTCGTAATTGGCCATCCCGACCCAGGTCTTCTCGCCCAGCCCGTCCCATTCATGGAAGCTGATCCAGACCGACTGAAATATCGGCAGGAACACATAGACAGCGAAGAACAGAACGCCGGGGATGAGGAACAACCACGGCGTCGCCGCAATTTCGTTGCGCTTGTACCAATTGCGTTGTTCGCGCGCATGATCGCCCGTGGTGGCAATGGTCGCCATATGAGCACACTCCCTGCAGCGTCAGCCGATGTGGAATCCGAGGTGTACTGCGCCGCGCGCCTCAGATTGCAGATAGGCTGAGAAAGGGGGAAGCCCCGCCCCGCGCTGACGCGCGAGACGAGAATTCGAAGGCGTCAGCTTAGTTGTAGATGCGCTCGCGCGCGTCTTCCAAGCGCTCCAGAATGTCGTCCAGATTGTCCGGGAACACCATGAACTCCTGCAGACCTTCCATGCCGACCGAAGCCATTTCGGCCGGGAAGTCACGGTCGAAGAACTGTGCAACGCCGCCCTGGGCATTGCCCGACAGCATCTCGAAGCCCTGCTCCAGGAACTCATCAGCGTCCACGCCAGAATTGGCGTTCACCGGCAGCTGACCAAGATTATCGCCATTGTTGATGCGCGTTTGCACATCAGCAGATGTCACGAACTGAAGGAAGGCGCGAGCCGCTTCCACATTCTGCGCGCCAGAGGGCACGTGGAACGTATCAGTCGGCGCATCTTCACCTTGCGGCAGACCGGCGGTGATGACCGGGAACTGATAGAAGTCGATCTGATCATCTGTCAGGCCGGAGTCGCGCATCGCAGCGACCGCGAAGTTACCCATCAGATAGGCTGTGGCCTCACCGTCGGTGAAGAACGGTAGCGCTTCCTGCCAGCTGTAGGACTGATGGTCGGCAACAAAGGCACCCATGTCGATCAGCTCACGCCAGTTGGCGAAAGTCTGACGGACACCTTCATCTTCTGTCCAGGAAAGCTCACCACGGGCAAGCGCCATGTGATGGTCGAAGCCGTTGGTGCGCATGTTGAGGTAATCAAACCAACCACCGGCAGTCCAAAGGAACTTGGTGCCAATCGTGTAGCAGGCGCGACCGGAGTCCACGATCACCTGGCAATTGGCGAGCTCTTCTTCCCACGTAGCCGGCTCAGAAAGGCCCAGCTCGTTGAAGATGTCTTCGCGGTAGTAAACGCCCCACTGATAGTAGGTGTAGGGCACGCCCCACTGGCGATCATTGATGGTGAGCGCGCCACGAACCGACTCCAGGCCGTCATAGTCGCCAGCTTCCCACCAATCGGTGATATCCATGAAAAGGCCGGCATCCACATAGGGCAACATGCGGTTGGCAGCGTACCAGTTCACCACGTCCGGCGGGTTGGCAGACAGCGCGTTACGGATTTGAGTCTTCCACGCTTCGCGGTCGACGCTCTCAAGTTCAATGTTCAGATCCGGGTGCATCTCGCCGAAATCGGCGGCAAGGCTCTCCATCACAGCGCGTGGCGCAGGATTGGACATATCGGAAATGATGCGCAGATCGCCGGAAAGTTCGGCAAGGGCACTGCTTGTCATCAGGCCGGCGGCCGCAAGGCCCAACACCGACGCTTTCAAGGTACGGTTCATTGAAGATCCTCCCATGCGGACCGGGTGACGTCGTCGCGCCAAATTCCCAACCGCTGTTTCTCCCAAACGTTCACGCCTTTTCGGCTTGTCGCCTGGCCCCAAGGTGGAGTGTGAGGGGCCGGGCGCGAACGCATTTTTCAGTACCAGGACAAAGCCCATCGGAGCCGATAATTGTTCCGCTCAATGGAACTTTGTTTTGGTGGTTGAAATGATAGGCATCCTTCCATAGCATCGTCAAGGCGCATTGAGGGTCCAGTCAAGAGACCTGGCGCCAAACGTCCGGTCCATTGGGCTGACCGATGAAGCGGGCGAGGGAGGGTAAACGGCCATGGCCATTGCACGGGCAAGCACCACGCCCATGCCAGCACAGGCTCACGCGATCACGACCGGCGAAGCTGGGTCGGATGAACGTTCGACGGCTGCGCGCAATCAGCCGGGCGATGGACCTGTGACCAAGGCCCTGATGCTGCTCGACAGCTTCGCCGACGCCGAACGACCCTTACGCTTTTCTGATCTCAAAGAACGGCTGCCGTTCCCCAAGGCCACCTTGCACCGGATGCTGAAGAACCTGGTGGAAGAACGCATGCTAACGCATGACGATCTCCACGGCACCTATCAGCTGGGCCCGCGTTTCATTCGTCTTGCCCACGCTGCCTGGGCGCACGGATCACTCGCCGAGGCCGCACGACCGCTGCTCGACAGCCTGCATACCCAGTTGGGCAAGACCATCCATCTGGCCCAACTCGATGATGGGCAGGTCCTTTATCTCGACAAGCGCTTGGGCAATCGCGGCCTTGCTATGTTTTCGCGGCCCGGCAAGGTCGGCCCGGCTTATTGCACCGGCGTTGGCAAAGCGATGCTCGCCTACCTGCCGGACGACCAATTGGCCGACAGCTTGATGCGCCAATCCTTCAACGCTTTCACGCCCCACACGCTGACCGATGAGAAAGCGTTGCTGGCTGAACTGGACGCCATTCGCGAGCGCGGCCACGCCTTCGACCGTGAAGAACACGAACCGGGGATCGTCTGTATAGCTGTGCCGATCTTAGGGCGCGGCGGCGCCCTTTATGGCGGACTCTCGGCCACCATGCCGGGCACAATCGACGATCTGTCAGAGCTTGAGGCCTTGGCCCCAACGCTCAAGCAAGCCGCCCAAACCATTGCCTCCGACGCCAGCGTTCGCATGGCGCCAACTCTGACCTGACGCTGATACAAGGATAGTTTCCATGGCTGGCCTGACCCTCCGCGATGTGAAGAAAAACTACGGTCCCGTCGCCGTGATTCATGGCGTCGACCTCGACATCAATGATGGCGAGTTCGTCGTTTTCGTCGGCCCTTCGGGCTGCGGAAAATCCACGCTTCTGAGGATGATCGCCGGCTTGGAAGAGATCTCTGGCGGCACCGTCGCAATCGGCGAGCGGACCGTGAACGAGGTCGACCCATCCGAACGTGGCGTCGCCATGGTGTTCCAGACCTATGCGCTCTATCCGCACATGACAGTCGAAGAGAACATGTCCTTCGGCCTGCGCATGACCAAGCACCCCAAGGGCGATATCGACAAGCGCGTGAAGGAAGCCGCCGATATCCTTCAGCTTGATGCTCTGCTGAAGCGCAAGCCAGCCGCCCTTTCAGGCGGTCAACGCCAACGCGTTGCCATCGGCCGAGCGATTGTCCGCAATCCGGATGTGTTCCTTTTTGATGCGCCGCTGTCCACCCTCGACGCCGAATTGCGCGTGGCCATGCGGGTGGAGATTTCCCGTCTGCACAATGAGCTCGCTGGCTCGACCATGATTTATGTGTCCCACGATCAAACCGAGGCCATGACGCTGGCCGACAAAATCGTGGTGCTGCGCGCGGGCATCATCGAGCAAGTCGGCGCGCCGCTCGATCTTTACGACGATCCAGACAATGAGTTCGTCGCCGGTTTCATCGGGTCGCCGCGCATGAACTTCCTTCAGGGCGAAGTCACTGCCAAAGACGGTGGCGTGACGGTGAAACTTACCCAGCAGGGCGATGCTTTGATCACACTACCTGTTGCCGGCGATGCACTGTCCGTCGGCGACACTTGCAAAGTCGGCATCCGCCCGGAGCATTTCAGTCGCGAGCAGGGAACCATGGTCACGCTCAAGGTCGATGTCGCCGAGCATCTGGGCGGTGAGAGCTACATCTATGCCGCCTCGGACGCAGGCGAAACGCTGCTCGTCGAAACCGATAGCGGGCGCGAAGCCCGGCACGGTTCGACCTACCAGATCGGCATCCCGCACGCGCGTGCTTATCTTTTCACCGCAGATGGCCACCGCGTCCGCTAGACAAGACCGCTCCGAACTGTTGCAGTGCCGGTCGAGTATTATCGAAGAGATGGCTTTCCGATGGTGATCGAGCCAACAACGCTGCTGACCTACGTTCTGGTTGTCCTGGGATTTGTCTTTATCCCCGGTCCGGCAACCATTCTCACAGTGGCGCGGGCAACAAGTTCCGGCACTCGCGTTGGGCTAGCGACGGGCCTCGGCATCGCCGTCGGCGATCTCATTCATACCGCGTTGGCGGTGCTTGGTATTTCCGCGATCCTCATGGCGTCGGCACTGGCCTTCACGATGGTGAAGTATCTGGGCGCGGCCTATCTGGTCTATCTCGGCCTGCGGGCGATCTTCGACCGCACACCACCGGACCTTGCACTACCAAAGCCTGCTCTGAGCTCTGGCGCGGCTTTTCGCCAAGCCATCTTGGCAGAGGTGCTGAACCCGAAAACGGCACTGTTTTTCCTTGCCTTCCTGCCGCAGTTCGTGAACCCAGCCAACGGAATGGTGATGGTTCAACTCACCATCCTCGGCGTCATCCTCGTCATGCTCGGCCTGCTCTCAACGGTCATCTTCGCGCTAACCGCTGGCACCATGGGCGGCTTTCTGCGGCGCAATCCGACCGTAGTAAGATGGCAGGGCAAAGTGGTCGGCAGCATTTATTGTGCGCTGGGTGTGCGATTGGCATTGCAGGAACGTTGATCGCGCGCCTAATGGGCTCAACCATACCAATCACAAACTCGTTTCGCTGAGCCTCTGATCGCCATGCGCCAACGCTCTCCGCTCAACACTGGCTGGATTTTCCACGCCGGCTTTGATCCCGCCTGGATCACGCTGCCCCTGCCCGGTCCTTCAACGCGTTTGCCACACGCGGCAGTCTCGTTGCCGTGGAACTATGGCAACGAGCACAGCTACCAGCAGCCTTTCACCTATCAACGTATCCTGCATTGGGACCCACGCTTTGCCGAGGGCGAAGTCGTGCTGCATGCCGAAGGCGCCATGGCTGGCGCCAAGGTCTGGATCAATGGGGAATTAGTCGCCGCTCCTCCCGATGGCTACACACCCTTCGAGGCTTGGCTGAGTGCCCATCTGATCGAAGGCGAAAACCTACTTACCATTCATATCGCTGGATCGGAGCACCCCGATATTCCGCCCTTTGGCGGACGGATCGATTATCTCACCTATGCCGGCATCTACCGGGATGTATGGCTGGACAGCAGGCCCGCGATCTCCATCAAGAATGCGAAGATCAGAGTCGAAGACCCGCTCGCCGACCAGCCAGGGGCTCGTGTCGATGTCTGGCTCGATACCCCCAAAAACCAGCCAGTGGCCGGTGCGGTGCTCCTGTCGCTGGTCGACGAGGACGGCACCGTCATTCGGGACCTGCCGGGCTTCACGATCGTCGACAATCATGCCGTCGCCGACGTTCCGCTCGGAACTGGACTTGTGCGCTGGTCTCCCCGGTCGCCGGCTCTCCATCGGCGCAAGGTTAAAGTGAAGCAGGAACAGGCCGAGGACAGCCAAACCATCCGCTCTTGACTCCGCGAAGCCGTGTGCCGACCCGATGGCTCTTTCCTCAATGCTGAACCGTTCAAGATTCGCGGCCTTAACCGCCACCAAAGCTTTCCGCATGTCGGCTATGCCCTTGGCCCTGAGGCGCAGGCGCACGATGCCGACATTCTAAAGTTCGAGCTCGGCTGCAATCTGGTGCGCACCTCGCACTATCCGCAATCCAAGGCCTTCCTGGACCGGTGCGATGAAATCGGCCTTCTGGTCTTTGAAGAGATTCCAGGTTGGCAACACATCGGCGGCGAGGCGTTCAGGGCGCAATCGGTGAAGAATGTCGAGGCGATGATCGAGCGCGACAGGAACCATCCGTCCATCGTGCTGTGGGGCGTTCGTATCAACGAGTCCCAAGACGACGATGCGTTCTACGAGCAAACCAACGCGACGGCCCGCGCGCTCGACGGCACCCGGCAAACCGGCGGCGTGCGCTACATCACCGAGTCCAACCTGCTTGAAGACGTCTACACGATGAACGACTTCGTGCTGGGTGAGGAGCACCTACCGGAGTTTCTCCAGTCACGCATCAACCGGCCGCGCACGCCGCTGCGCGATCAACGCGAAGTGACCGGCCTCGCCGAGCAAGTCCCGTATCTGGTGAGCGAGTACAATGGCCATATGTACCCGACAAAAGTCTTCGACGGCGAGGAGCGCCAGGAAGAGCATGTGCTGCGTCATCTGGAGGTGATGGACGCGGCCGCTGCGGATCCACACATTGCCGGCTCCATCGGCTGGTGCATGTTCGACTACAACACCCATGCCGATTTCGGCTCCGGCGACCGCATTTGCTACCACGGCGTCATGACCATGGGTCGCGCGCCAAAATTCGCCGCCTTCGCCTATGCAAGCCAAGGTTTCAGCCCGAGCGAAAGGCCGATCCTGGAACCGGCCACCCACTGGTCGTTCGGTGACCGCAAGGTCGGCGGTGTGTTCCCGCTGGTGATCCTCACCAATTGCGACGCTGTCACCTTCCACTATGGCGACGACGAGCCCCTCACGTTCCTGCCGGCCTACAGCCGCTTTCCGCACCTACCCCACCCGCCGGTGATCATCGAAGCGACTGACATCCCGGAGGACAAGCGCATTGTCTGGGGTCAGACCTGGCGCGACGGGCTCTTTGGCGGTCTGGTTGGAGACAAGGTGGTTATCGAGCGCTACTTCTTGGCCAACCCACTGCCCACAGCGCTGACCATGGAAACAAGCCCAGTGCTGCGCCCACAGGACGCCTATCACGACCGCTTGATCCGCATCACCGCCCGCGACCAGGCTGGCAACAGGCTACCCTTCATGATGGACCAGCTCGCCATCGCGGTCGAAGGTCCGGGAACCGTTCAAGGACCGGCAACCATACCGCTCATAGGCGGCGTTGCAGCCTGTTGGGTGCGCACCACCGGCGATGAGCTCGTCTCGGTAACCGCAACGCCGCTCTCCCACACGCTTCCACCAACCAGCATCACGCTCGATGGCTGAGAGCTTAAAGGCGCTGATTGAGAGGATCGCCCAGCCCGGGCGCCTGGAATGGATCGGACTGCGCCCGGAACGCCGTGCATCTGTCATCAACGTTGAGCAGGCTGATGTTGCAGAGGCCGGTCTCGTTGGCGACCGGTCGCGCGCCGGCAAGCGGGCCATCACACTGATCCAACACGAACATCTGGCAAGTATCGGCGCCTACATAGGCCAAGAGGCCATCGATCCTTCGCTGCTCAGGCGCAATCTGGTCGTCTCCGGCATCAACCTGCTGGCGCTGAAGGAGCGCACGATCCAGATTGGCTCGGCCACCTTGGCAGTTACTGGCCCATGTGCGCCATGCAGTCGCATGGAGGAAGCGCTTGGCCCTGGCGGTTACAGTGCCATGCGCGGTCATGGCGGGGTGACGGCCAGCGTCGTCGCTGGCGGCATCATTAAGGTTGGCGATCAGGTCACGGCCTTGCCAACCTGAGAAAAGCCGGAAGAATCGCTTCCCAATCATGTGCGCAATGACCACTTTGGCAGACCCGCCGAAGCAAGCAGGCCATCCATCCGCAGCAGCTTAGAAATCCGGGCCTAAGACGACTGGCCTAAGCACTTCCCCGCATTGCACGCAAAGGCGCCCTCGTTAGCATAAGCTGCAAATGAGCCGCAACTTTAGAGTGCTTCTAATCTGAGCATCGGCTAACATCATTTGTCTCATGATCTCAAGGGGTTGCCGTATGCCCGGCATGTCCCCACCATGCTTAAGGGAAACGCTATGCGCCTCTCCAGAACACGTCTTGCCCTCTTGGCGACCTGTGCGACCAGCCTGTTGGCAGCACCGGCAATGGCCATGGATGCAACGCCGTCCGCCGTGCTTGATAACTACGCTGACATCGCCTTGGCCGGTTACGAGGACTCACTGACCACCGCCATGGCTCTGGGCTCTGCGGTTGAAGCTTTGGTGTCCAACCCGTCAGACGCCACATTGAATGCAGCCAAAGCTGCTTGGCTCGCCGCCCGCGTGCCTTACCAGCAGACCGAAGTGTTCCGTTTCGGCAATGCTATCGTGGATGATTGGGAAGGCCGCGTGAACGCTTGGCCGCTCGATGAAGGCCTGATCGACTACGTCGATGCCGGGTTCTACGGCATGGAAAATGACGAGAACGACCTGTTCACCGCCAACATTATCGCCAACGCCAATGTGACGATCAACGGCGCAGAAGTCATGGCCGCATCGATTACGCCTGACTTCCTGTCCGGCACGCTGCACGAAGCTGGTGAAGTGGAAGCCAACGTGGCAACCGGTTACCACGCCATCGAATTCCTGCTTTGGGGCCAAGATCTCAACGGCACCGGCCCAGGCGCTGGCAGCCGTCCCTACACCGACTTCGACACCGCCAACTGCACTGGCGGCAGCTGCGAACGCCGCATTGAGTATCTTGTAGCTGCAACCGATCTCCTGATCAGCGATCTGGAAGAGATGGTCGGCAACTGGGAAGATAGCGGCGAAGCCCGGACGACGCTGATGGCCGACGAGGGCGCTGGTATCACCGCCATGGTGACCGGTCTTGGTTCGCTTTCCTATGGTGAACTTGCCGGTGAGCGCATGCGTCTTGGTCTTCTCTTAAATGACCCAGAAGAAGAGCATGATTGCTTTGCCGACAACACGCACAACTCGCACTATTTCAACCAGATCGGCATGCGCAACGTCTACACCGGCACCTACCGCCGCGTGGATGGTTCGGTTGTCTCCGGTCCGTCTTTATCGGAACTGGTCGCAGCTGCCGACGCGTCGCTGGATGAGGAAATGCATGGCAAGCTGGCCAACACCGTAACAGCCATGGCCATCATGCGGGCGCGCGCGGAAAGCATCGAGGCCTATGACCAGATGATTTCCGAAGGTAACGACGAAGGCAACGCAACCGTGCAGGCTGCGATCGACGGTCTGGTCGATCAGGCGCGTTCCATCGAGCGTGTTGTGGCGGCTCTAGACCTCGGCACCATCGAGTTCGAAGGTTCCGACAGCCTCGACAACCCGTCAGCCGTCTTTGAATAAGCCACGTTTTGCCCGTGATATTGTGACAATCGAAACGTGACAGTGAACGAGCAAAACGACACGAATTGGATCGGGGCGGGCAGCATCGTTGCCTGCCTCGGTTTTGTTTGCGCGTGCGTGGTCGGCAGCGGCCTGGCGGTATCGCTCTCCGGCTCCACCGCCTTGTCCTCCGTAGCAGAGGACCCCCTGCCGCACCGCTATGATCTCAGCCTGGAAGACCGCATTCGCGTGGCTGCGATTCTCGCGCCGCCGGAAAGCTACGAAGAGCCGCAGCGCTTTGAAGCCATGGGCGGCGGGGCAACGACCTTCACCGGGACCGCCAACCGCAACGCCTTTTCCCAGTTTTCACAGAATTTGAGCTTTGAGGACCAGGGCGACTTCCACATCGGCGACAGCCGGTTCGCCAAGCTGTGGGTTTCCAGCCCGTCATCGACACTAGCGTCGGACGGGCTTGGTCCGTTGTTCAATGCGCGATCCTGCCAGAGCTGCCACATCCGCGACGGCCGCGGACATGCACCGGTGGACGTCACTGATTCAGCGATCTCCATGCTGTTCCGTCTTTCGATCCCGCCGCGTACCGAAGCGGAGTTCGCCGCACTCGACGCCCGCGAGCTGCTGGCAATCCCCGAGCCGATCTATGGGGGCCAGTTTCAGGACCTTGCTGTCCCAGGCCTTGGGGCCGAAGGTCGCATAGCGGTCACCTATGAAGATGAGTAGGTGGTTCTTGCCGACGGTACGGTCGTGAGCTTGCGCCATCCCACCTACGCGCTGACCGACCTTAGCTATGGCGATATGGACCCGCAGGTCATGATCTCGCCGCGCGTCGCCTCTCCGATGATCGGACTTGGCCTTGTCGAGGCGATCCACGAGGATGACCTACTCGCCAATGCCGATCCTTATGATGAGGATGGCGATGGTATCTCAGGCCGCCCCAACATGGTGCTTGACCGCCAAACCGGTGAGCTGGCCGTTGGACGTTTCGGCTGGAAGGCCACCAACCCGACCTTGCGCCAACAGACCGCGGAGGCCTTCGCCGGCGACATCGGCATTTCAACGCCCGATCTACCCAACCTGTCCCACGGTGATTGCACGGACAGCCAGTACGCATGCCTTGCCATGCCTGCCGGCGTTCAAGCGCATTTGGGGGTCACCGAAGCGCCAGACCCGGTGCTCGATCTGGTCACCTTCTACACCGCCAACCTCGCGGTGCCGCGCCGCCGCGATGTTGAAGACCCCGAGGTGCTGCGCGGCAAGGAACTGTTCGCCGATATCGGCTGTGCCGCCTGCCACACGCCATCCTTCGTCACCAGCCGCAATGCCGATCGCGACGCGCACCGGTTCCAGCTGATCTGGCCGTATTCGGATTTTCTCCTGCACGACATGGGCGAAGGTCTGGCTGACAACCGTCCTGTGGGTGATGCAAGCGGTCGCGAGTGGCGCACGCCGCCGCTGTGGGGGATCGGCTTGACAGAGACGGTCAATGGCCACACCCATTTCCTGCACGATGGACGTGCCCGCTCACTGCTCGAAGCCATCCTTTGGCATGGCGGTGAAGCTCAGAATGCGCGTGATCAGGTGGTGGAGCTCGCCACCGCTGACCGCCAGGCGCTCATCCGCTTTTTGGAAAGTCTTTGAAGGCAAAGAAGGAGATGGCCATGCGCCATTGGATTGTGGCCGCTGGACTGTGTTGGGCAGTGAGTGGGAGTGTGCCCGGTGCGGTTGGTCCGGCGGTGGCCGACACCAACCTGCAAGCCATCACGCGAGGCATGATCGAGGGGCATATCCTGCCCTCCTACGCTGCTTTGATCGACGCGGCGGGCGCACAACAGATGGCCGTCGATGCCTTGTGCGAGGCGCCGTCGCAAACGGCACTCGACGAGGTGCGGACCGCCTGCTCCGACTTGGTAATCGCCTGGTCTGCGGTTGAATTCATCCGCTTCGGTCCGGCGCGCGAAGACAACCGTTTTGAGAAGCTGTTCTTCTGGCCCGATCGCACCGGCCGCGGTCTCGGTCAGGTCCAGGGTGCCATCGCGAACGCCGACCCAACCGTCACCGAGCGCGACAGCCTTCAGGGCAAGAGTGTCGCGCTCCAGGGCCTGATGGCGTTGGACTTTACACTGTTCGGCACCGGTTCTGAGGCCTTGGCAACCGATGATGAAACCGCAACGCACCGCTGCGCCTATGCTGAGGCCATCGCTGCAGCCATTGCCTCCACCAGCGAGGCCGTCTTGAACGACTGGTCTGGCAATGACGGCTACGCTGCCTTGATGCTCAGTCCTGGACCGGAAAACCCTATCTACCGCACCGAAGGCGAGAGCTTGCAGGAGCTTCTGCGTTCGATGAGCGAACAACTCCAGATTATGCACGATGCCAAGATTGTTCGCGTGGCCGGCGAAGCGCTGGCCGACGCCCGCTACCGTCGCGCGCCGTTCTGGCGCTCGGGACAGACGCTTCCTACCATCATCGCCAACGCCGAAGCCATGCTCGCGCTGAACGAAGCCGGCCAATTCGCCGACTTGTTGCCGGAGCAATCCCAGCGTTTTGCGGGAACCGCCCGCTTTGAGCTCAGGCAGGTCGTCTCCCGCCTCCAGGCCCTGGAAGAATCCGGCGACACCCTGGAAACCCTCCTCGCCGGCGAAGACACGCATGGCCGTTATGCGGGCGCAGCACTTCCCCTCAGTGGCGCATTGCGCATTATAGGCGACGTCTATCCAGCCGAATTGGGCCTGACGATAGGCTTCAACTCTCTGGACGGCGACTAACATGCACCACACATGTCACTAACAAGGCGCCATTTTGCCGGCCTATGCGCGGCACTTGGCACCTTGCCCATGGCACCACTTGCCAGCGCGTTGGGTGCGCCGGCCTTTCTGTCTGCCTACCGCGATGAAAACGGCGACTATGGCGTCGCCGCACTCGACGATATGGGCGCCCTCCTCTTCACTGAAAGATTACCAGGCCGCGGCCACGACACGGTCTGCGCCCCCAATGGGCAAACGGCCATCACCTTTGCGCGCCGGCCTGGACGCTTTGCGCTGGCCATCGACCTTAAAGACCGCAACATCCCCTATGCCTTTGAGGCGGCGCCGAACCGTCACTTTTACGGCCATGGCTTCTTCTCGCCCGATGGACGGCTGCTCTACGCAACCGAAAACGCCTATGAAGACGAACGAGGCGTGATCGGCATCTATGACGTTGAAGCGGGCTATCAGCGTATTGGCGAGTTCGATACGCACGGGATCGGCCCGCACGAGGCCATTCTCATGGCCGACAAACGCACCATTGCGGTGGCCAATGGCGGCATCCTCACCCATCCGGATTTCCCGCGTTGGAAGCTGAACCTTGCCAACATGGTCCCGTCCCTCGCCTATATCGACCTGGAGACTGGCGATCTGCAAGAGCTTGTGGCCCTGCCGCCATCGCTCCATCAACTGTCCATCCGCCACATGGCGCAGGCGGGCGATCGGTCGATCTGGTTCGGTGGGCAGTTTGAGGGCACACGCGCTGAAATCGTGCCGCTTATAGGACGCCATCGGCGCGGCTCGGAAATCGAGCTGATCAACCTGCCTGACCCGGCGCGCAGTCGGCTCAACCATTATATCGCTTCAGTTAAGGCAAGCGCCGATGGCGAGCGCATAGCGGTCACCAGTTCACGCGGCAACATGGCCTATGTTCTTGATGCGATCGACCACCGCATTATCGAGAGTATTCCTCTCACCGACGTCTCCGGCTGCGCCCCATTAGGCAACCATTTCTGTTTCACTACCGGCCAAGGTGCTCTTCGCGGCACGCGGGACACGCAGCTTGATCTATCGTTCGACAACCATCTGACCGGCCTTCTCGGCGTCGCCTAAAGCGCTCACCGCCTCAGAGCGCAGATCGGTTTTCTTGCAGGCCGTGTGTGCCGGTTTGGATGGCAAACAGGCTGCCGGCCAGCCGGTTGCTGTCATCCTTCATGGCGCTGGCTATGTCATCGAGCACATGGTTAAGCAGCGTCATCCCATTGATGACTGGCAGTCCAAAACGTCCGTAGAAAAAGGAAATGGTGCTGCTGAAGGGACTCGAACCCCCGACCCCATCATTACGAATTGTATTTCATAATGATTTCAGAGGTTTAGATGCCCTACTACCGCGTTGGACCCTGCTAGACAAGCCATTGAGCCGACTCGGCAATTTCGAGATGTCGAGTCTGACAGCGTTGTACAGCACCCGACAGGCTCTTCTCCCTCTACCCTACTAGAACCCTACTAATCCCGATCTGCCCTACTAATCGGCCATTTGGCGTTGTGCACTGGACCCCACCCCATCGACGGGTTTCACGAGGCGTGGCGGGGGGCGGCACCGGCAGTTGCGGTGATGTCGCTTACCGACCGAGTTCTAATTCCATCCAAGCATCTAAATCGTCACCCGACGAAACCGACAATCAAGCGAAGCACTTCGAGAATTTTATCTCCCAATCCGCTTAGCCACACTCCGAAGCCCGTTCCGGCAGCAACCGCACCTGCTTTTGAAAAGTCCGTAACCCGATGACCTATCCACACCGCAAACTTCAGGCCAAACCTGCTTAGCCTTTCGGTGAGTTCGGATGTTGGCAGCCGATCGGTCGATGCATGCGGAAGCTCACGCTCCAGCCCGGCGACCGCATCCCGTGCATCAAGGACGTCTTCTTGGGTGAGAGCATAAATGCCGGGCGGATTGTTATGACCGAAGCCGGGCATATGCTCTGGCTCTATGTCGGCGAGCATGCCCTTCAGTTCTCTCAGGCTCACTAAGATATCTGCAAGCTCGATGGGTTCCTCACCGCGAGGAGTCAGCATTCTCTGCGCTTTGGCAGGTATCTGTCTTTGGTTGAGTAGCTCGTTTATCCTCCGCTTTACATTTTTGCCCACTTGGGGGGCTGGCGAGAACGACCGCAGAATCGGCGCATCGCGCTCTTGCATGACTTGAGAAATGTTCCGCATCCTGTATCGGATGGACGCGTCGTTTCGATTCCGTAGCGGCCCTGTGCGTAGGAATTTCGAGTACTCCGTTGGCGAGAACGGAATCGAAGAGTATTCCAGCTGAAGCATGTAGAGATAGGCATCCACGGACACGCGGAGTTCGTCGTCGTTCCAATTCTCATTCTTGCCGCCCATAGCTTCCCGCGCCAATCTGTTTATCTGCTGATTACCGCGCTGGACTGCTCGGGTTCGACATATCTATGCGGTTGACGCCTGCTTTTCACCGCCCCCTTCTTCCCCTCCATGCGGAAGGCCAGCTTGGCGTTGGGTCGCCTCCGAACCCCCGGTGCCTTCCGGGCGTTTTCTAAGCCGCTTCGCTGACTTTTGCGACACGATCACAGCATTCGCCGACGAATTTGTCCGCTTCTGCTTCGCTGAGCGCCTCGAACACGATCCCGCCCCCGTATCTGTTAATAATCTTCATGAAAGTACGGAAACTGGATTCTGTAGCGGTGATCTCGGCCCTATCATCAATCGCCCGTAGAATTGCTCCTGCTATTCGCTCCCTGCTGCTCATCCAGATTCTTTCGACAAAGTTCGATCGGATGTCAGCTGTCTTCAGTATCAAACCGAGCGCCTTCTCCACATCATCCGGCATGCAGCTTCTGGCGATGTGGTAGTTCCACCAAAGGCGAGATACGGCGTGATCATCCCTGATCGTGGTTTGTGTCGGGGCGAAGAGGTGAGCATGAATAGACGCAACAAGCGCTTCGTCTTCGTCCGTTTCGCTTAGCCATCGGGCCTTTGAGTATTCAAAACAATCAAGATGAGAAATCCGTACCCAGACGAGCTCCTCGTTTGCGAGAGACGGCGTCAGTTCGGCCAGAGCTTGACCGACGATCAGCGAGTTTTTTCGGTCGACTTCAACAATATTCTGCTGCTGTGTCAGGTCCAGTGTGCGGAGAAGCTCCTGATCGTAATCGATTTTCAAACCAATATCCCAAGAAGGCTCATCCTCGAGGTGTTGAAAGCCGGGACCCCGATATAGCTCTAGGTTCGAGCGGACGCTTTTCCGCAGATCGGCGAGCGCCGCTTCAGAAATGTATTTGACCTCTCTGCTCATGAAGCGGCCTCCATGGCCTTGGTAGTCTGCCTCAGTGGAGCTTTCAGCAGCATCTGTGCAACCCTAAGCGGAGAGACAGACGGGTCGTCCAGCTGAATTCCGAGGTCGTCACACTTGGCGGCAAAGACCTGAAACCATCTCCGTGCCTCAAAGCTTCTATCCCCATTCTGCAATCTCGAGACTATATCGGCTACAACTGGCATATAGACGGCGCTAAGCATCACGGAACGTGTGGCGGGCAGATTTCGCATGCTGTCGAGTGCGGTATGGGTGGCAGATTCTGCAAGAATACCAATCTTCTCATCATCGGTATCGACCTCAATCGTCCCTGGTTCGACCGACTCATCGACGGCAAGCTTGAAGATCGTTTCGAAAGGCTTGAACTTTTTCGGGTCGATCGAGAAACGGAACTCGGGCCCCATAGCGATGATCGATCCTTTGCCTATGTTGATTGCCTCACCGAACTCGGCGTCAATTAACGGGCTTGAGAATCCGTTTAGGTCGTTCAGCGTCCAGACAACCGGACGGATTGTGACTAGACCGTGGAGTTGTGAAAGGTCGAAAAACTTCTCGGATTTACCTGGCGGTGCTTCCTGCAAATGATTGAAATAGGTCCGCCTGCTTTCAAGAAAGTAGCCGGATGCGGCCTTCTGAACCGATATGAGGGAAGATAGATCATCATTACCAATGGTAATGTCGGAGATGATTTTCAGTTGGTTGTCATCGGTCTGTTGCTGAAGGAAGTCAGCACTCATCTCGCCTGTAGAATAGTCAGACGAGAACTCGCTTAGGACCGGATGAGGGTAGCGCATGCGCTCATTGATCTTCATGACGCGGCCTCCTCTTCATGATCGACGATCTCATAGGCAGAAATCTCAAACGGTCCGCCATATGGAACATCGAACTCAAAGTCGACGCTTACACGTTTTCCCGCCTCACAAGTGATCTCAAGTGTGTCGTCGCTCACTTTTCCAATTGAAGCTGCGGTGATCGCGAGACGTTCTTCCGCGTTTAGTCCGCTGGCATCTGTCGAGATGATGACGTCAGTATCGACTGGCGAAGTGAAGATCAGCCGTCTTTTTCTGAGTTCGTTCCTGTCTTGTATCAGAGCACGTTCGGAGACCAGTTCGATTGGGCGCATCACCTTGCGGGGGCGCGGCCTTGGCCCCGGCCCTGGTGGCACCGGCCCCGGCCCCGGACCGGGTTCTGGATTCGGATTTGGGCCCGGTCCGGGGGGATCACCCGGGGAGCCGAATTGTCGTGCGGCGGGGGGCGTACGCTTCGGATTGGTTCGCTGCATCTTCGTCGGAACCTTGGCGCGTGGATCAGTTTCGGTTCCGGCGTCGTCCTCGGTGCGGAAGCCTTCAGTCACAAAAAACTCGTTCATCTCATAAAGCTCGATGCTGTCGACAGGTTGAGAACGAGCGACCTTTCTGATTCTGCTTCGTATTTCTCTTGCGAGCCGGGAAAATGCTCGCTCCCCCTGTGCTCTGAGTGCAGGGTCGGTAATTCGCTCCGCCGACAGGTTGTCGTGTCGGGGATTTTCAAGGCGCCTGAACCATTCACCTTCCGCCGCACTCTCCGGTTCAATAATGACGGCAAATTCTTTGTGTAGCGGAAAACGCTTAAAAGGCTCGTTGAAGTACGCCAGATTATCCGTGATATACATGCCGTTTCTGACAATGCCGACAGTGTATCTGAGACCATCCCGCAGCAATGCGTGCATTCTGACTTTGCCGAGTTCGGGGACCTCGATCACCTGACTGGCAGTCTGTTTGTCAATTAGGCACTCATGCAACTTGCGCGCTGAATCGAATGAATGGCGGACATTCAGCTGATCAACGGCCTCATTGACCTCGGGGCTCTTGAAGAGGGCCTGAATAGTGTTCCGATTGATCAGAATCGAACCGTTATCGAGCTCAAACTCCATCTCTTGGCGTTCAATCGCGCAGAAGAAATTGATGAGGATCGCGGCTGTCATCTCATGACGCCAGTCTGTCCTAGTTTCTCTCAGACAGACCGAGAAGAGCGAGGTACCTTGCTCCTTCCGACGTAGCCATTGAGGTACCTGTTCCACAGTGTCGACCGGCATGTAACCTTCGACTTTACCCCAGTAGCCCTTGCGACGTCGCTCGTTTCCTGCGTTGTCCGTGTGGGAGATGAACTGTGTTTTTCCCATGCAAAGCGAATGTGTCTGCCCGTCGGCCTCATACATCGTTGAGACAAAAACGGTCTGGATGTCGGAAAGCGCAAAAGTTGCGTTCTTGCCGATGCCGAAAGATCCACCGGAACTCACATCATCCTTCACGCTCATCCCATCGGTTTTTGCGAGCGTGTGGAACGGTCTTCCTTCAACACAGGGCCCTCGGACACCCTTCGTGTTGAAGTCTGCTATCCTTAGGATCTTTAATTCATCAGCCTTCAGTGCGCTTACAGCATTTCGGAAGAAGCCTGTTTCTTTTTCCCTCGAAGCCGCTTCCGACTTCTCTAGGCAAAGATTCGCTGCCTCTCGGAATTTTTCGATCGACGGAAAAGCATCGGCAGGAAGAGAGACAACATCAAACCTAAGGACAACAGGTTTGGTCGTATCATCGCGTGCATCACGACTGTTCTGCCCAGTCTCGCGAGCGACAGCTGCAAAAGGGTTCTCCCTGAAAGTCTCGATCCCTGCGTCGCTAAGGCCCTCGGCCTCACCGCCGTTGTTCGGCAAAAACGCTAGTCCTATCGCAGTCAAGCCTATCCTTACTTCTGACTAAGACGGAACGAATCGTCGCAGGTCTTGCCGTTCCCTGTAAATCTACTCCTTGCCGCATCCAGCTCTTTCTGGAGCGCCCTAAAAATCTCTTTGGCATCGCTATCTTCGTACTCATAGGACGCCTTGTTCGCCAGGTTCCCGATCAGGCGGATGTCCTTGATCGCGCGATTCACGCGAGCCTCAGCCAGGCCAACGAATTTCTCTCTTTTGTCACGCATACATCGCTCCCGTGTTGTACATAACGTGGATATTTCCACGAAATGAATCAAGATCAGAAGCGCAATATTTCGGAAATGTTCGGGAAATATATGGAAAATATCATTTTATTGAGTGCCCAAGCATCTGATTTTCAATGCTTTTCAAGACAACGCTCGGTGCCTTCTTTAGTTCGCATTCCCACACGACGATCACTCGCCAGCCGAGCTTCTCAAGCTCATTCCGCTTTCGTTGATCGCGCTGAACGGTGTCTGTGAACTTTGCCGTCCAGAACTCCGTGCGTGTCTTGGGCATGGTTGCCCCTGGACATCCCTCATGTCGGTGCCAGAAGCAGCCGTGAACGAAGATTGCGGTCTTGTATCTTCTAAGGACGATGTCAGGCTTGCCTGGGAGGTCCTTCACATGAAGGCGGAATCGATAGCCGGCCGAATGAAGGAGCTTCCGCAACTGGACCTCAGGCTTTGTGTTCTTGCCCTTGATCCGCGACATATTCCAGCTGCGGCGTTCCTGCGAGATCTTGTCTGTCAAGTGTCCCCGTCTCTCATTGCGTCGAGAACCTCTGCAATGATGGCGGCGATCTGCCTCGCAAGATAAGGCGGGACCGCATTCCCAACTTGGTGATACTGGGCCGTGCGTGGCCCCTCGAATTTGTAGTTGTCGGGAAAAGTCTGTAGCCGCGCGGCCTCCCTGACTGTCAGGCTGCGGCACTGCAACGGATCGTAGTGAATATAGTAGTGCCCGTCTTTGGAGATATGAGACGTCACAGTCGTAGACGGTTGATCCGGCAGCTGAACGCGGAACCTGTCAGCAAACATTTTCCCTCTACGTCCGAGTTCTACATTCCGGTGTTGAGGAAGAAGCCCGTCCGGAAAGTCCGCGAGTTTCGGACTACGCCCGGTAACCGAGGCAAAGGAGGCCGCATAGGCGTATCGCTTTAGATCGGATGCCATGTGCGCGCGGGCTTCATGACCATCAAGCACGTCCAGACGGCTATCGAAGAGATGGTCAAAGACCGGATGCCGATGCGTTGAAGGATCCGGATAGTATGACGACGAACGCGGGAGTTGCGACCGCTCGTTCCATCCATCGAAACTTAGGGAATCGAACAGATCGCCAATAACGCCATGGCCATTCAGCATATGCCGCACATAAACGGGGTCTATGCCTTCGATCACGGCCGACCAGTTTTCGAAATTGTCTTCGCCCTTTGAAAGGCTGCTGCGAACAGGAGGCAAGTTCCCAATGGTCTGTCGGACGGAAGGCGGTTTGTGGGGCTGAAGCCTATTTGGTCTGACTGGAACATCTTCACGAATGCCCACTATGAACATTCTATGCCGAGCCTGCGGGACGCCAAACTGCTCGGCATGCACCAAGAAAAGACGCGGATCAGCATCGGGCTCCGCCATCTGGCCTTGAGCGAGAGAATACAGTCGGTAGCCAAGACCATTGGCGCTTTGACCCAGAGCCTCTTTCGGTCTTGCCAAGTCTGAGAGGATCAAACCGATCGTTAGTTCACCGTTGATCCTCGAGGAAAGTAGCCCTTTGACATTCTCCATCACAAACACCGGTGGAGCATGGTCAATTATGATTTTCAGATATTCCTGATAGAGGCGATGGCGGATATCAGTGGCGAAAGCGGGATCGCCCATCATGCGGGATCGGCCGACGAGAGAATACGCTTGGCAGGGAGGGCCACCAACCAAAGCCCATTTACTCCTGCCGTTAAGCTTGGCTGAAATAAGCTTGCGGACTGTCTGGTGACTTTCCGGACCGAGAGACATTAGTAGAGCAGTGGCGTCTGCCCGGGACCGGTTTTCTGGAAATCGCGAATAGAGTTCCAAGAGGGACAGTTCGCCTTTGAGGTATTGATAATACTCGTCAGGATATCCGTCCTCGAAAGTTCGAAGAAAGTGTCGCAAGTGAAGAGTGCGGTGCGAATGTTCGTCGCTTTCAATCGAAGCCACGCTGTCAAACCGAGCCCCTCCAGTGCCTTGGTCGAAAGACGCAAAGCCCTCCCCCAAGCCGCCTGGCCCGGCGAACACGTCAACCACAGGGTATTCAGGTCTTGTCACGGTTCTTGTTGCCGGCTTTTGTTTGGTTGGTGGCGACCATTCGCTCATAGTCTTCGATGCTGACGACCACCACCACCGGCCTTCCGTGTTTTTCGATTGAGATTGGCTCCTGTCTTGCAATGTCAATCAAGTAGCCAAAGCGGTTTTTGGCTTCTCGAGCCGAAATCGATCTCGCAGGCAAACGATCCATAATAGCTACTTTAGCTACAAAAACTGTTCCCGCAACCCGGTCCCGAGGACCGGAGGATGTCGTGCAGCGCAATCCACATCAAGACTAGGATTACGAAAAGGCTCAGCTGAACTGACACTGGTGATCCTTTGGTTCGCCCCTACGCGCGCGGGCACCTAAGGTCTATCGCGTTTCAGCAAGTTTCCTGCGGCTTCTTCGTATTGGACGTCGCTGGATGATTCCAGATAACTCGATGATTTTTCGAGTCTTTTCCAACTTTCATACCTATGTTGGTTCGAGGCCTGAAAGGAGGTCTCACATGCCAAATCTGCGTCTTACGCGTCAGTCCGTTGATGCGCTTCCCTTCACCGAAAACGGACAAGTCCTCTACCGCGACACGCTTCTACCGGGCTTCGGCCTGCGGGTAGGGCGGCAGTCCAAGGTTTACTTCGCCGAGGGGCAGGTCGGCCGTCGGACACGCCGAGTCACCATAGGCCGTGCCGATCTGTTCGCCGCCGACATCGCCCGCAAGAAGGCACTCACCCTGCTGGGCGAGATGGCCGAAGGGCACAATCCCAATGCCGACAAGAAGCAGGTCGCCGAAGCCACAGTGACGCTGGCCCAAGCTTTCGATGCGTTTTTCGCGGCGCGCCCGCACCTGTCGCCGCACACGGTACTGAACTATTCGCGCACCGCTGAGATTTACCTGAAGGCTTGGCGCAGGAAGCCGATGGACGCGATCACGCGGCAGATGGTGCTGAAGCGCCATCAGGAGCTTTCGACACAGATCGGCAAGACCACGGCCAACAACGTCATGCGGCATCTGCGGTCGGTCTACAATTTCACAGCGGCCACCCACGATGAGTTCCCGCCCAACCCAGTGACCATCCTGACGCAGGCGCGCGCGTGGCACCGCGAGAAGCGGCGGCAGACGGTGGTGACCGCTCAGGAGCTTCCGCTGTGGTGGAAGGCGGTGATGGCCGAGCCGGAGTATTCCCGTGACTTCCTGCTGATGGCGCTATTCACCGGTATGCGCCGGGGAGAGTTGATGGCGCTGCGCTGGGAGAATGTCGATCTCGACGCGCGGACGCTTCATCTGCCCAAGACTAAGAACGGCGATCCGCTCAACCTGCCGCTTTCGACCTATCTCGCGGACCTGCTGACCGAGCGCAAGAGGTGCGCGAACGGCTCGCCCTACGTGTTCCCTGGACCGGGCAAGGACGGGCACCTGATCGAGACCAAAAAGTTCCTTAAGCGCGTGGAGGCCGGCTCCGGCGTCAAGTTCACGCTGCACGACTTGCGGCGCACCTTCATCACCATCGCCGAAAGCCTCGACGTGCCTTACTATGCGCTGAAGCGGTTGCTGAACCATCGTGCCAGTGGCGACGTGACGGGCGGTTACATTGTCGTCAACGCCGAACGCTTGCGCGAGCCGGTGGAGCAGGTCGCAGCGCGGATACTGGAGTTAGCCGATGACAAACACTGAGCGAGAGGAAAGTCAGGATAACGGTTCAGGATTGACGTTCGGTGCGACGGTGTTGGAACGGCTCCTTCTCGCAATCATCGATGCCAACCCAATTGTCTCAGCGGATACAAGGCAGCAACGCCTCAACGCTGCCTTGAAAGCACTGATCGGGAACAAGGCCACACCGCACCCGCTCTATGACGACAGAGACGATAAAGCTCTGCTCTTTATGGCACGCGAACTTCACAAGGATCAGTGCCAACACAACATGCATGCCTTCATGAACCGCAATAATCCGGACGCCGAGCCGCCAGCCAAGATACGCTCTCACAAAGCCCTCGCCGAGCAAGCTGAGAAGCACTTCTTCGGTTCCACAGACCCTCAAGCACGGTATGCTATCGTGAACAGGCTTCGAGAGAAGTTCAGCGGCACTTACCAGCGTAAACAAGGCAAAGGCTTGGCCGTCGACCACGAGCGCACATACATATATCGCGCTGTCGAGCATGACTATGTAGCAGAGACGCTCGAGGCTGAGGGACTAAGGCGAATCTGCGACGAACTTGCTGAGTGGGGCGTTAAAACCAAGCTCTGAAGCAGGCTGCGAATTTCCTCCGGGATTGTTCGCAACCTAACATGACGGCAACTCGCCACCGTTCTCCTGTCAAAAACAGGAGGGCAACATGTCTAACCGATCACATCAGTTCCTCTCAACGAAGCAACTGCCGGACGTAACAGGTCTGAGCCAAAGCTTCTTTGAGAAGGGTCGCATCTACGGATTCGGCCCACCGTTCATCCGCATCCGCACCGGCCAACGCGCTGGGAAAATCCTCTACCGGATCAGCGACGTTGAACGCTGGCTTGCGTCTCAGGAGCAGAATCCGGAGGGCGCGGACGATGAGTAAGTCAGCCATCAAAGAAGCGCTCTTGGCGTTCACCTTGGAATTGGCGCAGCATGGGCGAACGGATTGTTACAGCCGTTTCAATGTCCGCGCTGGCAAGGGATATCAGCTTGCCGAACGCGATGTCTCTTGCAGTGCTATCGCTGCTCACCTGAGCGGCGAGCAACCCATCGCGATCTACCTATTTGGTAATGATGAGACCCACCTTGCGGCGCTGGATGTCGACAATCATGACGGTGAGCTGGATTGGGAACAGGTCGTCGCAGAGGTGCAACCACTTGTTACCGACCTTACAGCCCGTGGGATCACACCTCTTGTCGTTCGTTCAGGTGGTGGATCGGGTCTTCACATCTGGTTGGTCTGGCGAACGCCGCAGAAGGCGCGAGGCATCCGGCGATTCCTGAAGAGGCTCCTGCAAAAGACCGGGCTGAGCTCCGGGGCGTACGGATTGGCAAAAGGCGAAGTGGAAATCTACCCAAAGCAGGACCGGGTTTCAGAAGGCAAATTCGGCAATCCCATCGCACTGCCATTTGCAAGAAGGTCTCTGCCTTTGGATGGCGAAATGCAAACGGTCCGCTTGGCGGACTATTTACCGCCGGATATCGCCAGCCTGTATGCGCCGGACATCGGTTACCTGCCCACGCACGACCTGCCAAACGAACCGGCTAAGCCTGCTCGAATCGCTACGAGCCCTACAAACGGTGATGTGCAACATGGGGACGAAGCTGAAGCGCGATCCGCACTGACACATGTTTCCGCGGGCGACTACGACAGCTGGATTCGTATCGGGCTGATCCTCAAGTGGTCGTTCGGAGAGAGCGGATTCGCACTTTGGGATTGCTGGTCGAAATCATCGGAAAAGTATCCGGGCGAGGAGGAGAGCCGCGAAAAGTGGGACAGTCTCGAACCGGACGGCTCAGTTGGCACCGGAACGCTTTTCCATATGGCCCAGCAGGGCGGCTGGAACGGCCCGAGCGAACCTGAAGTCCGGGCGATGAACGCCAAGTACGGCGTCGTTACCCAAGGTACACGAACAATGATCATCGAGAAGCAGCTCGCTGAGGACGAAGATAGTCCGTTCGTTTGGATCACGAAGGACGTGCTCAAGGACCGTCATAAGTCGCACCGGATTGCTATCCCGCGCGGTGAAAACATCGAACAGATTCCGGTTGCGGACTATTGGCTCGCAAGCCGCAAGGCCGATCATTACCGGCGGATCGATTTCAATCCGGACCTACCGCCCGGTGGCAATGGCAACACGTACAACATCTGGACCGGCTTCGCGGTGGAGCCGACGCCGGGTGACTGGAGCCTGCTGCAAGATCACATCGCCCATAACATCTGCAACAACGATGAAGAACTGAACGAATGGGTTCTGAACTGGTTGGCGCTCGGCGTCCAACAGCCAGGTTTGCCCATTGGCACGGTGCCAGTCCTTTCCGGGCTTCCGGGTGTTGGCAAAGGCGTTCTGGCGCACGCCTACGGAAGCCTTTTTGGGCGACACTACATAACTGTCATAAATCAGGCACATGTGAGTGGTCGTTTCAACGCACACCTTTTCGGACGACGGTTCATCTTTGTCGACGAAGGCATGTGGGGCGGCAATCGGCAGGACGCTGGAAACATCAAGACCCGCGTGACCGAGCCTTACATCACGGTGGAAGCGAAGGGGGTCGACCCAATCCGCGCGAGAAACCGGACGATCTGGATGATCGCTTCCAATGAAGCATCGATTGTTCCGGCCGACCTTGGTGACCGGCGCTGGCAAATCCTTGAGGTCGGGGAACGCAATCGGGAAGACAAAGCCTATTTCAGCGCGCTGGTGAACCAGCGCGATTCAGGCGGACGCGAAGCTATGCTTTACGACCTCCTCAATCGGGACATAACGATTGGCCCGGACCCGCGCCGAACAATTAAGACCGATGCCCTATTCGGCCAGATACTGCGCGCCCAGGGGGCTGAGTTCCGGTACATCTACCAAATCTTGGACGAAGGAAGTTGGCTGCAACCCGATGCTCCGGGTAACGGTCCTGGAGTGACGACAATCCGCGCGCTTTTCGAAGACATGCAAGCGAGCCAGCCCGGCGCGCAGAATGTGCATATCAACGATTTCGGTCGCCGGCTAAACGACATGTTCCCCGGCATGAAGAGTGTCCTAAGCGGGAAGTACATGAAGAGGCAGAGCGGGCAATTGGTCAGCGTGCGGTCAACGCGACACTACTTCCCACCACTTGTCCAATGCCGGCGAAATCTCGAGCGGTATGTTGGGCAGACCATTCCTTGGTCCAACGATCTGGAAGATTGGCAGTCCGGGCAGGCGACAGTGGACAATGAAACGGCCAACCCGTTCTGATGATGTATGGATGAAATGGGCTGTATGGCGGGAAAGCAGGTTAGCGTGCCAGCGGATGGTGCCGCCCAACTTGCCAACAGCCATACTATCCATACCGTCCATATTGGCTGTTGTTCTTCTTCCTGCGGTGTTTGCCGACACACGACCGCCCGAGTATGCCTGAGCCTATCCGCCGTAAGCTGTGTCTCAGGCGTCCTCAGCCGTCCGAGGGGGCTGTTTGGATAAGGCTGGAGGTTTTGTGCCAGGCAGGGGCAAAAGGGCAGCCTCGGACCGCTCCGCGTTCAGGGCGTCAGCCCCGTTATGGGTGTAGATTCGAAGACCGTCATTCTGACTCGAGAAGACCGTATAGGCGAGCGTCCCGGTCCCTGTTTCTGCCGCGCGCTTGGTTGCGAGTCGATACCACATGAATAGCGCCACCAACCCGAGCAGGAACGCGGGCGGCACGACGAGCCACGCGAATTTCAACCAGTCCGACAAGGATTGGTATGTGTCGAAGAAATCTTGCCAGAAGTTGTATTCGTCCAAGCTGCCACTCCCCTGTTTCCAAATCGGCTACCGGAGGTTTCCCTCTGGCAGCCGGGGAGTTGGAAAGCCGCCCGTAGACAGCCGCGCTGGCCTTTAGGCCGGAGCCCTGGACATACGCCAGTGCCTCCCCGACCATAGTCGAGGAGGTGTCATCACGGTCGACACCGACCGCTACGGGAGGGGTTTCCACGCCCCGGGATTGGCATTGGCCAATCCTGTCAGCGTTATACGTCGAAGCGTCTGAGTTCGAAAGTAGATTGAGCAGGTGCTGCTCTTGTTCCACCTGACGGCAACTATGCGGATAGAACGGACGGTAATCTTTGACGAGTTAAAGACGCGATGCTCTTATTGGGCGGCATCAAAAACGGGGAATGCGGAACTGCGTATGGTGTCGAGCCATCAGTCGCCGCCCATGGCCTCTTTCCCGCCGGCACCATTGTGCTGCCCAAAAACCTTTTCTCCCTCGACATATACAGAGGCAATGTGCATTTCGTTGTCGCAAATGACAAAGCTCGCTGGCGAACCTGCACTAATTCGTCCGGCTCCGTCATCAAGACCCGCGAAATCAGCGGGATACATAGTCGCCATACGAATTGCTTCCGCACGATTCACACCAACCTTCTGAACGCAATTCCGGTTTGCCGGCGCCTTATCAAGAGCCGACCCAGCTAGTATGCCTTCTGGGGTCTGGCACCGGCCATCACGCACAAAGACTTCGAGGTCATCGATTGAGAAGGTCGGTTGGTCTGACCCTAATGCAGGCATTGCATCAGTTACAAGGAACGCTCTTCCAGGCTGTTTGCATCTAAGCGCGGCATCAACGCTGGCAAAATGCACGTGGAAGCCATCAACGATGATGCTGAAGAAACTGGAGTCATCCACCATCGCGTAACCAACCGCACCCGGTTCTCGGCTGGATGGACCGCTACAGGCGTTGTACAGGTGCGTGACACCTTGAAGTCCTGCTCTCGTTGCTTCTGCCATCTGGTCGAAGGTTGCTTGAGTATGCCCCGCGAATAGAAGGACTCCCGCCTTCGAAAGCCTCTCAATCACCGCTCCATCTACTTTTTCCGGAGCCAGCGTAACCAAGGTTGGCATCTTAGATGCAGACTCCAGGTAGATTTCAATAATCTCATCGTCTGCCAGACGTATGTTGTCCTTGTTGTGAACTCCAGCTTTGCTCGGATTGATAATTGGCCCCTCAAAATGTATGCCTGCAACACGAGCATCTCCCTCTCGCCGCAACTCCATAGCAGAGTGAAGGAGTTCCTTCATTATTTCGACTTTTGAAGTGAAAACGGTTGGAAATAGATGTGTTGTGCCAAATTTTGAGTGCGCATCTAGTACTATCCTCAGGGCGTTCACACTAGCGTCATCGTTGAGAAGAATGCCCCCACCGCCATTTGCCTGCATGTCAACGAATCCCGGAACAAGAGATGCTCCTCCAAGGTCGATAATCTCTGCGTCATCCGTTAGGTGATCCGCTGTGATGAGATCAATTACCCTTCCATCATCCACCAAAACTGCTTTGTCTGTAAGCACTGCATCACCCGTAAATACATCCGCATTCACAAATGCTCGCATTACTTCCTCCCTCCATTTTGTATTGGCCTAGCAGGCGAGCCTACAACCGTAGATTTCTTGGCAAGATCTCGGTTCACTAACGAATGCGCTCCAACGACGACACTCTCGCCGATCGTGACACCATCGAGAACGGTGGTTCTGGCGCCAAGCCAAACATTGTTATGCAGCTTGATGCCTTCCGTCTTCTCGCCTTGAAAGCGATACGGTTCATTGCCATCAAGAATGTGGCTTGCCGCGTTGAGCATCACATAAGGTGCCAACATGCAGTAATCGCCAATGTCGACGCCGCCATGGCCTGCAATTAGGGAGAATTCACCAATTGTCGAGCGGTGCCCTATCGTAATTCTGCCGCCATAGCATTTCAGATAGCAGCTGCCTTTGATCTTTGATCTGGAACCTACTTCGATTAGGCCCCCGCCTGTCGCATGTAGTTCAGCGCCTCGCTCAACTACAACATGATCACCAATTGTAACTCTGCCGTCTCCTAGAATGCGAGCTTCTGGAGACACTCGCGCGGTATCGGAAACGACTACAGTCGGTTTGATCAACTGGGGCCCCGATCATCAGGCAGAAAAAAGTTCAAAATTCCCAGAGCTTTACTCCAGGGCACAGCCAACATTGCAGTAATGAATGTAATGACGGCGATATGCGCCGCCGTATGCGTAGATATACTTTCCAAAAAGACCAAGGTCTCTCCGAGAATTCTAGTGCGAATCAAGTGATCAATTATGATGTAAGACTGAATTAGGGCTACCAATAGGAAGAATCTAGAAAAGAAAACAGCCCAGCCTGCTCTGGTTTTTGCGCGTTGCGATTCCAATTGGGCCGTGTCTCTTTCCTCAAAAGCACTCTGCGCCTGTTCGAGTTCTCCAATCAACCGAGCCTTCTCAGTGACGAGAAATTCGAGCGTCTCTAGACTGTTTTCCGCCACGACCGACAATCGACCAAGGTTTGCCGATTGCCGGACCGAGTCAGCTGCTACGGTGACCGGTGCATCAAGGAACCTGTCGAAATGGTACCAGGCAGCAAGGCAGCGCAGACAAGTTGCAGCCTTGCCGTCCCATGGATAGTTGTGATCTCCACTGCCTGATAAAGCGGCGATACTTCGCTGAAAGGAATCTTCCAAGGTTATCATCGCTGGGATAACGATATCTCGAATAGCGTCAACGGTGATGGGATTACCCTCTTTCCCTACCGAAACGATTTCATGGACTCTCAAGAGCTCAGATACTAGACCAGCCGTAGTTGGAATATCGACCCACAGCCCATTCTCATTTGCCCCAGCTTGTTGCCTTTCGGACAACTCTGTAACGAACCGGACTACCTCGCTCTCACTAGATATTTCCACCGCTGCCTCCAAGAGCGTAAGCAATTGAAACTCGCTAGACATCTCTACTCGGAACTGACTTACCAGTATCTCGAGCTCACTTACTTCTTCATCAGAAATGACTCCAACGCTCGAGAATACTGTGAGCGCTCTGATTTTTTCCTCTTCTTCCATGTCAGGCATGCGTTCGCGCAGCCATGCCAGCGTCTGGTTCATATTAATTCCAGCCGCGCCGGACGTTTTCTTGGCTAGCCAAAGGAGTGCGACAGTCGCTCCAAAAACCTCATCGTAAGAACCATTGCGATCATGTTTGACGACGAGGCTACGAACCTTCTCTAGTGGAAAGATCTGATCATCTAGGCCGTCCGGTAGTCTTTCTAGTGACTTAAGCCCAGTAACGGTGCTCCAGAAGCTTCCGTCCAGATAGCCAGATTGAAGATCCCGGGCGATTTCAGGAACGAGTAGTCGGTAGATATCTGTAGCAGGGTTCTGCCTGCCTGAAACAATTAGATCCTGACCCTTAACCGCATCGCCGAAGGCAATGGTCTATAGGGCTCCATCTAGCATTATATGGGAGAGGCGCTCATCGCGTTCGTCAAGTGAACCGGCGTCTGCGACCGTGGGCCCCAAGACCAAAGGGCGGTGGATCCCAATGCGAACATTTTCGAGAAGGACTTCTACTTGTTTCTTCTCGGTGGAATAGAGGCGGAACCCTTCTTTTCGTGCTTTGAGTGTTGCGACGAAGTAGTCAAAGGCAGGACTTGAGATGCTCGAACTCTTCACAACCGCTGTGAGATGCCGACCCTCAGATGCGTAAGATATCACGTTCCGAAAAAGTTCAATGTGTGCGTGCCAGTCGATTGGCAGCGCACTGACTACAACACGCTTCCCGAAGGTCTCTTTGGCGCTCAAAACTAACGGGCGTGATTTCTCCTTGTCGCTGTCACAACTAAGCAGCACGTCCCAAAATGGCTCTGTCTCTCCGCCCCAATAGTGCCAGTATACCCCCTTAAGCGTCTTATGATTCATACCGACAGACTGCAGTTTTGAAACTTCAACCTGGGCCGGATAGCCAAGTAACGGAGGAGAATAGACTTGCATGGTTGATACTAGTTCCGAAACCTGCGCAGTTTCGCTTGCAGGTCGAGCAATTGCCTTGAGTCCACCGAGGGGATTGGGGAGAAATTCGAACGAGTAATCGTCATAGGCTGCTTTGTACTGCATAAATATGAGGATTCCGCATGATTGACTGAGGAGTCTCTCAATGAGGCTGATACCAATCTTGCTCGAGAAGAATTCACGAATTACGTTGTCATGGAGAGCATTGCTCGCAATAATCAAGCAATCATAATCTCCGACTGTTACTCCATGCGTAAGTTGTTCAATATTGGATGCTGTGAATAATTCATGGCTGTAACCGAAATTTCGCAAAAGGCCGCGGCAATCGGCGTGACTATAGTTGGCCATCTCACTTTGATTTTGCACAAGAGCAACATGAGCCATGATTACTTTTTATTCCCCGTATGGTAATGTTGGCCATTCGACCCCATTTTGATCGACAAGCGCAACCGATCAATTCTGTCACATAGTATAATGCGCGAATGCGTCCCTCAGAGTATTAGTCCAGTTGGTTCTGTGATTGGGTACCAGAAGTCCCGGCACATCAGAATTTGCCACTGTCGTGATGGCATGCTCGAATACCCTCAGAGCTAATGGCTGCTTCACCGTACGTCGGATTCTCTACGATGTTAGACAATTTGGGCTCGGCGCCGACACTGCCAGATTATCGGAGCAACCGCCCCGGCGAGTGTTGAAACGTTCCAGTTTATTCGGAGATTATCGATGTGATGGTGCCGCTTGTCAGACTTGAACTGACGACCCCGTCATTACGAATGACGTGCTCTACCAACTGAGCTAAAGCGGCTCACCAAACGCAGGGCTGCACTACTATAGCCCTACTATTTCAAACTCGTTTCTGCCAACGCATTGGCTTTGCGTGACTATTGCGAGCGGACCTGCACATTACGAATGACGTGCTCTACCAACTGAGCTACAGCTGCGATCCGTCGCGGGCGCCGGGCACCCTGTCAGCGCCAAAACCCTTGCGAAACGAGCCGGACGGGTAGCGTAATCAATCCGCCTTTGCAAGCGATGTACGGCCAGTTCATCCAGGTCGATCAGAAGAGCCGGAAACGCCGGCGCGGATTGCCATCAGCGTCTGGCGCATCCGGGGCAGGCCTGCCCTCCTCGGCAGCCAACTCCTCCTCATCAAGGTGACCGGGATCGTCCGGTGCGTGCCCGCCGGGAAGACCGCGATAAGGCTCTTCTTCCTGGTGGGGGTTTTCGGCGTCCGTCGCATCAACAACGGTCACAGTAGCTCCATCATTGGGTTCTTCGGCCTTAGCATCGCTTGATGCCGATTCCACGGCCGGAGGGTCGGACGGCTCGTCATCGTTGGCCACTTCAAGCGTAGTATCGACGACCTCGCCGGACCCGGCAACCACCACCGGCTTCACGACCTCGCTATCCGTTGAAAGGTCAGCATCGGAGCCAGTTTCTGCGTCGGTCTGGGCGGCAGACACCTCATCACCGTCATTGGCACCATCCGCACCAACTCCATCTGCATCAGCCCGCGAGGGTTCGGGCGTGGCTTTAGCGGCTGGTCCCTCATCAGACGTCGTTTCAACGCTCGCTTCCGATGCCGCAGCGTCGCCCGCAGCACGTGGCTCAGGTTCACCGGTTGGCTCTTCGTCAGATGGCGCAACGGCATCGACAACGATTGCCGCATCCGCCTTGTCGGCGACCATGGAAGCGTCCTCACCGGCCTCGGCCTCCACCTCGCCGGCAGCCATCCCACCGGCGGCAACAATGGTCGGCAGACGAGCCGGCAGCATCACCTGCCCATCATCGGCGATGGCGTTCTCGGGCATATCGACCGGCTCATGGCCGGTAAAACGCTCCACCGGCACCTTCCACTCAAAGGCATCAACCTTGCCCGAAAGCGGTGAGACGGGCTCCCAACTGGCCGAAATATAGCCATCGGCGACCCAGGCCGGATCGCGGCGTGCCCGTAGCGCGCGGGCTAGCCAGCCACGCATGGCGACCGTGTCGCCGCCATCCTGCTCCTCAATTTCCGCCATCAGCAGGCAAACCCGCTGCGTTGCCTCCGACCCAGTAAAGGCCGAAAGCGTCTGACGCGCATCATCCAGGTCGCCTGCCTCCATTTGGGTTCGCGCAAGCGCAAGCTCGCCTTCCAGCTCATGGGCACACAATTGAACAAGCTTGCGCGCCCGCTTAACGCGATCAGCCACCGCATCGCCGGGCCGAACATAAAGATAGACTTCAGCAAGTTCGGGATGCGGCGCCTTCTTCCAGCAGCTCTCAATCACCTTGCTTGCCTGGGTCATCTTGCCCTGACGGATGAGCAGACGCCCGGCGACAGCCGAAGCCGGGACCAGGTCCGGCGCCAATCGGGCCGCTTCAACGACCAATGGCCGCGCAGCCTCAGGATCCCCCGCCTCACGATCAAGCGCGTCGGCCGTCAGCAAGACCGCCCGCAAACGGTAGCGCTCAGCTTTGGTCACGATGCGCGCCTGCAGATTGCGTTCCAGCGCCGCTCGGGCGGCGGGCCAATCACCGCGCTGAACCTGATCCTCAAACTGAGCCTCTCCGGCCCAGGGCAAGGCTGGCGCAAGCGCTGCGGCCTGCCCGGCATAATGCCGTGCGGCTTCTTCATCGTCCTGCTGGACCGCATCGAGATAGAGCCCGCGCAGGCCCAAAAGCTGGGTTTTCGGATCATCCAGCATCTGGCGATAGGCCAAGCGCTTTCCATCCGGGTCGCCGGCAAGGTCCGCGCTACTTGCGGCCAGCACCCTGGTCAGCGGCGCTTCTGGCATCAACTTGGTGGCCATCTTGGCATGGCGTTGGGCTGCTTTGCCGTCACCAGAACCGGCCGCGACCAGTCCACTCGACAGGGCATCATAGCCGCGGTCGCGGCGCCGGGCGGAAAAGTAGCCGCCCATAATTTGCGGCGAACGAAGGATGGTTTTTAGAACCCACCAGGTCGCCATGACGCCGACAATGACAATGGCAAGGCCAATGGCGGCCAGCATCGCCGACAACTCAACCTGATACCCCATCCAGTCGATGGCGACCGTGCCCGGGCGATCAGCCAACCAGGCAAAGCCCAGGCCGAACGCCAAAACCAGCCCCAGAAAGATCAACACGCGCAGCATGGGTTGTGCCTCCACTCAGGCGTTAAATATGGGGTTACGGGCTCGTTGCGCCAGCATCACCGGCCTCGGTGATAAGACGATCGGTGAGCACAGCACGCACGCTGTTCAGCGATGCGTCCAGCGCCGTGCGCGCCTGCAAGGCATCGATGAGCGCGCCGCTGGCCGTCTGCACCTCAGGCGGCAGGTCGTTGGCAAGGCTAAGCGCCGCATCATATCCACCAGCGCCAATCAACAGACCGAGGCGGTCGATCTGCTCATGTGCGCTTGCTGTCGTGCCGTCGGCTTCTGTGGCAGCAGGTTCAGGACCACGGATGATCACCATTTGCCGCGCCCGGTTCTCAAGCGCCCCCAACAGGCCGCTGCCTTCTGGCGCAGGTGCCGCTGCCCGCATGGCTGGCTCAACACCATTGAAGGTGGCCAGCAGCCCCGCATCGCTCAAGGGCCCAGAGAGTTCAAGCCCGGCAAGGGGGGCGACGGCACCGGCAAACGCCTCATCAGCGCCAGCCGCCGAAGTGAGCGCGTCGATGGCCTGTAGAACGCCAGCACCTCGATTGCGGGCGTCTGTCACTCCATCAAGCGCAAGACCTATGCGGGCAAGCGCGTCGGGAACCTGGGCAGACTGACTTTCCAACGCCAAGGCCGCCTGTTCAGCAACGGCCTCGGCGGCCGAACGCTGCGCCTGCAACTCTGTCGTAAGGGAGGCAAGCGACCCGTCCATCCGGTCTTCCAGCGCGAGCCTTGATGTTGCTTCGTCTGACGTTCGCGCTTCAAGGTCTGTTACTGTGTCGGCCAATGCCGACAGTTGTTCAGCAAGCCCCGTCAAATCGCCAGAAAGCGCGGCCAAAGCCTCAGCGTTGATTTCGGCAAGGCCGCTCGCCGCAGCATTAGAACCGTCTACATTGGCCGGACCGGCACCGACCTCCGCCGCATCGCCGCCGACACCTATAGCGGCAAGATCTTCGAGCTGCGCTTGCAGGGCCGCCACCTCGGCACCCAGACCGGCAGCGAGCGCTTCAAGTTCTGAACGGTTGTCGGCGATGTCGCTCTGAACGGCTTCCAGCACGGCGCCCGAAGGATCACCGTCGGAAACTGTTGGAATGCCATTGGAAACTGCTACATCCAAGGCATTAAGGCGGACCAAAAGGGGCTCGACCTGGTCGGTCAGAGCATCACGCACCTCACCGATTTCAGTCTCAAGACCTGTCAGCCGCCCTGCGACGCGATCGTTGAGTGCCGCCAACGCTTGCGCCTGTTGATCAACCCGATCATCACGCGGCGCGATGAACCCGGAAACGATGGCCAGAAACATCAGTGCCAGCGCCAGAAGCGCGCCGATCAACCCGGCGCCAAATAGGTAAAAAGGACTCGGACCCGAGGGAGAACTGGGAGCAGGAGATGCTGTCTCTCCTTCGGCATCGGAGGCCGGTGAAGCCGGTCCGGTATCGGACGGAGCAGGCTTGCTCTTTTCTTCGGCCTGATCATTCGCCTTGGCAGGTTCGAGTGTTTTGTCCGCCGCGGCAGCTTTGGTAGAGCCCGCGTCCGTGAACAGGCCAGCGGTTTTCGCAGTTTCTTTGCTAATCCCGTCCGACGCGACAGGCGCCCCCGAGCTTCCCGCTATGGGTTCCGCAGCCTTAGCAGTGGTGCGCACTGCGGCTGGTTCGACATCAACGATCAGCGGCTTGGAGGTCCGTCGCGTCGCGCTTGCAGGTTTTTTCGCCCGGGTGGGCTTGGCGCTGGCCTTGCTACCGCTCTTGGCGGCGGGGCGCTTGCGCCGATTGGTTGTGCTCGCGCCCGGCTTGGCACCACCTGAAGATGAACCGGATGTTGTGCCTGATCCTGTCGCCACGCCGTCCTCAATCGTATCGTTTCGTCCCACTAGGGGCCTGAATGGTTTCGCTGGCGTTTCAATCTGGGCTCATGTCGGACCGATCCGGACCTTCAAGATTCATGAGCGTCACCGCACGCCGCACATCCGATCTATAAACCAGCACTACATTGCTGGCGATCAGCCATAATGACACCAAGGCAATCCAATCATGGCAAGTCCATGATTTTGGTCAGGGCAAAAGCGCAAAAAGCGCACCCTCGTCCGGTTGAGGGGCAATGCGCGCCGGCACCTGGGATCCGAAAGCGCCCTGGAGCGCGTCGGCGACCTCCTGCGAGAGACACATCCAGATGATTCGCTGCGCCAGATCGGCAAGACCCGCTTTTGTGAAAGCGGCCGCAGTCAAAGCTGCGCTTCGCGCCGAGTAGACCAGCGCAAATTCAGCTAGCTTTTCTTGCAAATTCGATAAAGTTTCGGCATCGAAACCATCACATTCCTGGGCTCGGTAAATCTCTAAGGCAATCAAATCAGGAAACGCTGCCTCAAGCGCCGCGCGCCGATCGGCCCCGCACAGATAGACTTGATCAGGCGCTTCCGCTCGCGCCTGCTGCTTTTCTCGCAGTCCAGCGATGAGGTGTTGGACGTCTGGCGCCGGCGGCACCGCAAGCTCGGCACCAAGTTCGGAGAGCTTATTTGCCGAACGGGTTCCAACAACAGCCCAGGGAAAACGGGCCAGAGCGGGGAAAAACTCCTCGCTTTCAGTCACTTGAATGGCGCGACTGCTGGTCGCTACAAAAAGGGCGATGTCTGAGTCTGCTTCGGCCAACCGAATCGTCAAAGCAGCCAGTCCATCGGGCAGCGGCTCGA
Organism: Cohaesibacteraceae bacterium; assembly: GCA_050043025.1. Taxonomy (GTDB): domain Bacteria; phylum Pseudomonadota; class Alphaproteobacteria; order Rhizobiales; family MH13; genus MH13. The sequence goes on from JBHJIX010000041.1 coordinate 75,146, forward strand.
TCTTCGTCAACGGAGCAACGATTGCCTCATGCCCGAGCGCGGCAAGGCGTGCGGCTGTCGCGTCCGCTTCCGGTTGCGCCCGTGTGACAAGAACGCGCGCCACGGGGCCAGTTAATGTGACCAGTGGGGCAGAAACTCCGGTCCCGCCTGTTCTTTCAGCGCCGCGCCTGCATCCGCACCCATCTGGACGCCATTGGCCCGTGGACCGCGCACCTCGGTGCCGAACTCCCGCGCGCCGTCCTCGCTGAGCACCAGGCCCGACAGCGCGATCTCATTGCCGTCCAGAGCGGCATGGCCTGCAATTGGGGTGCGGCATGACCCATCCAGTGCCCGCAGGAAAGCGCGCTCACAGGCCACGGCTTCGCCGGTTGCGCCATCATGGATCGGGGCGAGTAGATCAAGGATCCTCGCATCGCCGTCCCGGCATTCGATACCGATGGCACCTTGCGCCAGGGCCGGTGGAAACTGCGCTGGATCAAGCACTTGCAAATGTTCCACCTCCATATCGAGCCGTTTGAGGCCTGCCAGTGCCAGCAGCGTCGCATCCACCACGCCATCACCGAGCTTTTTCAACCGGGTCTGCACATTGCCTCGGAACGATACCGTCTCTAGGTCAGGCCGCACCCGCTTCACCAGAGCCGCGCGCCGCAACGACGCCGTCCCAACCACAGAGCCCTCCGGCAGACTGTCCAACGTGGCGCCATCGCGGGTGATGAACACATCGCGCGGGTCCTCGCGCGGCAGGAACACGTCCAGCACCAACCCGTCAGGCAAGACAGTCGGCATATCCTTGGAGGAATGCACTGCGATATCGACGCCGCCGTTTGAAAGCGCCGCCTCGATTTCCTCGGTGAACAGTCCCTTGCCACCGATTTCGGCCAGCGGTTGATCCAAAATCCGGTCGCCCTTGGTGGAAAACACCTCAATGGCGACATCGTCTTCGGAGCAGCCATGGGCGGCAACCAAACGGCTGCGGGTCTCATAGGCCTGAGCCAGCGCCAACGCGCTGCCACGTGTGCCGATCGTCAAAAGCGGGGATGAGGCGGCCAAAAAGTTACTCCTGAAGTCGCACCAAAAGCGGGAAACGGTGGACCGGGCGCAAGAAAGATGGTGCTTGCTGCTTTGCCAATGCTATGGCCTGCGACAAGGCCAGCCAAGCCAGCCAAATGGTCGACCCGTCGGATACCCCTTCTTCTATGCGCGCCCTTGCCATCGAAACAAGCTGCGATGAAACCGCCGTTGCCATTGTGCGGCGCGAGGCGGACGGCCGCGCGGTGATCGAATCCGAAACGGTGCTCAGCCAGATCGCCGATCACGCTCCCTATGGCGGGGTGGTGCCAGAGATTGCCGCCCGCGCCCATGGCGAGCATCTGGACCATCTGATTGCTGCCACTCTAAAAGAGGCCGATCTTCATCCAGCTGATCTTGATCTGGTGGCCGCGACGGCTGGCCCAGGGCTGATCGGCGGAGTGCTTGTTGGAATGGTCACAGGCCAGGCAATGGCGAGCGCCGCCGGCAAACCTTTTGCCGCGATCAACCACCTTGAAGGTCATGCGCTCTCACCACGTCTCGGTGAAGAGGTCGCCTTTCCCTACCTCCTCTTTCTTGTCTCCGGTGGGCACACACAGATCCTTTGCGTGACGGGTGTCGGCCAGTATGAGCGATGGGGCACAACCCTGGACGACGCCCTTGGCGAGGCATTTGATAAGACGGCTAAATTACTTCAATTAGGCTTCCCAGGTGGACCGGCTGTGGAGCGCATGGCGGCCACCGGTGACCCGACCCGCTTCCAGCTGCCAGAACCCCTTAAAGGCAAGCCTGGATGTGACTTTTCCTTTGCCGGCTTAAAAACTGCCCTTCGCCTGACAGCGGAGAAGCATGCGCCCCTGTCCGATCAAGACGTGTCCGACCTGTGCGCAAGCTTCCAGATCACCATCGGACGGATCGTTGGCAACCGTCTTCGCCACGCGCTGGACCGTATCACCGACCAGATCAGCCGTGCCCCAACCCTTGTCGCCGCCGGGGGGGTGGCGGCCATCACTCTCCTTCGGAAGGTTCTGATCGACCTCCTAGACGAGCGTGCCGGCCTGCTTGTTGTGCCGCCGGCTAAGCATTGCTCAGAC
>JBHJIX010000042.1:0-34053 GCA_050043025.1 Cohaesibacteraceae bacterium
CTGGGCGGCGGTCTTGGCATTCCCTATGCCGACGACAATGATCCGCCGCCGCACCCTGACGACTATGCCGCCGTGGTCAAACGCCATGTCGAGAAACTTGACTGCGAGATCATCTTCGAGCCGGGCCGGCTAATTGCTGGCAATGCGGGCATCCTGGTCTCCAAGGTTGAGTATGTGAAGCACGGCGACGGCAAGGTGTTCGTTATCGTCGATGCCGGCATGAATGATCTCATCCGTCCGACGCTTTACGACGCCGAGCACATCATCCGTCCTGTCGGTGAACCGACGGCGGACGATCTGTGGCCGACGGGCGATCTTGTCGGGCCGGTCTGCGAGACGGGCGATTACATCGCCAAGAACCGCTCATTCCCACAGGTTGAGGACGGCGATCTGGTGGCGATCTTTTCTGCCGGCGCCTACGGGTCGGTGCAGGCTGGCACCTACAACACCCGCCTTCTGGTGCCCGAAGTGATGGTGAGGGGCAGCGAGTTCCATGTGGTGCGCCCGCGCCAGAGCCTTGATGAGCTTATCGGGCTCGACAGCCGGCCAGACTGGTTCACCGGATAGCCCCGACTGGCTGGCCCTGCGGCATGACCAATTCGGGCATGACAATGGTGTGAGGGGTCATTCCCGGCCTTGCCTTGGCCCAAGTGCCGCGCCGCACTTTCAAACGATGACAGAATCCGTCTCCCTCTCGGCACGCCTGAAGGCCCGTGTTGCCCGCACGGTCGCGCTGGCGCGCGCCTATGGCTTTTTCGAGCAGGTGTGGCCGCGGATCGTGGTGGCGGGCTGTGTTGTCGGCGCTTTCCTCATCATTTCCTGGTTCGGCGTCTGGCTCTACCTGCCCGATCTGGTGCGCTTTGCTCTCGTCGGTCTTTTTGGGCTGGCGCTGGCCGCGGCGATCCTCTGGGTTTTGCGCAGCCCGTTGCCGCCTGTTGCAGAAGCGCGCAAGCGTGTGGAGGAAGCCTCCGACCTGTCCGACCGGCCGCTAACGGCCTTGCAGGACGCGCCGCTGCAATCGACCGGCCCGACCGGTCAAGCGCTCTGGCAGGCGCACCAATCCATGATGGCTGACCGCTTGAAACGCTTGCGGCCTGGGACATCGGCCCCGCGCACCGATCGGCTGGACCCGTTTGCCTTGCGTGCGCTTATCGTTCTGGGGCTGGTCGTCGCGTTCTTCGTTGCCGGACCGGACCGCGATGCCCGTGTCCTGCAAGCCTTCGCCCCGCCCACGCCGGTGCCGACCGTTCCGGTTCGCCTTGATGTTTGGGCCAATCCGCCGGCCTATACCGGTCTGGCCCCGCGTACGCTGATCACCGGCGCTGATCTTAACGGCACTGCGACGCTTGATCTTGTGACTTTGCCGGAAGGCAGCCGACTAACGGTTCTGGTCAGCGAAGCCGTTGGCATCAATGCCGTTTTCCGACCGGCTGATGGAAGCGACCCGCTACCCCTTTCCGCCGGCGACAGTGGTGTCGCCATTGCCCTTGAAGGTGTGCTGGAAAGCGATGCGTTGCTTGATCTTTCCGGCCCGGGTGGCCGTTTGAGCGTGCCTCTTGCCGCTATTGCGGACGCACCGCCGACCATCATGCTTGATGAGTTGCCATCGGGTACACCGGCGGGGCTTTTGCACCTGCGCTACGCGGCTGAAGATGATTATGGCGTCGTCGCGGCTCAGGCTGAGGTGGAGCCGCTTGCTCCACGCTTCGATGATGCAACGCCCCTATTCGATGCGCCGCAGATTGCGCTTGTTCTGCCGCGCGCCAATGGCGATGTCGTGGAGACGCGTCGTGATTTGTCCGCCCACCCCTGGGCGGGGCTTTCGGTGCGTATGACGCTGATCGCCGAGGATGGCGCCGGCCAGACAGCGGCAACAGAACCGGTGGAGACCATCCTGCCGCAGCGCAGCTTCCGCGAGCCGTTGGCCCGCGCGCTCGTCGAGCAGCGTCGTCTGCTGGCCGTCGATATCGGTCAGCGGCAGGCTGTGCTGACGGCGCTGGAGGGATTGGCGCTCGGGCCGGAAGACTTCATGGCCGATGATTTCGCAACCTTCCTGGCGCTCACCGTCACAACGCAGCGCCTGCGTCATGCGGACGATGAAGCAGCGCTGATCGACGTCACTGACCTTCTGTGGCAACTCGCGCTTCAGGTGGAAGATGGCGATCTGTCTCTTGCTGCGGAACGTCTGCGCGAGGCGGAGGAACGTCTCTCCGAAGCGCTGGAACAGGGTGCCGACGCCGAAGAGATCAGCCGGTTGATGGACGAGCTTCGGCAGGCCTTTGAAGAGTACATGCAGGCGCTGGCTGAACGCATGCAGCAAAGCGACCTTGCGCAGCTGCCGCAGGATCAGCCGCTGCAAAATCTCAATCCGATGGCGTTGCAAGATCTGATGGACCAGATCGAGAATCTGACCGAGCTGGGCGCGGCTGATGCAGCGCGCGCGCTGCTTGATCAGTTGCGTGACCAGCTCGATCAGCTGCGCGGCGCACAGATCGCCGAGCCGCGCGAACCGTCTCCAGCCGAGCAGGCCCTGCGCGAGGCAATTGGAGAGCTTCAGGAGATCACACGCGAGCAACAGCGGCTTCTTGACGATACCTTCCCTCTGTCACGCGATGCGCAGCGCCCACAGCTCAACACGTTCCGCTCTTTGCCGGGCGTGGACAACAACATGCCACCGCCGCGCGATCGCCAGGATGAAGCGCCGAGCCAGGAGGAACTGGCGCAGCAGCTGGAAGAGCTCGCCGAGCAGCAGCAGGCCCTGGAGGAACAGCTCCAAGGTCTGATGGACCAACTGCGCGATCTGGGGCTTGATCCCAGCCAGCTTGGCGAGGCGGGCGAGGCGATGGAAGGTGCCGGCGAGATGCTGGACCGTGGCAGCGCCAGCAATGCCCTGCCGCGGCAGGGCGAGGCGTTGGAGGCCCTGCGTCAAGGCGCGCAGGATGTGTTTGAGCAGCTTGCCCAGCAGGGTGAGGGCGATGGGCAGGGCGAGGGACAAGGCCAGGGTCAGGGGCTTGGGCAAGGACCGCCACGCCTGTTGATGGCGCCGGGCATGGATGGCGGCCGTGGGACCGATCCGCTCGGTCGGCCGCAGCGCCAACGTGGGTTCAACGATGATGCCGTTCGCATCCCTGAGGAAAGCGATGTGCAGCGGGCGCGCGATATCCTGAACGAAATCCAACGCCGCCTGGGCGAGCGCAATCGCCCGCAGCCTGAGCGGGACTATCTGGACCGGCTGATCGAGCGATTTTAGAGGTCTAAGGTGGCTTGCTTGACGATGCTGCCGTTCGTCCCGGGGGTTTCCAACACCCCATTTCGGCGCTTGCGGGCAAACTCAAAGTGTCAATAGACTGCCCAACGCAGGGCACGTCGCCGTGCCAGGGGTCTCACGTGCCAATTGACCTCAATATTGCATCAAGATGTCGCTTGATTGATCACCGCGGACCGTTGAGGCGCCAACCAGGTACCAGAACCCAGAATGAAGGTTTCGCCCGAACTGCAAAACGTCTTCCTGGAACTTGGCGAATCCCGCGAAGTCGCCAAGAAGGTCACGCTTTTGCGGGCTGGCGATGTGAGTCGGTACGCTTACTTTATCCAGTCCGGCAGTATTCGCCTGTGGCACAATGATGAAGGCGCGGACATCTCGATAAAATTCTTCCTGCCCAATGAGTTATGCGCCTCCCTGCAAAGCTTTTATCACGAAGAGCCAAGCCGATATGAGCTTGAGGCGATCACGCCATGTGTCGTGCGGGTCGTCACAAAGCAGGAGCTGCTTGGCAAAGCAGCCGAAACGCCAGGGCTCGCCGACTATTTCACCTCGGTCATGATCCACTGCATGGCAGACTATCAGGACCTTTTCGTCGACCGGATTGGGAAGCCTCCCGAAGAGCGATACCGGTCACTGATCGACGACGATCCTGACATCCTGGACCTGGTGCCGTTGCACTACATCGCGTCCTATCTTGGTATTACGCCGGTCTCGCTCAGCCGCATTCGCAAGAGAATTCAGCACGCTTAACAAACGTTAAGGCGCGATCCCCATCGCGCGTGTAGCTCTGCGCAAAATGAAGTGCAGCGTTCCTTTGGCAACGTGCTCGCTACTGGTCGGTGCGCCCGCTGCGCGCCTTGCCAGTGACTAGGAGCGCTGCACGCTTTGCGAAGGAATCAACTCCCATGGACCTTAAACTCGTAGCTGGCCGCTTGCTGATCGCGTTTGGCGTCTTCTGTGGCTTTGTCAGTGTCTGGTACACGATCGAATTCACCTGGACGCCTGAGTTTGCCGCCGTGAACCTGCCCGAAGGGCCGACGCATTCAAACTATCATGCGTTTCGTGGGGCGATGCTGGCGTTTCCGGTCAATCTGCTGCTGATCTGGGTTGGGATCAAAGCCGGAACCCTTAGGCAGGAAAGCTGGGCCATCGTCACCATCATGGCGGTTTTCTACTATCTGGGTTGGTGGGCTGCTTGGCCGATCTGGGGCTTTCACGCGCCGACGGTCATCGCAGAAACCAATCACCTTATTGGCACGGTTGGCGGCTTGGGCGGTCTGTTGCTGCTGCGCCCGTGGGGCAACGCCTAGCAGGCCCGAGGCGCCCTACACCTGGGTTCCCTTGCCACGCTCCTGACTAATCCTTGGACGTAAGGAATTCCGATATGAGCCAAGGCAGATCGTTGTCTTGCCAAAACCCTGAAACCAGCGCGCTGAAAGTGATCGTGTTCGAACGCACGCAGCCCAAAACAGGTGACATCGAAATCGCTGTCGAGGCGGCATCCGTCAATCCGATTGATGTTCAGCGGGCCACCGGATACGGCCGCAAACTTCTATCCCTCCTGGGAGCCGGGACGTTTCCGATGACGCTGGGCAACGACTTCTCAGGGGTGATCACCGCCGTCGGGTCGGAGGTGACAGGCTTCAGTGTCGGTGATCGGGTGTTTGGTGCCAAAAAGCCCTCCCGCTTTGGAACCCATGCCAGCCATGTTCATGTGAAGGCAACACCGGAACTGGTTGCCCTGGTGCCGTCCGGGCATGAGCTGACCTCCGTTGCCGCCCTTCCTTATAGTTTCACGACCATGTGGTTGGCCGTGCGAGACGCTGGCCGCAACAAGCACAATGCATCGGGCAAGAAGGTGCTTGTGCATGGGGCCGCGGGTGGGCTGGGCTCTCTTGCCTTGCAGATGCTGTCGGATTGGGGCGCGGACATAACGGCCATCGCGTTTCCCAAGGACCATCAGGCTTGCTTGGACCTTGGCGCGACCAGCGCCATTGGTCTCAGCTCGACCCCGTTCGGCGCGTTGGCTGGCGCATTCGATGCCACGCTCAACTTCGCGACGTGGGATCACGATCAGCAGCTTCTTGGCTGTGTGACGTCAAATGCGCTGGGGCATGCGACGACGGGCCACCCCATGCTGCGCACCTTTGATGAGAGCGGACTGATTGGTGGCGCTGCCAAAACGTTTCTGGGCAAGCGCAACAGCCGCCGGGCGCTTCCGCCAGGCGTTAATCGATACAGTTGGACCATCTTCCAACCGAAGGCAGACGCGCTCGCGGAGTTGGTCCGTCTTTTAGAACAAGGGCGAGCCATGTTGTATATCGGTCTTGATGCTCCGCTGGCCGAAGGCGCCGAGGCCTTCGCGCATGTTAAGGATGGGCAACCCGGCCGCGCGCTTATAGCGCCGCAAAAATAGGCAACGTAAGCCGAGTTAGAGGTGTATCGCCGGCCCTAGCAGCGCCTTCGGCCCTCAAGGCGGAGGCATTACCGCGCAGGTCCAAAGGGCGACTCAGCATCCAATTGATGCTGCCTCAAAGCTCGGTTCGGGAACGCCAGGCCCATCTGAGCGTTTCTAAGGCCTGTCTAGGTATCTGCCTTCAGCCTGAGCCGGACTATCTGGACCGGCTAATCGAACGGTTGTGAAGGGTTGCAGGGGGGAGTCATGTTGTTTGAACCCCCCGATGCGTTAGTGGTCCGGTGGCCTAGTGGCGCGTGAAGAAATCATCCATGAGTTCAGCGAGTTCTTCCGGGCGGGTTTCTGGTATCCAGTGGCCGGAGTCGCGCGCCTGGCCTTCAACCATAATGGCCAAAGGTTCCATCATCTGGGCCACGTAGGGGAACGGCGCAAGGCGGCCTGCGTTAAGGCCCAGGACAGGCATGGTGAGCGGCGTTTCGAAGAAGCCTGCATTGTCTTCGGCGTCCTGTGAGACTGCCCGATACCATTCAAACCCGGCGCGCGCTGTCTCGGAATCCGAATAGGCGTCCACGGTAATCTCGATCTCATGGTCGGTGATGCCGCCGGCGCCGGCGTCCATTTTGGTGAGGAAATCGCCATAATAGAATTCCTCCCGACCGGCCGTGAGGACTTCTGGTACGTTGGGCGCTGCGTGGAATGGGAAATGCCAGGCGCGCGGATCTTGCATGATCATGTCGAAGATGGGCGTTCCTGGGAGAGGCACGTCGATGATGGTCACCGTCGACGTGCGGTCTGGGAACTGGCTGGCGAACGCGAACGCTGTCATGCCGCCAATGTCGTGCCCGACGATGTTCGCGGTTTCTACCTCCAGTTCATCCATCAAGCCCAGAATGTCGCCGGCCATCGTTTTCTTGTCGTAGCCGCTGTCTGGCGTGTCGGACTCACCAGCGCCGCGAATATCGACGGCGATGACATCATAGTCCTCTGCAAGAAGCGGCATCACTTCGATCCATGATGCCCAGGTCTGTGGCCAGCCATGCATGAGAATGACCGTTTCGCCCGGTCCTCCGTCACGGACATAGTGCAGATTTGTGCTCAAGGATTGTGTCCGTGCCGATGAAAAGCCATCGGGCGGCGCGACATCGGCAAAGGCTGGTGCTGTTGCAGCAAGGAGGGCGGCAAGGGCAATTGGAGTCGGTTTCATAGTGGTGTCCCTTTGGTTGGGGGGTGAATGGTCAGGTCCAGGCGGCGAGGTTTTCGCCTGCGAGACGTCCAACCGTTTCTGCGTCAAGCGCATCCAAGGCTTGCGAGAAGAGCTCAGGGCCAACGGATCTGAAGCCGCCGATCTCCTGCAAAACGCCGACGGTTGCCTTAAGGTTGAAGTCACCCTCGCCAGCGAACAGGCGGTGCTGCAGAAGGTCGTTCATCAAATCGCCCTTCAGGTCCGCCTTGGCGTCGACCAACTGAACATCGACTATCTTTGCGCCGGGGAGGGTGCGTAGCAGGCCGTGGTCGGGGTCCGAGCGCCAGAAATGCCAGGTGTCAAAGGTTAGTCCGAGGTTGGGACTGTCGACGGACCGAACCAGCTCCCATCCCTGTCGCAGTGTGGCGATGGAGCTGATGGGCATTGGCTCAAGGCCAAGGTCAAAACCACGCCGTGCCGCCCTGTCCGCAAAGGCACCCAGGGCATCGACAAGAGCATTGAACTGGTAGCTCTGGCCAAGGCCTTCCACGATATTGATCTGCGTTGCCTGAAGACCTTCAGCAATGCCGAAAACCTCGTCTTCAGCGTGGTTGATGAAGGCTATGTTCTGCGGTGGGTAGTCGGCGGGAATCTGGAAGTTGGGAACCCATTGGACAAAGGGATCGACGATCAACAGCTTGAGCCCGGCACCCTCGTATCGCTGTTTGATGTCGCCTAGCGACAATCCACCAGCCGACCAATTCGCGATGTCGACCGGAAAGGCTGACATGATGTCAAAGCCACCTGCCAGGGCGGCCTGAATGCGTTCGTCCAGCGTTTTGTTGCGCACATTGGCGGCCCAAAGAACTTTGCGCTGGATGGCTTGTGTTGGCATCGACCTGTTCCCTTGTCCTGGGCAGAACATGGCCGGTCAAGAGTCTTTGAATTAGTGTCTGATATTGGCTATCTTTAAGCCATGAATGACTTAATAGGATCGCGGAGCGCCAACCTGACGCTCTTTGCGCGCGTGGTCGAAGCAGGCGGATTCACGGCGGCAGCCAAGTCGCTGGGCATCCCGCAGACAACCGTCAGCCGGCGTGTGGCGAAGCTGGAAGAAGATTTGGGCGTGCGTCTGCAGGAGAGGACCACGCGCACCGTGTCGGTGACCGATGTCGGTCGGCGGATCTACCAAAACGCGCGCCGCGTTCTTGATGAGGTTGAAGGTGCCCACGCCATTGCCTCGACGATGCTTGGTGAACCGACCGGGTTCATCCGTATCAGCGCGCCGGTCGTGTTTGGCCAGCATCTGCTGGCTCCAGCTGTTGCAAGCTACCTGGCCGACCATCCCAAAGTGACGGTGCAGGTCAACCTGACCGGAAGGGACGTGGATCTGGTTGAAGAAGGGTACGACATTGCTGTGCGCGTTGGCGCGCTTCAGCCGTCGGCTCTTATCAAACGGCGCATCATGTGGGCCAATGCCGGCTACTTTGCGCGCCGCGATGTAGCGGCCACGATCAAGCAACCCGAAGATCTGGAAGCTGCCGATTGGCTGAGTGCCAGCAATGAACCTGGCCCGGCCGAGTGGCTATTGATGGCCGGTGAACCGCTTCAAGAACGGTATCGGTTCAAGAAAGAGCCGCGGGTCACGAGTTCTGAGATCGATACGTTGATCGCGTGTGCTCAGGCCGGTCTGGGCGTTGCCGTCCTGCCGGAATTTGCGGCACCTTCATCGTTGCAACAGGTTTTGCCGCCATTCCTTTCAAAGCGCGTTGAGATCAATACGCTGACGCCATCCCACAAGGGCGTAACGCCTGCTGTTCGGACCTTTTTGGATCATCTGCGCGCGCATTGCGCCTATGACGCAAACTGAACGGATGGCGGTGTGCCGGCTCCTTGCCTAGGCAAGAGCTTGGCGACTGCGCGCAACCGCCCACAACCGGAACGCGACTATCTGGACCGGCTAATCGAACGGTTCTGAGATGACGAGGGATGCTCTAACGCCTCATGGGGCCGCGTTTGCCACTCCAGGCTGAGGCGGCGCTGTTCGCCTAAGCTGCGGCGCGTTTGGCCAGCAAGCCGTCTGTCGATTTGGAGAGCTTTTTGGAGCCACTAAACTGGTTATTGGAGCAATGAAGATAGCCGGTTCGACTAAAATCGGCTGGAGCGCTATTCTCCACAGTTGTAGCTGCGATGTGATTGGTTCCCATAAGCAAACAGGCCACGATCGAGCCCATCGCGAATGCCATCATCGTCGAACCCGACGGCCATGGAGCAGGCCTCGACCAGTGCATCGATTGCTGGGGTCTGGGTAAAAATCGATCCGCTTTCCTCAGGCCCAACCACTACTTGCCACGGTGAGAAGCAGCTTAGATCCTGAACGCCATCTGGCTCAACCGCGGTCCACGGATACGTCATCAGACAGGTGGTTCCTGTCACGGTGATGCGTTCATCGGCGGCGTTGAAGAAGGCGAGATCACGCGGCGTCACAAAGCGGTCGGTCGTGTTGGTAAACCGCACCTCCATTTTAAGCCGGGCGTGCGCAACCAAAGGCCGACCTTCGCTCCAGGTTTGACGGGCCTCCTCGCCAGCCAGAAAGACCTCTGGGGGCATGTCGGCGATGTCGACCATGCTGGCGTTTTCGCGCTCGCTGTCGATGAACAAAACCATCGGCTCTTCGCGAAGGTTCTCAATGTAGAAAACATAAAGCCCGGCAAGGCCGCCGAGCAGTCCGACCGTCCAAGCCAAAGCGGTGCCGATAGTCTTGATGGATGCCGCCAAGTGCCCGACTACCTAAGCCGCGGCGCGTTTGGCCAGCACGCCGTCTACCGCTGTGCGGATGTCAGCCAGGGAAAACGGCTTCATGATCACGTCTTCCACCAGTGCTTCCAGCCCGTGGGCGCGCTCGCGCTGATTGGCGTAGCCGGTCATCAAGAGGATGGGCAAATCGGGGTGGTCGCGCACCACCGAAAGGGCCAGCGCGATGCCATCCATGACAGGCATCTGAATGTCGGTCAGCAGGAGGTCGAACGCGTCACCTTCTTGCTTGAGGACATCAAGCGCCATGGCGCCGTCCTCGGCCGTCATCACCGTATGGCCATCAAGCTCGAAGGCCTTTTCAAGGAAGGCCCGAACGGCCTCATCATCTTCTGCCACCAACAGCCGCGCCATCGCGTTCTTCCCAAGGTGCCGTGTTGCGATCCCAAGCCTGCCCTTTGTGATTCTGATCAGATTAACACAGGGTCAACCGGCTGGCCTATGGGCCAACCGATGGGCTTGGAGGGCGGTTTTTTCACAGAATTTGTGCTGGCAGACGTTCGCCTGGCTGGAGGAAACGTACGGCGATGCTGGTCACATTGGCCGGCGGCGCTGTGAGCTCGGAGACAATCTCTGCAGACGCGCCCGGTTCCAGGCTTTCAACCGGGGGATCGACGCGCCAGGTGAACATCTCCATGCCGTCGGCATCGACCAGCGCCAAACGGACGGCGCCGACAGGAACCGTTCGATCTTCAACGTTCTCCATGGCCGCTTCGATCTTCAGAATGGTCAGGCCGGCAACCACGCTGCGCTCGGCGGTGACCTCAGAGAAGGTGATGCCGCGGATGTTCACGTTGAGGCCGACGGTCTCATAGATCTTGGCGAGATCGGGCACCGCCTGAACGACCTGATCGCGAAACGGGACAGCCAGAACCAGAAGAACAAGGCCGGCGGCGATGCTGACAGGCGTTCCGATGCGCACTACGGGGGGGAGGACTTTGGACAGGAGCGATGGACCGCTGCGTGCGCCCTTCAGCCGAACGAGGCGGTGTTTGCGCTCACCAGCTGTCGCAACGGGGCCGGATTCGATCGCCCCATCAACATTCTCGCCATCGCTTTGGGCCGTTTCCTCAAGCGCATCCTCCGTCATTGCGGCATAAGCCGCCTCGCGGTCGGCGCTGTCCATCAGCGGCTCTTCGGCGGCAGGCACATCGGCAGGGACGGCAGCCATGATGTCATCGATACCGTCGTTCGCCTCCTCGACAGGCACGGCATGCCAAACCTTGGCGCAACTGGCGCATTTGACCTTCTTGCCCTCCGCTCCAAACATGGAATCGGGTAGGGTGTATTCGGCCGCGCAATTGGGACAGACGATTTTCAACGGAGCGTTCCCACCAGCCCTATGGAAGCCAGACTTTCTCTCACCACCTCTATCAGGGCGAGCGTTAATGGGCTGTTAACCATCCTGGGTGCGAGTGGGATGGAGGACGCCCGCATGCCCATGCAGGCAGGAGCGATTAGGCCGTGCTGACTTTGGAGACCGTTGGACTGCGTTATGATGGCGGGCCGGAAGTGCTTTCCGACCTGTCCTTTTCCATTGCGCCGCGCAGTTTTCAGTATCTGACCGGCCCGTCGGGCGCCGGCAAAACCTCCATGCTGAAGCTAATGTCACTTGCCATGCGCCCAACGCGGGGCGTGGTGACGGCCTTCGGCAAGAACACCCAGCGGGCGAGCAGCCGGGATATCCCTGCGCTACGGCAACGCATTGGCGTGGTTTTCCAGGATTTTCGCCTGCTTGACCATCTGACCACGTTTGAGAATGTCGCTCTTCCTCTGAGGGTGCAGGGCAAATCAGAGTCGAGCTACGGCGCGGATGTGCGTGAGCTTTTGGGCTGGGTAGGCTTGGGCGAGCGCATGTACGCCATGCCGCCGGTTCTCTCAGGCGGGGAGAAGCAGCGTGCGGCGATTGCCAGGGCGGTGATCGGTCAGCCGGACCTTCTGCTTGCCGATGCACCGACCGGCAATGTGGATCCGCAGCTTGGCCGCAGGCTCTTGCGGCTCTTCGTGGAACTCAACAAGCTGGGCACATCGATCGTTATTGCCACGCATGACGTCTTGCTGATGCAGCAACACCAAGCGCGGCGGCTCGTACTGCATGATGGACGGGTGCAGATCTATGACTAGGCGCGCTGATGATTAGGCCGGAACGCGCGAGCGCGCCGCAAAAGGTTCAGGAGCGGGGCCGCGCCAATGGGGCTGACAAACCTCAGCGCGACATCTCCAAACCTGAACCCATCGTGCCGGAGCGTTCCGTCGCCGGCAGCGCCCTCATGTTGGTGATCGCCATCATGGGCTGCCTTGCATGCCTCTCGGTGGGCGCAGTGACGCTGGTCGACCGGGCAGCGCAAGATTGGAGCGCCGATATTGGCCGTGAGCTCACCATCGAGGTTTCCTCAGTGCAGGCTGGCACTATGCAGGGTCGGCTGGACCGTGCGGCTGAAATTGCGCGCACCGTGCCGGGCATCGGCTCCGTTTCAGTGATCGATGAAGCCGAAACACGGGCTCTTCTGGAACCGTGGCTTGGCATACTTGGCAGCGAAGCGGCGCTTGACGAGCTTCCCATCCCTCGGCTCATCGCGCTGACGGTTTCCGATACCGCTGTGCTTGACCTTCAGGGCCTGCAATCGGCGCTTGATGCCGAGGTGCCAGGGGCGACCGTTGATGATCACCGGGTGTGGACCGATCAGCTCGCCCGTATGGCCGGCGCGATGGTGCTGGGCGGACTTGGGGTCGTGGTTCTGGTGATGTGCGCAACGATCCTGTGCGTCATCTTCGCCACCCGGGCGGCGATGGCCGGCAACAAGGATGTAGTGGAGGTGCTGCACTTTGTCGGCGCCAGCCACACCTTCATCGCGCGCGAATTCCAGCGCCATTTCTTGATGCTCGGCATGCGCGGCGGGCTTATCGGCGGGGTGAGCGCGATCCTTCTGTTTTTGATATTCCAGCTTTGGGTGGTGGCGAGGCGCGGCGCGGCGGATGCCGCCCAAGTCGAGGCGCTCATCGGTTCGCCAGCGCTGGGGCTGGAAGGCTATGCGGGCTGCACGCTGGTGGTGTTCTTGATTGCCTTCCTCACGGCCGCGACGTCCCGGCTGACGGTGAGCCGGTTCCTCAGGGGTCGCTAGCAGCGCCATTGACAGACCGCATTGCGTTCGTTGCCCTCAAACCACCATACTAGATGGCCATAGGCCCCGCAGCTTCACCAATCTTGAACCTCATCTGCGCCCCGTCCGCCAAGGAGAGCTCGCCTGAGCATCACTGATCATCCTGAAAAAAGCGCTGAACAAGCCGAGCGTGCGGCACCAGGCCGCCGTAGTCGTCGGCCTGCCTTGCTGCGTCTTTCGGTGACGGCGATGCTCGGCCTTCTTGTCGTGTGGGTGAGCTTTGCGTTTGTCGGGTTTGTCCAGGATGTGAATGTGCTTTCGGCTCCAACGCCTGATAACGAAACCTCAAAACTGGCCGACGGGTTGGTGGTGGTCACAGGCGGTCCGGACCGTATCGAAGTGGCGCTTGATCTCCTTACCGACGGCGCTGCCGACCGGCTGCTGATTTCCGGCGTTCATACCGGCACCGGTGTGGTGGCCCTTGTTCGCCGAACCCATGCCGCTCCGGCGCTTTTCGATAGCTGTATTGATCTGGATCGCAACGCCATGGACACGGCCGGCAATGCGCGCGAAGCGGCCGCCTGGGTGGATACCCATGGCTTCCAATCCCTGCTGGTGGTCACCAGCGCCTATCACATCCCCAGAACGCTTTCTGAGATGCGTCACCTGTTGCCGGAGGTTGACCTTGTCGCCTTCCCGATTGGTCCGACGGGCGCCATGGGGCCGGAGGGTCAAACCTCAGAGGCGCGCAGCGATGGGCTCTCTGATGGCGTCTCTTGGCCACTCAGGCTGTTGGCGCGCGAGTTCACGAAACTTCAGTTGGCGCGGCTTCGTCACCTTGTGGAACCATCGGGATGACCGCATAAGGCGCGCAGCCCTCACCATACCCCGGTTCACCGCTTTTCATGCCCCAGCTTCGCGCTCTTGCCGCCAACATCGTGTTCTATGTGGTGACCATCCTTTGGATGCTTGTCTGCATCCCGCTGTTTCTCGGTCCGAGCCGCTGGGTCACGGCAGCGATGAAAGGTTGGGCGCGCACCTGCATGGTGGTGCTGCATTGGCTCGTCGGCATTCGTTGGGAAGTGCGGGGCCTTGAAAATCTGCCGCGCGGTGAAAACGGCCAGCCGGGCTTTCTTCTGGCGTCCAAGCACCAGTCGGTTTGGGAGACCTTTGGTCTGCTCCCCTATCTTGATGGGCCGATCTACATCCTCAAAAAAGAGCTGATGGCGATCCCGTTCTATGGCTGGTTTGCCGCCAAGGCGGGGATGATTCCGGTGGAGCGCAGCCGCAATGCTCAGGCGCTTCGCGACATGACCAAGCGCGCCCAACAGGCCATGGCGGATGATCGGCAGATCATCATCTTTCCTGAGGGGACCCGCCGGCCAGTGGATGCGGAACCGGACTATAAGTCCGGCATTGCCCACCTCTACAAGCAATTGGATGTGCCGGTGGTTCCGGTGGCGCTCAATTCAGGGCTGTTCTGGCCGCGCCGGCAGTTCGCCCGCTATCCCGGCACGCTTGTGCTGAGCATCTTGCCGCCAATTGAAGCCGGCACAGATGCAAGGCCGATGCTGGCTGAGCTTGAGCGCATGATTGAGACGGAGACCGCTAAGCTGGTGGCGGAGGCGCGGGCGAAGGGCGAGGGGCCGCAGCTCGCTTCTTCGGTCGATTAAGCGGCTTTCATCGCCTCAAGCCGCGTTGTCAGCCAGTGCAGCGTGGCATCGTGAACGCCCATGCGTTCCAGTGCGCGGCAGGTCTCAATCACATAGTCAGGGTTCACGCCGGACTGACCGACGGCGCCATCAACAATGGCAAGCTGCTCTTCGCGCGGCAGCGCACCGGCATACTGTTTGTGGGTGCGGTCGACACAATAGGTTAGCGCTTGGACCGTCCGCGGCGCATGATCTGGGCCAGATACCAGATGAACCGGCTGAACACGCTCTCGATAGACCATGGTGGCTTGCTCGCGCTCGCGCAGGTAGCGCAGGACAGCGTCATGGTGCGCGGCGTCAACATGGTAGGCCACGCCATGGCAGGAGCCGCCAACATCCAGCCCCATCACAAGACCGGGGCGCTCCGGCGTGCCGCGATGGACGTAGCTGTAAACGCACAAGGTGCGGTGAAAACCGAACAGGCGGGCCGGGTAACTGGCTTTGAAGGTGAAGCCGGGGCGCCAGATCAGCGATCCATACCCGAATACCCATAGATCGCTCACGCTCGGCTGCTCCTCTGCGCTGTCGTCGTCTCGTGATGGAGTGCCGGCGCTTGTAACGGATGGCGCGCCGTGGTGGAAGGACGCACTGGCCGATGGCCGTCTTCTTGATTTTTCTGAGCGTTTGACATGACCGATTCCGCCCCGTCTCCACGCCAAGGCATGTCCTTTGCCCGCAAGATCCAGATTCTGGCCGGCGTGGTCGTTCTGGTGTTGGCGCTTGCTACCGGCGCTGGGGTTGCCGGTGCTGCGGTCTATCAGGCCGCACTTGACGAAGGCCGGCGCGGCCTGGCGGCCGAAGGTGTGACGCTTGCCTGCGATGGCGAGGAACTTGGCGGGTTCCCCGCACGGTTCGAGTGGCGTTGTGATCGCCTCGGCCTCACCTTTGCCAATGGCGCGCGCCTTGAAGGTGAGGCGCTGACGACCGTTGCGATGGTGTGGAACCCGTTCTTCACGATCGCTGAGTGGCAAGGGCCGTTTGCTGGCCAAAGCGCCGACGGCTTCGCGACGTCGGTCGACAGCGCTCTGTTGCGCGCCAGCGTTCGTCTGACCGGCGGCTTGAGCGACGGCATGCGGGTGCAGCGTCTGTCGGCGGTGCTTGATCCGTTTGGTGTGCGGGTGGACGGGGCGCAGCAGCCCATTGCCACCGGTCGGCAGGCGGAGTTTCATCTGCGCGAACCGGTAGCAGCGGACGGGTCCGTGGACCCTGCTGATCTTCAGGCAGCGCTGGTTCTGCTGGGGCTGGAAAGCCTGTTTTTAGGCGGTGTCGATCAAATCGACATGTCGATCACTGGCCTCATCGATGAGCTGGCCGCCGTTCGCGCCCGGTCTCTCGGCGGCGCCCTGCGTGACTGGGTTGGTCGATCAGGAACGGTGGAGGGTCTGGAGACGCGCCTGCGGCTTGACGCTCACGCGATCAATCTGGATGGCGATCTTCAGCTTGCAACCGACGGGGCGCTGACCTTCGATGGTGCGATCGCAACCAATGACGTGCCAGCGCTTGTGGAGTTGATGGGCTTTGATGCCGGCGGCAGCGCCAGCGCAATCACCGCTGGCGCGAGTTTTTTTGGCCGCCAGACGACCATCGGCGAGGACCCGGCGACCGAGCTTCCGCTTGTCGTGCAGCGTGGGCGTGTGCAGATCGGGCCCGTTCCTCTCGGCCAACTACCGCCTATCCGCTTCTAGCAAGGTCGATTGCCTCGGCCGCCGAAAGGCCGTTTCGACGAAGGTTGCGCAGGCTCTTCGCGCCTTCTGACTTCGACAGCTTGCGACCGTCGCGACCCATGATGAGGTGGTGATGATGGTAGATCGGAGTCGGCAGACCGAGCAGCTCTTGCAGCAGGCGATGAAGAGACGTTGCCGGTTCAATGTCCTTGCCGCGCACGACATGGGTGATGCCCTGAAACGCATCATCGAGCACTACGGCCAGATGATAGGTCGCCGGTCTATCCCGTCCGCGCAGAAGCACGTCGCCCCAGACCGATGGGTCGAGATTTTCGGTTACCGGGTCGGCAGTTGGGTCGGCCATTGTCTGAACGGTGAGCGGCGAGGGTCCAATGCGGGCCAGTGCAGCGTCCATATCGAGACGGCTCGGTCCGGAATCGGAACCCCGTCCCGCTGCTGGACCGTCCCGGACCGGTGCGTTTCGCTCGTGGTTCCGCTCCGCTCTCTTGGCCTCTTTATCACGGTCGGCGAAGGGGTAAAGTGGCCCGCCGTCGGGATCCCGAGGCCAGGATTTGCCCGATGCCTCATGCTCTGCCACGGCGCGATTGATCTCAGACCGCGACGCGGGAGCCGGGTAGGCCAGGCCGTCTGAAACGAGTTGATCGATGGCATCCCCATACCGGGAAAGATGCTCCGATTGCATGAGCACTGGCTCTTCCCAGGACAGGCCAAGCCACTCCAAATCCTCATAAATCGCATGGACAAACTCCGATCGGCGACGCGAGAGATCGGTGTCTTCGATGCGCAACAGAAACGTTCCGCGGAGCGCCTTCGCCCAATCATCGACCACGAGGGCGCTTAACGCGTGCCCCAAATGCAGATAGCCATTGGGGCTGGGCGCGAAACGGAGTTTGGGAGCAGAGCCAACCATGCGGCGGTGCATAGAATGCGATGACGATGTGGTCGAGGGGCTGATGCATTTGCGCGCCATCGATCCGGACCTGCATCACGCGCTTGACGTCGTGGAGCATGTGCCGCTGCGGCGCTCAACGCCCGATTTTGCTGGGCTTGCGCGCATCGTGATTGCGCAGCAGGTATCCGTCGCAAGCGCCAAGGCCATCACCGCGCGAACAACCGATACGCTCGGCGCTTTGGAGCCCCATCTCTTTGCCGAAGCGGATGATGAAGCGCTGAAAGCCTGTGGCCTTTCCCGTCCCAAACAGCGGACTCTGCGAGCGATTGCGGCCAGTTTGCCGGACGAGGGTACCTTCGAGAAACTCAACGCGATGCCAGTTGCCGAGATCGAAGAAGCGCTGGTGCAAATCTCTGGCATCGGGCCATGGACCGCGCAGATCTATGTGCTTTTCTGCCTCGGAGATGCCGACACCATGCCCGCTGGCGACCTTGCGCTGCAAAAGGCGGCCGCCTGGGCGCTCGGGTTTGAGGAGCGACTGACCGCCGATGCGCTCACGGAACGGGCGGAAATCTGGTCGCCCTGGCGGGGTGTCGCGGCCCGCCTTTTGTGGGCCTATCACGCTCATGTGCATGATGGCCGATCGGGAATTGCCGTCTAGGCTTTTACCGCCCAACTGCCGGGAAATACCGGTTTAACCGCTTGTGGGCGCTTTGTTTCTGCACCTTCACATCGCTGACATAGTCGCTATACATACAACCCATGCGTAACGTGCGGACGCGAATCGACTTCGGGAGCCACGTTTGACAGTAGCCGTGTCACATGGCGGGAACCAAACCAAGCAATCGGGTATGAAACCGGAGGCTTGTCCGGCGCTTGTGCTCAATGCAGATTTCAGGCCGCTTTCCTATTACCCACTGTCGCTTTGGCCCTGGCAGGAGGCGGTGAAGGCCGTTTTCCTGGAGCGCGTGAACATTCTCTCGGAGTATGAGACCAAGGTTCACAGCCCGACGACGGAGTTCCGGCTGCCAAGTGTGGTTTCGCTCAAAACCTATGTGAAGCCGCAGCGCAATCCGGCGTTTACCCGGTTCAACGTTTTCCTGCGCGACCGGTTCGCCTGCCAGTATTGCGGCTCGACCGAAGACCTAACCTTCGACCATCTCATTCCGCGGTCTCGTGGCGGTCAGACGACGTGGGAAAACATCGTCACCGCCTGCTCGCCGTGCAATTTGAAGAAGGGCGGCAAGATGCCGAAGGTGGCCGGTATGGAGCCGGTGCAGGCGCCGTTCCAGCCAACCGTGCACGATCTGCAAACCAATGGCCGGCAGTTCCCGCCCAACTATCTGCACGAAAGCTGGATGGACTTCCTCTACTGGGATACTGAGCTGGACCCATAACCCCAGCATTTCGCGCTAGCCGTCGTTTGTGGACAATTCGCCCGGCACAAAGGCTGCACCCAAGCTTGCCTTCATCAACCCTGCCGCCGCAATGACGTTCCAGCCGGCAAAGGACAGGCCAAGGACGCGCAACGCGGCCTCATCGCAGAAGATTATGGTCGTTTCCTCCAACTCGTCCAGGAGGCTGCCGGCTGATACCGTCGGCCCACCGCTTGTGCCGCAGTCATTGGGTCCAAGCCACCAGCCCCATTCCGCGCCGGCCTGAAAGATGCCGGTCACCATGGAGGTGGCGAACATCAACCCAGCAAGCACCAAGAGCCCACGCGTCAAGCAGGCCGGCCAACGCCGCACGGCTGAGAGCGCCGCGAGCATCAGCAAGGGTATGGCCGTGTAGTAACCCTCGCGCTGTTCCAGGCACAGCTTGCACGGGGTGAAATCGCCGATCAGTTGGAAGGCCCAGGCGATGGCCAGAATGATGGCGGCGGCGAGCGCGATGAAGATCGCGGCGCGGGCCTGAACGGACCCTGCTGGATAGAGATCGGGGAGGGAGGAGGAAGCGCTGGTTTGCATGCCCGGCATCAACTGGACAAAGGGTGCCGGTGTCAACGGGCTTGTCGGTCAGCCGAAAAAGCCAAGCAGCCAGACGGCGAGGAGCGGTGCCGAAACAACCAAAAACGCCACCCACAAAAGGCCTATGACAAGACCGGCAAGGATCAGCAGACCATCGCGTTCGATGAGGCCGATGGAGGCGATGGCGACGCCGATGCCTGGAATGGTGTTGGTGGAGGGCAGTGGCACCAGGATCGAGGCACAGGGGACCAGCAGAAGGGCGCCGATGATACGGCTTGCGCGTGGGCCGGAGATGGCCAGAAGGCGGGGGCGGGCGATGTGTTCAGCCCAGCCGAACCAGCGCTTGCCGCGACCGACGACGTCGCGCATAGCGGCGATATCGAAGTCACGGGTTTTCAGCTTCTCTGGCAGCCAGGGCACGTGCCGGCCAGCTGCCATTTGGCCGGTGAGCACCAGCATGGGCAGCGCCACGATCTGTGGGATGAGGTAGACAAAGGGCAGGCAGCAAGGCAGCGCTAAAGCCAGCAGCATCATGCCGAAGGCGCGTTCCTTCAGCGCGTCCGCCAGGCTCTCCAGGCTTAGCCGCTCGGCCCCACCAGCGACGGCATCCTCAAGCACCGAATCGATCCGATCGAAGGCGGTTTGCGAAAGCGGTGTGCTGGCAGTGGTGGCATCAGTCATGGGGTCGATGGCTTGGACGTCGAAGGCTTGGTTGCGATGGTGCTGGTTCGGTTCTGGGCCGCCTCCTAGCATGCAAAGGCTGACAGCAGGTTACGCGAATGATGCTGTGGCCGGGAAACAAGGCACAAACAGGATTGACGGGAAGGGTTTCCTGGCTATGGTCCGCCGCACCGGCTGATCCAGCCCGCCTGCCCCTGTGGCGGAATTGGTAGACGCGCTCGATTCAAAATCGAGTTCCCAAAAGGAGTGCCAGTTCGAGTCTGGCCAGGGGCACCATTAAAACGTTCTGGTCGTTATCACCCAGTTGAGAGCCATAAAGTCAAAGGTGCAAATAAAGCACTCGTCCGTGGCTGATATCTTCCTTTCCGGTTAACTATGCGATTTGGTTTTTTGCGGTGATGTGCAGCCGTCTGTCTCAGAATGTAAGCGGCGGTTTTGTAAGACGCCGCCAGCTCAATTTTGGGTCGATCGTCCCAAACCGCTGACTGAAACGCCAAGCTGCCCGATTCTTTATGCACTTCCATCGGTTCCAGCAGAGGCGGATCCACCTAAACAATTGATCGAAAAAGCCTTATCGATCCAAGCTTCCGGTTGGACGGCAAGTCAGCATTGGATAGGCGGCTAGACAACCTTCGTGCCGTGTGCCTTTGACATGTGCTTACCTCTCCGTGAGAAGCGATTGCATGCGTCAAAGAGAATTCATCAAAAAAGCCGGAGTTGAAGCTGTTGTTTGGATAGATCCGCGGAAGGTTCACTACCACGCAGGATCAATGCACCCTGTTGCCGTCCGAAAAATCACGGCCATGAAGCGGCAGTATCCAAAATTCATCGTCGACTACACGCGTCCCTTTATCAAGGCGCGTGAACCGTTCGTGATCTCGCATTCATCCATCAACGATCTTCCCAAAATTGAAGAGAATTCGAGATACATTAAGTTGGTCGATTTCATCGAGGCCGACGGAAATGTAAAGGAAACAGTCTGGTATCGAGAGATGGTCGCCGACGTCAAACAAAAAGGCGAAGCGAGATACAAGCGTGTAAGACTTAGAGATGAGGACGCTGTTTTGGAGTTTCTTCGTGGCTATGTAACTGCGCTTGTCCATTCCATGCGGATAAATGGTTATGATGACCCAAACGGAGGTTATGAAGCCACAGGTATGATCGACGCTTCTGGCTCAATTTGCAAAACTGAGCACGGAGACCACAGGTTCTGTATTGCGCGAATATTAGGGCTTGAGCGTTTTCCGCTGAAGATCATTGGGATTCATGAAGACCATTTTGGCTCGGGCCATTCTCCTGGTGCTGCCACATACGCTCGAGCGCTCGAGCTCATTAGGGCCGCCGGCGACCGATTTGCTTAGCGTTGGGCAGACCTAGTTCTCGGACTTCGATGACTGCCGAGCCGTCCTCTTAACTGGTGATCGAAAATGGACTCGGCGCTGAGGCCTTTGAGCATTCTGCCTGGTCTTTTGATATTGCGGTCCCGAACGGAGAAATTGGCCGCTAGATCGCGGGCTTGTTTCAGACTTTGGGTGCCCAAGTGTCACCAGACTGGCAGCTTCCTCAGCAATCTTCCGTAACGTCACTTAGCTTTTCTCGCTTGGCGGGTGGACTCAAGGCCGTGACCCCTTATGGTGAGCGTCATGGAAGCGCGTGGAGGTGACCCGCCAATGAGGGCCCGTCACATCCCGCCCGCGCGCACTGCCACTTAGGGAGCACAAACCCCATGAAAGCGCTTTACGCCGCAGGCCTTGGCCTTGCGACCCTTACGGCTGTCTCAGCCTTCTCTGTTGTCCCTGCCGCCGCGCAGGAATGTCCGATCGACCGTCCAGTGAATATGGCCGGTCTTGGTTATGAATCTCACGCCTTTCACACCGAGGTGGTCGCGCTGATTATGCGCGAAGGCTATGGCTGTGAAGTGGAAGTGTTGCCCGTTGAGACGCTGGCTGGCTTTACCGGCCTGGCGCGCGGCGATCTGGATGCCAATATGGAAATCTGGACAGCCAACCCACCACCTGCCTGGCAGGAAGGGCTGGATGCCGGCACGATTGCCGATCTTGGCCCCAACTTCCCGGCGGCGCTCGAAGGCTGGTTTGTGCCGCGCTATCTGGTGGAAGGCCCGGACGCGCCAGCGCCTGATCTGCGCACGCCGCAGGATCTGGCGCGCTATGCGGAACTGTTCGAAGATCCTGAAGAGCCCGGCAAAGGTCGGTTCTACAACTGCGTGGCCGGCTGGGTGTGTGAGGTGATCAACTCCCAGAAGCTCATCGCCTATGGGCTTGAGGATCTCTACACCAATTTCCGTCCCGGTTCGGGCGGCGCGATGGCCGCTGACATTATCTCCCGCGTGCGCCGTGAGCGGCCGGTGGTGTTCTACTACTGGGCGCCAACGGGTCTTTTCGGCCAGATCGGTGATGATCTGATCCAGCTTGAAGAGGAACCCTTCGACCAAGCTATTTGGGATGAAATGCGTGAGGCTGAAGAGCCAACCCGCGCGACCGCTTACCCCTCCTCACCGGTGCATGTGGGGGCGAACATGGAATTCGTAGATGCTGCGCCGGCTTTGGCCGAGCTGTTGCAGAACTACGAAACCACAACGCTTTCCACCTCGCAGGCGGTCGCCTACATGCAGGACAATGATGCCGATGCCGACGAGGCAGCGGCAAATTTCCTGGAAACGACCAGCGATTGGGAAGCCTGGGTGCCTGCCGATGTGGCGGCCCGTGTACGGGCGGCGCTTTAGCGCCGTCCACCCATCGGTACAATGTGTTGCGTGTAACGAATAAAGGCTTGGTCCGGCATGCTGTCTGAGCTTGAGTGGAACGGTATCTTTATCGATCTTGGTCGCATGGTGCGCCGCTCGACGAATGATTTCATCGAGTTTCTGGTCATTGCATACGGTGATCAGTTTGAGGCGTTCTCCAATGCCATTTTGATGGTTCTGGTGTGGATCGAGCGGTTGTTGCTCGGTCGTACCGAGCCTGAATGGGTATTGCTCGTCGTTTTTGGCGGTCTGATCAGCCTGTTTGCTCACCTGATCTGGAAAAACCGCGTCCTCACGGGCGCGGTCTTTGCCATTGAGGCTGCTTTGTGAGCGCAGTCGCGTTACGCGGTGGTTGTTGTCGAGTCAAGTATGCGGCCGATGGAATGGCTGTGGTCTCAAGAACTTCAGATCATCGCGCTCATCATGCTGATTGCCTATTCGGCGAGCCGCAAACTCCTGCTGGTGATCGGTATGGGCGTTGCGATGTATATCATCGGCGCGTTTGATCTGTGGGATCAGGCAATGCAGACCATCGCCATCATGCTGGTTTCGATCGTCATTTCGGTGGTGATCGGGGTGCCGGTGGGTGTGGTGATTGCACGCTCCAATCTTCTGCGCAGCGCGATCAATCCGCTTCTTGATCTGATGCAGACGATCCCCAGCTTCGTCTATCTCATTCCGGCGGTGATGTTGTTTGGCCTTGGCAAGGTGCCGGCGATCCTCGCCACGGTGATTTACGCCGTGCCGCCGCTCATCCGCCTGACGGACCTTGGCATCCGCCAGGTTGACCGGGAGGTGGTGGAGGCCGGCCGCGCCTTTGGCGCAACGCGCTTCCAGCTCCTTAAAGATGTCCAGCTGCCTTTGGCGCTGCCTTCCATCATGCAGGGCGTGAACCAGACCACAATGATGGCTCTGGCCATGGTGGTGATTGCTTCCATGATCGGCGCGCGCGGTGTTGGTGAAACGGTGCTTTTGGGCCTTCAGCGCAACGATCCGGGGCGCGGGCTTTTGGGCGGATTGGCGATTGTGGTGCTGGCCATTGTTTTTGATCGGATCACACAGGCCTATGGGGCGCGTATGCAGGCCTATCGGGCGAGCGGGCATTAGGCTCGCTGCTCGTTCCTCGTCACCAGTTCAGGAGTTCCTGTGGCCCTTATCAGCGTTGAAAACGTCACCAAGATTTTTGGTCCGACGCCCAAGGTTGCCTTGCGCAAGGTGAAAGCCGGTATGGGCAAGACGGAGCTTTTGGCCGAGACCGGGCACACGCTTGGTCTGAGCGATGTTTCGCTTTCCATCGAGGAAGGCGAGATCTTTGTCATCTTGGGTCTGTCGGGCTCAGGCAAATCGACCCTGATCCGCCACTTCAACCGGCTCATCGATCCGACGGCGGGTAAAATCGTTGTCGATGGTGAGGATGTGCTGCGGCTTTCGGTACGCGAGCTGGAGAAGTATCGCCGCAAGCGCATGTCGATGGTGTTCCAACGCTTTGGCCTGTTCCCGCATCGCACGGTCCTCGACAATGTCGCCTATGGGCTGGAAGTGCAGAATGTTGGCGTTGATGAGCGTCATGAGCGCGCGCGCACCTGGATTGCCCGGGTTGGGCTGGATGGTTATGAGGATCAGTTTCCAGCCCAGCTTTCTGGCGGGATGCAACAGCGTGTCGGCCTGGCTCGGGCGCTGGCCACCGATGCCGATATCCTGCTGATGGACGAGGCTTTCTCAGCGCTTGACCCGCTCATCCGCTCGCAGATGCAGGACCAGCTTGTTGATCTGCAGGACCAGTTCAAGAAAACGATTGTCTTCATCACCCACGATCTCGATGAGGCGCTGAAAATCGGCGACAAGATTGCGATCCTGAAGGATGGCGTTCTCAGCCAGGTGGGCACGCCAGCCGAGATTCTGATGCATCCGGCTGACGATTACGTTGCCGACTTTGTGCGCGATGTGAACCGGGCCCGCGTTCTGACCGTTGATGTCGTCACCCAGCCGCCAAAACTGCGTCTAACTGATGAAAACCTTCAGAATGCCCTCGATGCTATGCGTCGCTCGGGCGAGGATGTGGGCTATGTCGTCGGGCCGACGGGCAGCTATCTGGGCCTTGTGACAGAGGACAAGCTGGCCGATGCCGTGGCCTCGTCGGACGATAGTTCACTCGCCGACCTGGCCGACGAAAGCCACCGGGTCGATGCCTCAAGCTCAATTGAAGAGGTGCTTCCAGCGGTTCTCGATACCGATCATCCTGTGCCGGTGATCAGCGATGAGGGTGAACTGACCGGCGTTGTTTATGCCGACAAGGTGGGTAGCATCTTGTCGCCAAGCGCCGTGCACGCTGAATCCAATGACAATGAGGCGCTGGATGACGGCGCTGCTGATGATGCCCAGCCGTCCGACCAGACTGCTGAACCCGATGCGCCCGAAAGCGAATTCCGAAACGAAAATGGGCCTGGCAACAACATCCAGGCTAGCTCTGAGGAGGTTAACGCTGCCTCTGAGGATGATAATGACGGCGACGCCGACAAGCTGCCGGACGATCAAGCATCCGAGCAGCAAAAAACCGGCTAAATGGATCATCAACGCCGCGAGCATCCTGCGTGTTGCCAGCCGGCGGCATCGCTCCTAAGACAGCGCAATGAGCAACGATCCGCAGTTTCACATGATCCATGGCGCGGCACGTCCGGTTGCGCCCTTTTCCCATGCTGTTGAAGCGGGGGGCGGGGTACTGCTGACGGGCCTGAGGCCAACCGATCCCGACGCTCCCGACGCTCCACTGCCGGACGGTATCGAGGCGCAAACGCATGCGGTAATGCGCAATCTGGAGATCGTGTTGGCAGGCCTGTCACTTGATCTTTCCCATGTCGTGCAGTGCCGGTGCTACCTCACGCAGTTTGAGCGTGACTACGCCATGTTCAACACGACCTATCAGACCTACTTTCCAGCGGACCGAAGGCCGGCGCGCACCACCATTGGTGTGACAGGCCTTGCCGTTGGGGCGCTCGTTGAGATCGATATGGTCGCTCGCCGCCTGGGCGCGGAGGAAACCGGTCCTGTCCTGCCTCAGGTCGGTCAATGGTCGGAGCCTGGCGCCTGATGAAACGGCCTAAACCGCCATCGCCGGGGTCTAGCCGCCTGATTGCTAAGCTTCTTGCCGTGCTTGCCCTGTCCTGGCTTGTGGCAGCCGGGCCGTCGCCGGCAATCGCGCAAACCGATACAGGTTCTGGAAACACCCCAGCGACCTCGGCTGATGTGACCTCCGTTGTCGAAGCGGAGGCGTCCGACGCGACCTCTTCAGACGAGGTGGTGCTGGTGCCTGAACCGCTTGATGAAGAGACCGAGCGCCAGTTTTCAGTCTGGTCGTCGGTGCTTGATCTTGTTGAAGAAGATCTTGGGCTTGAGGTCATTTCGCTCGATGCTCTGGGCCAGTTGCGTGACCAGACCGCCAACGTCCGCGGTGATTTGGGCGCCTTTCTGCAAGAGCTGTCGCCTCGCCTAGAAGAGGCGCGCACGCTTCTGGAAGGCCTGACGACCGAGACGGAAACCTTGGTTGAAACGCCGGAAATCCAGGCGCAACGGCAGCTCATCCTCAACCTTGAAGCGCGGTCCCAGCCAGCACAGTTGCTGCTTGGCCGTGCGACCAATCTGATCGACCGGGTCACACAGCGGCGTGCTTCTGTGTTTGCCGACCAGTTGTTCTCGCGCACCTCATCATTGGTCGACCCACAGCTTTGGCAGGATGGCCTGCGTGATTTGCCATCAACGGTCAGCGCCTTCACCAATCTGGTTCGCCAAAGCTATGTCAGCGTGCGGGACCGGGCCACTCGCTCCGCTCTGGTCGGCTTGGCCGCACTGTTTGTTGGTCTTCTGGTACTGGCCGTGCCACTTCGGCGTGTTGCGCTGCGCCGTGTGGCGCGCGCTCCCGAACGCACGCCTAAGCCGCTGGAAAGAGTGTTCGCGGCAATCCGTCTGATCGTCATCAGTGCTGGTGTGCCGGCCATCGGGTTTGCGCTGCTGCGCGTCGCGCTCGACAGCGTTGGCGGGCTTTCGTTGCGTGCCACACATCTGTTTGACGCTGTTGCCCTCAACGTCGTCCTTTACTTCCTCATCAGTGGTATCATCGGTGCGCTGTTGGCGCCCGGACGGCCAACATGGCGCATGGTTCCGGTGGCTGACGCCCAGGCGGGTCGGGCTGCAAGATACTTCCGCCTGGCGGCTTTCGTTTATGCCGCCGGAGAGCTTTTGCGCACGCTGGCCGCTGTCTTTATCGCGCCCCTGCCAGTGTTGCAGTTGGCCGAAGCGGTGCCGGTGCTGGTGGCAGCACTGGCCATACTGGGCGGCACGCGTGCCCTGCTGCGCGGGGTGGAGCATCCCGACGAAGAAGATCGCAAACCGCTGGTTCAGATCATCTGGCGTTGGACGATCCCCATCGCCGCGCTTTCAGCGTTTGCCGTTATGGGCGCGCAGCTTCTTGGGTTTCTGGCTTTTGCTGCGTTTCTGGTGGACCGGCTGGTCTGGACCTCGGTTGTGCTGGTGGTGCTCCATTTGGGCTCCAACCTGGTCGAGCATGCCACAAATGCTGCCTTTCAGGGCAATGAGCGCACGGCCGGTTGGGCCAAGAGCAATATAGGCCTTACCGCCAACGGTATGGGGCAGTTCGGCGTGCTTCTGTCGGGCGCTATTAAGCTGTTTCTGCTGCTTTCTGCCGCCTCGCTGATCATCGCCCCCTTCGGCGTGGAAACAGGGCGCTTCACCGACATTTTTGGCCAGGTCTTCACCGGTATTGAAATTGGTGGCTTCTCCTTCTCGCTCTCGTCCGTGCTGATTGCCCTGGCGCTGATTTTTGTCGGCATCGTCGTCACACGCGGCGTGCAGGGTTGGCTTGAGAACCGGTACCTGCCGCAGACCTCTATCGATGTCGGTCTGAAATCCTCCATCCGTACCGCTGTTGGCTATACCGGCGTTATCATTGCGGCGGTGATTGGCCTTTCCTATCTGGGGCTCAATCTTGAGAATGTAGCGCTGGTTGCCGGTGCTCTCTCGGTCGGTATCGGTTTTGGCCTGCAATCGATCGTGTCGAACTTCGTGTCCGGGCTCATTCTTCTTGCCGAGCGCCCTTTTAAGGCCGGTGACTGGATTGTGGTTGGCGAGGAGCAGGGCATCGTCAAACGCATCAATGTGCGCGCGACGGAGATCCAGACTTTTGACCGGGCAACGGTGCTCATCCCGAACTCTGACTTCATTGCCGGCACGGTGAAGAATAGGGTCCATCGCGACACGCTGGGACGTATCGATATCCCGGTGGGTGTCGGCTATGACAGTGATCCCGAGCAGGTGAAAGCGATCCTGCTGGAGGTCGCCAACGCCCACGAGATGACGCTGAGCTATCCTGAACCGGCGGCCTTCTTCATCGAGTTTGGCGCCAGCTCGCTCGATTTCATGCTGTTTGCCTATCTTGCCGATGTCGGCAATGGCTATGGCGTGCGCTCCGACATCCGCTTCGAGATCTTTCGGCGCTTCAAGGAAGAGGGCATCGAAATTCCGTTCGCCCAGTCGGATGTGACGATCCGAAATTTGGACAGTGTGATGGAGGTTCTTGCCAAGGCTGGCGTCGCACCGCCCGAAGGGCTGGGCGGATCGGCACCGACCAGCGCGACCGGCGACGGCCCGGACCGCACGGCGATGACCGCTGGCGGTGTCACGACCGTTCCGGCACCTGCGCCTTTGGCAAAATCGTCCCCGCCCAGGAACGAGCGACCAGAAGACCCAGCTTCAGATGAGACCGGCGAAGACGGGCCGCTGGGCAGGGACTAGAGTGATCCTATGCAGTTCGATTTAAAAGGGCGTTACGAGGATGTGCGCTCACGCTTTCGCTGGGTGGTGCCTGACCGGCTTAACATGGGCGCGCAGATCGCTGATGCGCCTGCAGCCGCCAACCCCGATGCGCCGGCGATCCTTGATGGCAACACTGGCGAGGCCACGTCCTTTGGCGTCGTTGTAGATGAGGCGGCGCGTCTTTCCGGCGCGTTGCTGGCGCTGGGCGCCCGGCGCGGTGAACGGGTTGCGGTGATCGCACCGCAGGGCGTGCGTACGCTTATCGTCCAGGCTGCGATCTTGCGGCTCGGCCTGGTGAGTGTGCCCCTGTCGGAGCGCTATGGCCGTGATGCGCTGGCCCATCGCATGCGCGATTCCGGTGCACGGTTTGCCTTTGTCTCCGCGCAAGGGCTGGCGGGGCTTGCCGCCATTGAGGGTGGTTTGCCGGATCTGGAGCACACCATCTGTCTGGACGGTCCGTCCGGCGGTGCACTCGGCTATGAGGACATTCTGGCGGCTAAGGGCGATGCGGTGCCGCCCGCTGAAACCGGGCCAGATGATCCAGCCTTGATGATCTACACATCCGGGACGACCGGTGCCGCTAAGGGCGCGCTGCATGGTCACCGCGTACTTTGGGGCCACGGGCCGGGGTTTTTGTTTTCCCATGGTGGTTCGATATCGCCCGATGATCTGTTCTACACGCCGGCGGACTGGGCCTGGGCAGGCGGTCTTTTGAACTTGCTGTTCCCGGCACTTGCCCTTGGTTGCCCGGTGGTAGCTTGGCCGCAATCGGGACGGTTTGATCCTGCTGCGACTGTCGCCATGATGGCGGCGCGGCAGGTAAGCCATGCCTTCATCCCGCCAACGGCACTGAAGATGATCCGCGCGGAGTGCGGTGTTGATCAGGTGGCTGGTATCGGTTTGCGGTCGGTGATGTCGGCAGGCGAAGCGCTGGGGCGGGAGACCTATGTGTGGGCGCAACAGGCGCTCGGTTTTGCGATCTCTGAGGCCTTTGGGCAGACGGAGGGCAACCTGATTTTGGGGTCAGCTGAGCACCATGGGGTCACCCGCGCTGGAGCCACGGGCGTTCCGGTGCCCGGCCATGATGTGGTGATTGTACGCGAGGATGGCACGGAAACATCGGATGGCGAGACCGGCGAAATCGCTGTTCGTATGCCCGACCCGGTGGCCTTTCTGGGCTATTGGAAGGCGAAAGCAGCGACGACGCGCAAGTTTCTTCACTCGCCAACGATGGGCCAGCTATTGATGACCGGCGATATGGCTGAGCGCGATGGGGATGGCTTTATCTGGTTCCTGGGCCGTGATGATGATGTCGTCACATCATCGGGGCATCGGATTGGCCCTGGAGAGATCGAGGACTGTTTGACGGCCCATCCAGCGGTGGCGATGGCGGCGGTAATCGGTGTGCCGGACGCTCTGCGCACCGAGATCGTGCGGGCCTTTGTGGTGCTGCGCGATGGCTATGAACCATCAAACGCACTGGCCGAAACGTTGCGCCAGCATGTGCGCGGATCGCTGGCGGCGCATGAATACCCCCGCGATATCCGATTTGTGGAGAGCTTGCCGATGACGACGACTGGCAAGATCATCCGGCGGCTGTTGAAGGGAGAAGCCTAACGCCTTTTGCGCAGGGCTGCCCGCACCATGTCGCGGGCCGATCTGGCCGCGGCCCCTGCTTTCAGCCGCGCCCGCTCGGCCATTAGGATGGGCCCGAACGCCGTGCTGCCACCTGGCTGGAGATCGACCAGAACATCGGCTAAGTGCCAGCGTTGCTTCGGCCAGAGACGATTGAACACCACACTGTCGGGGGCAGTCAGGCTATCGAAGGCGATGGACGTTCCTCGCTGGCGTGCGCCCGCCATCAATTGTTCGGTCACCTCATACAGAACCAGGTTGCCTGGGGTTTGTGCCGCGTAGCGCTCTTCATAGGCGATCTTCCATGACATCCAAATCGGTTGGTTGTCGCTGCCATCGCGCAAGAACACTGTTCCGGCAATTGGTCTGTCATCGAGCTTTTTAATGTCGACGCGAACGCGCTTCGCTTCTGAAAGCCGTTTGACCATATTATGGATGAAGGACGCATGCCCTGCCGTCTTCATGGCCGTACCGGCGCTTCCTTTCCAGCCCGAGGCTTCCACGTCGAGGAACTCGTCGATGGCTTGCCTTAGCCCATTTCCATGGGTTGCCGTTGTGTGGAGTAGCACCCCCAGCTTTTCCAGCTTGCGCCGTTTGGAGCGAATTGCGCTTGCGCTTTTCTTGCTTCTGAGTTCGTCCAAACGTGTCGGGTCGTCCGCATCGAAGCGATGGCCAGCCCGGTCATACTCCTCCAGGACAGCATAGCGGCGGCCGGTTTTTTCCAGCCAACTGCGGAAGATCGGCCAAAACGGACCATCCGTGCGCAGGCGCGGCATGAGAAGCACGGATCGACCGCGAAAGGTTCCCGTGATGGCTGCGGCCAGTCGTTCCAGATCAGCTGGCGGATTGGCCTCGGTGCTCAGCGGCAGGCCGACCATGGAGTAGGGGTGATGCCAAACCATCAAGGGTGTGGGGGTCGGCAACGGCCCGTACCGGCCCCTGGCCACATGAATGGGCACGCCGTGAACGGGTACCACGCCCTCTGGCGCCAGATGTTCGAGCGCCACGTCCAACATGGCAGGCTGGAAGAAGAGATTTGGTTCCAGCGGCCGTTCTTGCACGGACGCAGACATCCCACCTGACGGCAGCGGCTTTCCTGTCACAAAGGGTGTGATGCTGTTCATTCGGCGGGTGCGCCTTGAGCTGGCGGTACGGCGCGCAGTCTTCCGGCAAACGCGATGAAGCTCGTCACGCCCAGATGCCGCCTGACGGCCAAAACCAGAAGCAACGCTTCAAGCGCCATGGCGGTTGCGGTGGCGATGGCCGCGCCGATGAGGCCGATGGTCGGGATCAGCAGCAAGTTGAGCGTGAGATTGACGGCAAACACGGCGCCGTAGATCCAGGCTGCGGCAGTTTGCTGATCGGCCATGGTCAGGATGCCTTCGGCAGGGCCGACCGAGGCGCGGATAACAACACCGACAAGCAGGATGGCAAGGAAGATCATGCCGTCTTCAAAGCCTGCACCGCACAGCGACAGGATCAACTCACCGCTGACGGCAAGCATGGCGGCGATGGCAAGCGAGGGCCAGAAGGTCCAGCGCAAAGCGTCGGCCAGTGTGTGATCGAGCTGCACCTGGTCGCCCAGCGCGTGATATTCGGCAATCTTGTGCATGGTGGCGACGCGAATGGCGAACGCCACAAAGTGCATCAAAACGAGCGTCTTGGCGGCCGCGTAATAGATGGCCACCTGATCGGGCGGAACGATCCAGCCGGCCACCATCACATCGGTGTGCAGGATGAGGTAGACGATCCCTTCGACCAGAAACATGGGAAGAGCTGCCTTCAGCCAGGGGCTCACCGGGCCTTCCATCGGCCCTTTACCGATCTTCGAATGGACACGTCGCCAGACAATGAAAAGCTGGCCGAGAGCCGCCGCCCAGATGCCGACAATGGTGGCCACCATGGCGCTTGATGCCGATGGCGTGACGCCGGCAAGTGTCATGGCAATGAACACGGCCAGAATGAACAGGGGCCGCACGATGAACGTCGGCAAGGTGACCAGGACCGGCCAATCAAAAGCCTGCGCGACGCCGTTTTGGTTGTCTGCCAAGGTGAGCACCGGCAGGCAGAAGGCGGCAAGCACGATGGGGATCACAAGGGCGTTGTCGAACCAGTGCGGGACGAGAAGGACCAAACCAACGCCGGCGCCGGCAATCAGCGTGCACAGGCCAATGGTGATCAGCGGGCCACGCACCATAACGGTGCGCAGCTCGGCCAGCCGTCCAGACTTGTGCAGTTCGGGAATGAAGCGCAGCAGGGCCACCGGATAACCAAGCCCGGCAAAGGCCGACAGAACCACCAGCCAGACCCAGATGATGGCGTAGATGCCGTACTCATGAGCGCCCATCATGCGGGCCAGGATAACCTGCCCGCCATAGGCCAGGACGGCGGCGAAAACGCGCAAGGCAAAGGTCAGCAGCGCGGCGCGGGCTGCAACCGAGCGAGCCCCATCTCCCGACAGGGCCAGATCGACCTTTTCGGCGAACGGCAACACCTTCTCGCTAAGGTTGCGAGGGAGGCGATTTTCTAGGATCGATGCCAGAGACACTGCGTGTGGACCTATTCCAATTTGGAAAAAAGCTTAGCGTCCAAGGGCTTAAAACGGCGTTCGCGGTGATGGTTTATGGGGGTTTAAAGCTCCGGCTTAACACTTATTCAATATCGACCGCAGATGGTTGCTGCCGGCTAACGATTCAACTTACGCGGGTCTACCATGTTCAAACTGCTGTCCTCCCCGTCGATTAAACACCGTATTCTCCTTGCCAGCCTGGCGCCGATGCTGGTGCTGACGATTGTGACCGGCTTCCTTCTGGTCAATGCCTGGACCAAGGCGGGTGCGGCCCGCGATATGACGCTGTTGCTGCACAAAGCCGAAGCGTTCAACGATGTGATTCACTCGCTTCAGCGCGAGCGCGGCCAGAGCGCCGGTTTCATCTCTTCGGGCGGCACGGCCTTCGCCGACACGTTGCCTGGCGTTCGAGACCAGTCCGACACACTCTACCACGCCATCGATGAGATGCTGTTGAACATGTCGGATGTCATCGAAGAAGCCTTTTCGGGCTATGTGGTGACGATCCTTGAGGATGAGCGCAAGATTGATGAGATGCGCTCGCGAATGGATGCCGGTCAGGCGACCGTGGCGCAGATGGCTGAAGTCTACACCGATGCCATCCACCATTTGATCGTAGCGACCGAAGGCATTGAGCATTTTGCCTCCGACGGTGCGATGACGGAGCATGTGGAAGCCTACATCGCAATCATCGAAGCGAAGGAAGCGGCCGGTCTGGAACGCGCGATGGGTGCTGTCGGTTTCTCAACCGGCACCTTTCCTGAACAGGTTTACGCGCGCATGCTGACCTTGCAGGGCATGCAGGAGACCGACTTCATCAACTTCAATCGCCTGGCGACGACGAGCATGAAGGCGACGTTTGAAGCTGAGATGTCAGCCGACATCACCGGCCCCTTCCAAACCTATCGCGATGTGGCTCGTTCCGCGCCGTTTGGTGGGGATGTTAGCTCCGTTTCGGGAACCGACTGGGTTGCTGTCAGCACCGCGCGCATCGAAGCGCTGCGCAACATTGAATATCAGGTGCTGCTGGATCTGGAGCATCTTGCCGACACTGACGAAGCCAAGTCCACGATGACCTTCTACATTGAAGCAGTGTTGATGGTCGTGGTGATCGTTGGCGGTCTGTGGCTTTCGATCGCGGTCTCATCCAACATTGTTCGCCGGGTGAATGGGCTTTCACAATCAATGTCCAAGCTGGCTGAAGGCGATCTTGAGATCGATCTCTCGGCAGCTGAATCGACCGACGAAATTGGTGGCATGGCCAAGGCCGTTGTTGTGTTCCGCGACAATGCCATTGAGCGGGCTCGCTTGCGCGAGGAAGCTGATGTGGAGCGCAAGGCCCAGGCCGAACGCCAGCACCGGGTTGACGAGCTGGTCTCCGATTTCCGTGAGCAGTCCTCCGCCATGCTCGATCAGGTGGCCGAGAACACGCAATCCATGGGCGGTGCCGTGGATCGGCTTAACGAGTTGGCCGGAACATCGCGTGAGCAGGTGAGTGGCACCAGCTCTGCCTCCAACGTCGCGTCTGACAATGTGCAGGCCG